>NZ_JAKPCB010000100.1:0-388659 GCF_023347575.1 Brenneria tiliae | reverse complement strand
TATCTGCGAAACAGGCTCGGAAGGCCTCGGGAATGACTCAGCCTGTTTATCTCTCCCTCAGGCGTCCCTGAGGATCTTAATACATGCAGACAACAAGGTCTGCACGTATAAGGAATGACGGATTTGGATTCGCTATTACCAATGGCTACTTTGTCAATGGTCTGAATCAACAGTAGTTGATTGATTTAAAAAGAACAATCGTTAATGTTCCCGCTATACCTTTTTTTATATCACTACACGTAACCTATTGAATTTAATTGATATATGAGATATGTCGTGAAAAAGGGTTACCCGGAATCCTCTTTCTGGCAAAAAGGAAGGACAGGATCTCGGTTTTGCGGAGTTGGACATTTTATTCTTCGATGAAATTCAGACCCCGCTCTCCCTATTTTAATTAAATCATTGCTATAAATATTTTCTTTTCTATATTAAATATTGGCGTAATTTTTTGTTCATAAATAACGCTAATCTATAAAAAAAACCTATTTGTGAAATATATTTTTCAGGATTGTTGCATATGGATAACGCATTTAGCCCCTCTGATCTAAAAACTATTCTGCACTCAAAGCGATCCAATGTTTATTACCTGCAATATTGCCGTATTTTAGTCAACGGCGGACGGGTCGAATACGTTACCGATGAAGGTAAACAATCCCTGTACTGGAATATCCCCATCGCCAATACCAGCGTCATTATGTTGGGAACCGGAACGTCAATTACTCAGGCGGCTATGCGTGAATTTGCTCGCGCCGGCGTGATGATCGGTTTTTGCGGCGGGGGCGGAACGCCGTTATTTTCGGCGAATGAAGTGGAGGTTGATGTTTCATGGCTAACGCCGCAAAGTGAATATCGGCCTACCGAGTATTTACAGGATTGGGTGAGTTTCTGGTTTGATGACGAAAAGCGTTTGGCCGCCGCCGTTGCCTTTCAGAAAGTGCGTATCGCACAGATTCGTCATCACTGGCTGAATGCTCGTATGGAAAGGGAACCAGGCTTCGCACTAAATAGCGACAGGCTGTTGGCCCTGCTTGATCGTTACGAACAAAGTTTGCCATCGTGCGCTAATAGTAATGATCTACTGGCGCAGGAAGCGGTGATGACCAAGGCGCTGTATAAGCTGGCGGCCAATGCCGTTAATTATGGTGAATTCATTCGTGCGAAGCGGGGTGGTGGCGTCGATCTGGCTAACCGTTTTCTCGATCATGGCAACTATCTGGCTTATGGGCTGGCCGCGGTCGCCACCTGGGTAATCGGTTTGCCGCACGGATTGGCGGTATTGCATGGCAAAACCCGTCGCGGCGGGCTGGTATTTGATGTGGCTGACTTGATTAAAGATGCGCTGATATTGCCGCAGGCGTTTATTGCGGCAATGGCCGGGGACGATGAGCAAGAATTCCGGCAGCGCTGCCTGAGCGGCTTTCAGCAGGCGGATGCGCTGGATGTGATGATTGATGCGCTACAAACGGTTGCCGGGAAATTAAGTCGGGTCGGACGATGAATATTCTGCTGGTTTCCCAATGCAATAAACGGGCGCTGATCGAAACCCGGCGCGTGCTGGATCAGTTTGCTGAACGTAAAGGCGAACGCACCTGGCAAACCGCCATCACACTGGAAGGGCTGAACACTTTACGCAAGCTGTTGCGTAAAACCGCCCGGCGCAATACCGCCGTTGCCTGCCACTGGATAAAAAGCGCCAATCGGACGGAATTATTATGGATTATCGGTAATTTACGCCGTTTTAATGCGCAGGGCGTGGTGCCTACCAATATGACCGAGCGCGATATCCTGAAATCGCAGGATGAAAATCAGTGGCATAACCTTGAATCCATCAGCCTGCTCGCCGCGATTGCCGGATTGTTTCACGACTTCGGCAAAGCCAATGAGTTGTTTCAGCAGGGATTGCGCGGCGAAGGGAAAACGTACCAGCCTTACCGGCATGAATGGGTTTCTCTGCGTCTGTTTCAGGCGTTTGTCGGCGATCGCGATGATCTGACCTGGCTGACTGCGCTTAGCCAGATCGATATTGCCGATGAAGCCGTATTACTCCAGCAACTGCGAAAAGACGGCGTCGAGTCGTTCAGCAATCCCTTTAAAGATTTACCGCCGCTGGCAACGGTCATTGCCTGGCTGATTGTTGCGCATCACCGCCTGCCTGCTTATCCGGCAAAAGAAACCGCGTTTCCCGAGCGTTATACCCGTCCACCGGAGTTGGCTTATGTCGATAGCTGGTTGACGCAACAGCTTACCGCCGTGTGGAATTCCACCAATATGGACAGGGAATCATGGAGCGATCGGGACAAACAGGCGGTCTGGCGCTTTCCCTACGGCACGCCGATACGCAGCAAAACATGGCGCGATAAGGCGCATAAATTTGCCTCCCGGGCGCGGCAACTGGGTTCGCTGACTCAGTACGCTATGCTCGGTCAGCGCCACAGCTGTCATCTTGCACGCCTGGCCCTGATGCTGGCAGACCATCACTATTCTTCACTAGAGCCCACCGAAGGCTGGCAGGATACGGCTTATGCCGCCATCGCCAATACCGACCGCCGGACCGGGCGGAGTAAGCAGAAACTGGACGAACACTGTATCGGCGTCGGGCAAAATGCCCTGCTGCTGGGGCGCAGTCTGCCGCAGGTGAGAAAAACGCTGCCGTCCATCACCCGCCATAAAGGATTTAAGCAACGCAGCGCCAGCGCAAAATATCGCTGGCAGGATAAAGCATTTGACTTGGCCTGTACGCTGCGCGAGCGTTCAGCCGAACAGGGTTTCTTTGGCGTAAATATGGCGTCGACCGGATGCGGTAAGACCTTTGCCAATGCCCGCATTATGTACGGTCTGGCGGATGAAAAGCAGGGCTGCCGTTTTTCCGTCGCGCTGGGGCTGAGGACGCTGACGCTGCAAACCGGCGATGCGCTGCGAGAAAAGTTAACGCTGCGGGATGACGATCTGGCGGTGCTGATAGGTTCGCAGGCCGTCAGCCAATTACATAAGTTAAATCGGGACGCCGCCAGCGCCGCTGAGCGTTCGGGCAGCGAATCGGCCGACGCTTTATTCGCGGAGCATCAGTATGTCAGTTACGACGGCAGTCTGGATGACGGGCGTCTCAGCGCCTGGCTAAACAAAAGCCCGACGCTGCATAAATTGCTTAGCGCGCCGGTGCTGGTATCAACTATCGATCACCTGATACCGGCGACGGAAGGGGTGCGCGGCGGCAAACAGATTGCGCCGATGCTGCGCCTGCTGACCGCCGATCTGGTACTGGATGAACCGGATGATTTCGACATCGCCGATCTGCCCGCGCTGTGTCGGTTGGTGAATTGGGCGGGGATGCTGGGCGCGCGCGTATTACTCTCTTCCGCCACCTTGCCGCCGGCGTTGATTCAGGCATTGTTTAACGCCTATCGCTGCGGGCGGGCTGAATATCAGCAGGCATGCGGCACGCCGGACCGGCCGGTGAACGTCTGCTGCGGCTGGTTTGATGAACATACCGCGCTGCAAAGCGATCATCGGACGGGTAAATCTTTTAAACAGGCCCATGAAACGTTTGTGGCGGCGAGAGTAGAAAAACTGCGACAAGCCCCGGTGCTGCGCCTGGCCGATCTGGTTCCTGTCGCTATTTCCGCAACGCGGCCCGGTGAGGTGATTGCCGGAATTGCCGCCGCTTTTCATCAATCGATGATGACATTGCATCAGGCGCATCACCAAACGCATTCATCAGGCAAAACGGTATCGCTGGGGCTGATTCGCATGGCGAATATCAACCCGCTGGTGGCTGTTGCCCGCCATTTATTCCAGGTGCCTTCACCGGCGGACTACCGAATTCATTACTGCGTGTATCACAGTCAGCATCCTCTGGCGATGCGCTCATATATCGAACAGCGGCTGGACGCCTCACTCACCCGTTATAATCCGGATGCGCTCTGGCAAATAGATGAAATCCGGCAGGCGCTGGCGCATGACCGGGAACGGCACCATCTGTTTGTGGTGCTGGCGACTTCGGTAGCGGAAGTCGGCAGAGATCACGACTATGATTGGGCCATTGCCGAACCCAGCTCCATGCGTTCGCTGATCCAGCTTGCCGGGCGGATCCAACGCCACCGGCAGCAGGAGCCGGTTACGCCGAATCTGCATATTTTGCGTAAAAACGTAAAAGCGCTGCGCGAGCGCCGTCCAGCCTATAGTCGTCCCGGGTTTGAGTCCCGCGCGGCAAATGACCCAAAGCTGGTCAGCCACGATCTGGCGGATTTACTGACGGAAGAGCAGTATCGCGTAATCAGCGCCATTCCCCGGATTCAGCAGCGACCCTCGCTTACGCCAGAGCAAAACCTGGTGGATTTGGAACATCACATGCTGCGCAAGGCAATGCAGGGGATAAAGAATTCACCGCATGACTACGCCGCGCTGTGGTGGCAAACCTCTGCTGACTGGAGTGGGGAACTACAGCGCCTTAAACCGTTCCGCCAGTCGGTGCCGGATGAGCAACACTATGCATGGATAGCCGAAGAGGGCGACCCGCTCAGGTTTAAAATGCCGGACAGCGGTTATTCAGGCTGGAAAGAGAGTTATGTGTTTCAGGATATCGACATCGTGCTGGCCGAAGGCGTCAGCAGCTGGCTGAGCGCGGACTATCAGTCCATCTACCTGCAACTTTCGGAACGGCTGGATATGGAGCTGAGCGCCGTTAGTCAGCGTTTTGGCGAGCTCAACTTACCGGTTCGTGATGAAGAGAAAAACGAAAGATGGCTATGGCACCCGTTGCTTGGGGTGTTTGGCGCACTCGATTGATATAAAAAGGAGAAGGACAATGGAAGAGGACGGACTAAGTCGGTTTATTCTCGACTATATCGAAAACCGCAAACGGCTTAGGCTTGAGGCGGCGGAAAAAAAGTTTGCCGACGATGAACCGGCGCTGGCGGCCGAACGGCAGGAGATTAACGACCGCTATCAGAGCCAGGCCTGGTTAACCGATGCCGCTTCCCGCGCGGGGCAGATCAGCCTGGTGACGCATGCGCTGAAGTTTACCCACAGCGACGCCAAAGGCAGCAGCGTATTTAGCGTTCAGGCGCAGGAAGAGAGTCCTGAATATCTTTCGACCGCCGCGCTGAAACAACCGGCGGTGGATGCGGTGGGGAATGCCGCCGCGCTGGATGTAGCTAAATTGCTACAGACGGAATACCAGGGGGATTCGCTGGTCGCGGCATTGCAGCGTGGCGATGATTCCGCGCTTGCCGCATTGACGGATGACCCGCAGCAGCTGGCGCAGTGGGTAACCGGTTTTAAGCAGGCGCTGACGGATAAGCAGCTCAGTTCGCACAAGCTGGCCAAGCAGATCTACTTCCCCTTGTCAGACACCTCCGCTGACGGCCAATACCACTTAATCAGTCCGCTTTATTCATCCTCACTGGCACAGGCGCTGTACCAGCGCATTACGGCCGCGCGTTTCAGCGATGAGGCCAAGGCGGTTCGTTTGGCCAGAAAAGAGAAGCGCTGGCACGATGAGATAGAGGTGTCTTTCCCCAATCTTGCCGTACAAAACATGGGGGGCACCAAACCGCAGAATATCTCGTTTCTTAACAGCGGCCGCCGGGGAAAGTCCTACTTATTGCCTTGCGCCGCGCCGGTCTGGGAAAGCATGGCGAAGCCGCCGTTACAGCATAAGTCCATTTTTCGCCCCCGCGGCGAGTTTGAATATCTGGCCCGTTCGGCGGTGCGGCAGATGCGACAATTTCTGCTCAGTGTCGCACCGGTCGGCAACACGCTGGAAATCCGCCAGCAATGCTGGTCGTATGCCGATAGCATTATCGACAGTTTATTTAACTATGCGGCGGCGATACAGAATTTAGAAGCGGGGTGGAGCAGAGAAGAAACCTGCCGCTTAAAACGCTCCCAGCAGCTGTGGCTCGATCCGTATAGCGCCCTATCTGACCGGGATTTTAAATTTGAACGCGAAGGCGGCGACTGGAAAAAAGAGGTCGCACAGGACTTTGGCGTCTGGCTTAACCGTCAACTGGAACATGAACAGCTACGCTTCAGCGAGGTTGAGCGGCGGGAGTGGTCGACGGCCGCGTTGTTCAAACGCCGGATGCGGGAGTCTGAGTCCGCGCTGACGGAGGAGATGCGATGAGCACGCTGATTATTTTGCGTCATGTAAGCGTGGAAAACGCCAATGCCATCGCCGGCTTGACTTACGGTTTTCCGGCTATCACCCACTTTCTGGGTTACACCCACGCCCTTTCCCGCCGGCTACAGCAAAGCCATAACCTGACGCTGAGCGGTTGCGGGGTAATCTGCCACCGACAACAGCTCCATGCTTACGGCTCCGGCTGGGAGCGATCTTTCGCGCTTACCCGCAATCCGTTGACTAAAGAAGAGAAAACCGCGGCGTTTAATGAAGAAGGCCGCATGCATATGACGGTCTCTCTGCTGATGGAATGCCACGGCGTGATTGCCGATGGCGATGAAGGCGCGCGGGCGCTGGCGGATCACCTGTCCATACACTGTGCCAATCTGCGGCTGGCGGGCGGTGTAATTACCCGTATCGGAAAAATCGACGTAGTGGCCTTCCCGCAAAATGAGGCGCAAACCCGCAGCGTCATGCGTCGTTTGCTGCCCGGCTATATGTTGCTGGATCGGCGTGAACTGCTGAAAAATCATTTTGAGCAGCTCAAACAGGGAAATCCACAAGCCGAAATGCTTGATGCCTGGCTGAATTTCGTGGCGATAAAGATGGGCGCCGTAGCGAACAACGACGGCAATGAGCAGGTTGACTGGCGTTATCTGCCAAAGCCTGAGTCAGGTTATCTGGTGCCGCTGATGACCGGCTATCGCGCGATTTCTCCGCTGTATGCCGCCGGCGAGGTGGAGAAAACCCGCGATCCGACGACACCGTTTTGCTTCGCCGAGTCGATCTACGGCATCGGCGAGTGGCGAGGAGCACACCGTATTGACGATCTTCACGCTGCGCTCTGGCGCTACTGCTATCACAACGGCTGGTATCTGTGCCGAAGCAACAGTGCTGTTGCAACCGAAACCTACGAATTTAACGACGACGAATAACGGAAAAAGGATTTAATCATGGCTAAAACAACCATTAAAACGGCATCAGTACTGGCGTTCGAACGTAAACTGGCTAATTCCGATGCGCTGCTGTTTTCCGGTCACTGGGATCAGGCAGTTGGCTGGCAGCCGATCGAAATAAAAGAAAAAGCGGTACGCGGCACCATATCCAACCGTCTGAAAAATGCTCTGGCCAGCGACCCGGCCAAGCTGGATGCCGAGATTCAAAAAGCCAACCTGCAACGCGTTGATGTGGCGTCTCTGCCTTTTGATGCCGATACGCTGAAGGTCAGTTTTTCGTTACGCGTGCTGGGTAATCTGGCGACGCCTTCCGTCTGTAACGATCAGGATTATCAGGCCGAACTATCACGGGTGATTGATGGTTATATCGCCGAATACGGATTCGGCGTGCTGGCGGCGCGTTACGCGGAAAATCTGGCTAATGGCCGCTTTTTATGGCGCAACCGGATTGGGGCTGAGGCGTTGAAAATACGGGTAACGCAGGGTGAAAAAAGCTGGACGTTCGATGGCGAAGACTATTCGCTGCGGCACTTCAGCGAGCCCGGCGATGATTTGGCACAGCTGGCGGCGGCCATTGAGCAAGGGCTATTGGGGCAGGGTTCGGCTTTTTTCACCGTTGAAGCGTTTGTGCGCTTAGGGGCCGGTCAGGAAGTGTTCCCCTCGCAGGAACTGGTGCTGGACGACAACAGCCGCAATAAGAAAAGCAAGATTCTGTATCAGGTGGATGGTACGGCAGCGCTGCATTCCCAAAAGATTGGCAACGCCTTGCGTACCGTTGATGATTGGTATCCTGATGCGGTGGAACTGGGGCTGGGGCCGATTGCGGTTGAACCTTACGGCTCAGTGACCAGCCGAGGCAAAGCCTATCGTCAGCCTAAGCAGAAAATGGATTTTTACACCCTGCTGGATAACTGGATCACCAAAGGCAATGCACCGGAACAGGATCAGCAGCATTATGTGATAGCGACACTGATTCGGGGCGGTGTGTTTGGCGAGAAAGGTGAATAAGGAGCAGGCCATGGATCACTACCTTGAGATACGTGTGCTGCCAGATCTCGAATTTACCGAATCAGAACTGCTGAATGCGCTGTTTGCCAAACTGCACCGTTCGCTGGGACAAATGGCAACGGGAAACATTGGCGTAAGTTTCCCTGACGCCGGAAAAACGCTGGGTAAGACCATCCGGTTGCATGGCCCGGCACACGCGCTGTCTGCGTTACAGGCGAGCAACTGGCTGAAAGGATTACGGGATTATACCCAAAGCAGTGAGATTCAGCCGGTGCCCGTTGGGGCAAAATTCCGCACCGTGCAACGGGTTCAGGTGAAAAGCAGCGCGCCGCGTTTGCGTCGGCGTTCGGTTAAAAAAGGCTGGCTGACCGAACAGCAGGCGGAAGAGCAGATACCGCTTACCTGCGAGAAGCGCACTAACCTGCCTTTTCTACAGTTAAAAAGTCTGTCATCTGGTCAGATGTTCAAGCTGTTTGTCGCGCAGGGACCCATTCAGGAAACGCCGGTTAAGGGGGAGTTCAGTTCATACGGGCTGAGCTCAGCCGCCACCGTGCCGTGGTTCTGACCCTTTTTCTTCGGTCAATCCTAACCTGCTGATTTTACATAGGATTGACCACTCGTTTAAAAAAGGGTTTTTACGTCGCTGATGCTGTTTTTCTTTAACAATCAGGAATAAACCATAATTTTATAACAGTTCACTGCCGCACAGGCAGCTCAGAAATCCCACAGGCTGGACAAAATCAGGTCCGTATCGTTCACTGCCGTACAGGCAGCTCAGAAAAGAATGTTTCGCTCCCAATCACGCGCTATCTGGTTCACTGCCGTACAGGCAGCTCAGAAAAGAAAATGCCAGCACCAAAGCTGCTGATCCAGGTTCACTGCCGTACAGGCAGCTCAGAAATGTCGCTGGCCTCCGGCATGGATATTGCCGAAGTTCACTGCCGTACAGGCAGCTCAGAAAGTTGGATGACACCACATTGGTCTGTGAAAGCGGTTCACTGCCGTACAGGCAGCTCAGAAAACAAAGCACGGCGCCTACGCCCAATACCTCCAGTTCACTGCCGTACAGGCAGCTCAGAAAATTAGCGTCGGCGGCAATAATCATGGCTCTATGTTCACTGCCGTACAGGCAGCTCAGAAAGTATGAGCGCGATCGCATCGTGCATGAAACCCGTTCACTGCCGTACAGGCAGCTCAGAAAGGCCAACGTTAACCGGGCGCTGAACACGCTAAGTTCACTGCCGTACAGGCAGCTCAGAAAATTTATCACGGTAATCAAATGCCACCTGATAAGTTCACTGCCGTACAGGCAGCTCAGAAAGGCAATTGCTGATATGTACGGTAGTAGACCACGTTCACTGCCGTACAGGCAGCTCAGAAATCGCGGGAGTAACCGTTCTCCTGCGCCCACTGGTTCACTGCCGTACAGGCAGCTCAGAAATTTATGCCGCGTCGCGGTCAGGCATCCGAGGTGTTCACTGCCGTACAGGCAGCTCAGAAATAATGTTTCCAGCGCAGGTGCACGCATTCTACGTTCACTGCCGTACAGGCAGCTCAGAAAGCCAGCCATCCAATTAGCCGTTGAGTTGTCATGTTCACTGCCGTACAGGCAGCTCAGAAAGGGTTCTGATCCGGACAGCCTGACTGCGTTGCGTTCACTGCCGTACAGGCAGCTCAGAAAAGTGGCAACCTTCATTATTTTGTATAACTATTGTTCACTGCCGTACAGGCAGCTTAGAAAGAACAGATAGCCAGCGGGGTTGTGGACGAGCGGTTCACTGCCGTACAGGCAGCTTAGAAATTGCTACATACGCAGGAACCGGCTTTCCTTCCGTTCACTGCCGTACAGGCAGCTTAGAAAACGCCAGAGCCCTCTGGGAGATGTGGGCTGAAGTTCACTGCCGCACAGGCAGAGCAGATAACAATAAGGCAAAGCCTCACCTTTTCAATGAAACTTTGTCCATTTGTAATAGCGTGATTTAGTTGAAAAGAAAAATAGTGAAGCCATCCTCATGCGGAGAATGGCTTCAGACAGACTTAGAACGAGGTCCAGTCCTGTGAGTTATCCGCGGTTTTTTCCGCCGCCGGTTTTCCGGTGGCGGGCAATGCCGCGGGCCGGGCGGAGCTAGCCGCGTTGGCGGATTGGGCGAACGCCGATGGCGCACCCGCGTCGCCCAGCTTAAACGTACGCACCGACTCCGCCAGTATGGACGCCTGGGACTGTAGCGAAAGGGCCGCCGAGGCCGACTCTTCCACCAGGGCCGCGTTCTGCTGGGTGGTGCTATCGATCTGCCCTACCGCAATATTAATCTGGTTGATGCCGTCGCTTTGCTCATGGCTGGCCTGGGCGATTTCGCTGATGATATCGTTTACGTCCTGAACGTTGGTCGTCAGGCCGCTGATATTTTCTTCGGCGTTATCCACCAGTTGCATCCCTTCATGGATTTTTCCGACGGAGTCATCAATCAGTTCTTTAATTTCCTTTGCCGCCGTGGCGCTGCGCTGCGCCAGAGAACGGACTTCACCCGCCACCACGGCGAAACCGCGCCCTTGTTCGCCGGCACGGGCGGCTTCCACGGCGGCATTCAATGCCAGAATATTGGTCTGAAAGGCAATGCCGTCGATGACGCTGATAATTTCCGCCATCCGCTGGGAAGAATCGCGAATCCCGCGCATTTTTTGCGTAACGGAAACCATCACTTCGCTGCTGCGTTTCGCCGAATCAGACGCTTTGTTGGCAATCTCCGTGGCCTGCCGGGTGTTGTCGGCGGTATTTTTAATGGTCGACGTCAGCTCCTCCATGGAGGACGCGGTTTGTTCCAGCGAACTGGCCTGCTCTTCCGTACGCGCCGACAAATCCTGGTTGCCGGCGGCAATCTGGGAAGAGGCGGTGGTGATGGATTCCGCCCCTTCACGTACCTGACCGACGATCTGCCGCAGACTGACATTCATATGCTCCAGCGCCTGTAGCAGTTGGCTGGTTTCATCTTTGCCCCGCGACTCAATCGTTGACATCAGGTCTCCCTGCGCCACGCGATTAGCCACCTGCAATGCCTGATTAATCGGCAACGTGATGCTGCGCGTCATCGCCACGGCAATCATGCTGCCGACCACAATACAGCCGAACAGAATACCCAGCAGAATCCAGCGGCTGACGTTATAGGAGTGGGACATCTCATCAATCGTGACGTCCATGGCATTATCCTGATAATCAATCAGACGGGTGATGGCGCTTCGATATTTGCTCTGGATAATATCCGTGTTGGCATTAAATTCGTCGACGGCCGCATCCTGCTCTCCCGCCAAAGTCAGGCTGATGATTTTTTGCCCCGAATTCAGAAATTCCGTCCGATATTGGTGAATATCGCGCATAATTTTCTGCGATTCCGCATCGGTAGCGCTGGCCGCTATTTTTTCCATTAAATGGCTGATATTACTCGATACGTGGGTGATTTCATCACGTACCTGTTTGACTTTATCCTCGCTTTGCACCAGTAGCAGTTTCTGAAACGCCAATACCGCGGCATTCACATCATCGATCAGCCGGTTGGCATCCACCGTCTGCGGATAGACATCTTCAACTATTCCGCGGGCGTCATCGTGAAAATAAGATAACCGCGAAAGCGAGACCAGACTGATAAGACAAATCATGGCGACGAGAAAGATAAACCAGGCCACCAAACGGGTGCCGATTTTCCAGTCGGATAAACGCATACTCTCCCCTTACTTCAATAAAAAACCAAAAACACAACAGAGAACGACAAGTGAGGGATATCAACAGGATGGGAAATTATGAAGGAGAGTAATTACCATAAATAACATCAAAAAATGCAACAACAGCAACACTGACAACATTACTACCGCCGCCATTCGGAAAATAATGCTTATCGCCCGAACAACGGCTTCGCCCAAGATTCTATGTAAGAAACCAACGCAGGATAATATCCAGCCGGCAGCCGCCGTCATTATCCTTCTTCACGTCCATCCGCGTTAGTCACTCTCACTGCGCTGATGATTCTTATCGGCCTGATTAGCTATATCTTTATTATTTTTATGGTCAAAAAAACTGTTAAAAAAAATCGCCGCAGAGAAAAAGCCCGGCGCCCCGCGGCTTAAAAGAAATTCGTTCCCTGCGGTTTGTCGTATCCCGGCCGGCCCATTATTCCCCTTGCAGCGTCACAACCAAGCGGCGACTACCGCCGTGATTACGGTGTTCACATAAATAAATCCCCTGCCAGGTGCCCACGTTCAGCCGCCCGTCGCTAATGGGAAGCGTCAGGCTGCTCCCTAACAGACTGCCCTTTAGATGCGCGGGCATATCGTCGCTGCCTTCATCGACATGCTGATAATAGGGCTCATCTTCCGGCACCAGGCGATTAAAGAATCGTTCAAAATCCTGCCGTACGGTAGGATCGGCATTTTCATTTATCGTCAGAGCCGCCGAGGTATGTTGGATAAAAATATGCAGCAGACCGACCTTGATTTGCCGTAGCGCTTTTACCTGCGCCAGCACTTCCTCGGTAATCAGATGAAAGCCTCTGGCTTTCGGCGTCAGACGAATTTCATATTGTATCCACATAGCTACCTCGGCTTAGCGGTGAAGGTTACGCAGGTTGACGCGCCAGCATCGGCTTCAGGAAACGCGCCGTATGCGACTGTTCGCAGTCGGCGACCGTTTCCGGCGTCCCGGAGACCAGAATTTCCCCGCCGCCGCTGCCGCCCTCCGGCCCCAGATCGACAATCCAGTCCGCGGTTTTAATCACATCCAGATTATGTTCGATGACCACGATGGTATTGCCCTGATCGCGCAGCTGGTGCAGCACCGCCAGCAGTTGCTGGATATCGGCGAAATGCAGGCCGGTGGTCGGTTCATCCAGGATATACAGCGTCTGCCCGGTGCCGCGTTTCGACAGCTCGCGCGCCAGCTTGACGCGCTGCGCCTCGCCGCCGGACAGCGTGGTGGCGGATTGTCCCAGACGGATATACGACAGGCCGACGTCAATCAGGGTTTGCAGCTTGCGCGCCAGCGCCGGGATGGCATCAAAGAATTCGCGGGCTTCTTCGATGGTCATATCCAGCACTTCATGGATACCCTTGCCTTTGTATCTGATTTCCAGCGTTTCGCGGTTGTAACGTTTGCCTTTGCACTGGTCGCACGGCACGTAGATATCCGGCAGGAAGTGCATTTCGACTTTGATGACCCCATCCCCCTGACAGGCTTCGCAGCGCCCGCCGCGGACGTTAAAGCTAAAGCGGCCGGGGTTATAGCCGCGGGTGCGTGATTCCGGCACGCCGGCGAACAGCTCGCGAATCGGGGTAAAAATACCGGTATAGGTGGCCGGATTGGAGCGCGGCGTGCGGCCGATCGGGCTTTGGTCGATGTCGATGACCTTATCGAAATGCTCCAGCCCCTGAATGTCGCGGTAGGCCGCCGGTTCGGCCAGCGTGGCGCCGTTAAGCTGACGCTGCGCCAGCGGGAATAGCGTATCGTTAATCAGCGTGGATTTACCCGAGCCGGACACCCCGGTGATGCAGGTAAACAGCCCCACCGGCAGCGTCAGCGTCACGTCTTTCAGGTTATTGCCCTTCGCGCCGATCAGTTTCAGCACTTTGGTCGGGTCGGCGGGCACGCGCCGCTGCGGCACGTCAATCTTGCGTTTTCCGCTGAGGAACTGGCCTGTGAGCGATTCCGGCACCGCCATAATCTGCTGCATCGTCCCTTCCGCGACTATCTCGCCGCCGTGCACGCCCGCGCCGGGGCCGATATCAATCACATGGTCGGCGGCGCGAATCGCGTCTTCGTCATGCTCAACCACAATCACGGTGTTGCCCAGATTGCGCAGGTGAATCAGCGTTTCCAGCAGGCGTTCATTATCGCGCTGATGCAGGCCGATGGACGGTTCGTCCAGCACGTACATCACCCCGACCAGCCCGGCGCCGATCTGGCTCGCCAGACGGATACGCTGCGCTTCGCCGCCGGAGAGGGTTTCCGCCGAGCGCGACAGCGACAGGTAATTCAGCCCCACGTTGACCAGAAATTTCAGCCGATCGCCGATTTCCTTCAGCACTTTCTCGGCGATTTTGGCGCGCTGTCCGCTCAGTTTCATGTTCTGAAAGAAGCTCATCGCATGGCCGATGCTCATATCGGAAATTTGCGGCAGCGTGGTCTGCTCAACGAATACGTGGCGCGCCTCTTCGCGCAGCCGCGTGCCGCCGCAGCTGGCGCAAGGGCGATTGCTGATAAATTTCGCCAGCTCTTCGCGCACCGCGCTGGACTCCGTCTCTTTATAACGGCGCTCCATATTATGCAGCACCCCTTCAAACGGGTGACGGCGCACCGAGGTATCGCCCCGGTCATTGATATATTTAAACTCGACGTTTTCCTTGCCTGAACCGTACAGGATCAGCTTCTGGAGTGATTCGCCCAGGCTGTCGAACGGCGCATCGACATCAAACTTATAGTGCTCCGCCAGCGAGCGCAGCATCTGGAAATAGTAGAAGTTACGCCGATCCCAGCCGCGGATCGCCCCGCCCGCCAGCGACAGCTCGGCGTTCTGTATTACCCGGGCCGGATCGAAAAACTGCTGTACCCCCAGGCCGTCGCAGCTGGGGCAGGCGCCCGCCGGGTTATTGAACGAAAACATGCGCGGTTCCAGCTCATGCATGCTGTAACCGCACACCGGACAGGCGAAATTGGCCGAGAACAGCAGTTCGGGCACCGTCGGGTCGTCCATATCCGCCACCACCGCGCTGCCGCCGGACAATTCCAGAGCGGTTTCAAACGACTCCGCCAGACGCTGCGCCAGATCGTCGCGCACTTTGAAGCGATCGACGACGACTTCGATGGTGTGCTTTTTCTGCAATTCCAGCGGCGGCGGATCGGACAGATCGCACACTTCGCCGTCGATACGCGCCCGGATGTAACCCTGCGTCGCCAGATTTTCCAGCGTCTTGCTGTGCTCGCCCTTGCGATCTTTCACCACCGGCGCCAGCAGCATCAGCCGCTTGCCCTCCGGCTGAGACAGTACGTTATCCACCATCTGACTGACGGTCTGCGCGTCCAGAGGAACGTCATGCTCCGGGCAGCGCGGCTCGCCGACGCGTGCAAACAGCAGGCGCAGGTAATCGTGAATTTCGGTAATGGTGCCGACGGTGGAGCGCGGGTTGTGCGACGTCGATTTCTGCTCAATGGAAATGGCGGGCGACAACCCTTCGATATGATCGACGTCCGGTTTCTCCATCAGCGACAAAAACTGGCGCGCGTAGGCGGAGAGAGATTCAACGTAACGCCGCTGCCCTTCGGCATATAACGTATCAAACGCCAGCGATGACTTACCTGAACCCGATAATCCGGTGATCACTATCAGCTTGTCGCGAGGAATTATCAGGTTGATATTCTTGAGATTATGAGTACGGGCACCACGAACTTCGATCTTATCCATTCACACACTTCCCGAAATAAATACGGTTTTGCATTATCTCGCGGACGGAGACAACCGGTACGAAACATGCAATTATGGCACAAAAAAAACGCCAGGCGCGTTTTTAGCATTGACGGAAACAGCCGGTAAAGGCAGCGAACCGGGATAGCCTACCACCAAAAAGGCTGAATGGATATCCAGTTATTGGCGCGTTTTTTATGCAACCGCTGCAATCAGCACTTTCATTGCTGAAGCTATTTCGCAGGTATGATAGAAATTCGTATCATGCTAAAATCGATCGTTTAGACTTAAGATAAATCGAGTGATTCATCAGGAGACACGAGCATGGCCAGCAGGGGCGTTAATAAAGTGATTCTTGTCGGAAATCTGGGGCAGGACCCGGAAGTTCGCTATATGCCGAATGGCGGTGCGGTTGCCAACATCACGCTGGCCACGTCGGAAAGCTGGCGTGACAAGCAAACCGGCGAGCAGAAAGAGAAAACCGAATGGCATCGCGTGGTGCTGTTCGGCAAACTGGCTGAAGTCGCGGGCGAATACCTGCGTAAAGGTTCTCAGGTTTATATCGAAGGTTCGCTGCAAACCCGTAAATGGACCGATCAGTCCGGCGTAGACAAATACACCACCGAAGTGGTGGTCAACATCGGCGGCACCATGCAAATGCTGGGCGGCCGTCAAGGCGGCGGCGCACCGGCCGGCGGCGCGGGCGCGGGCGGGCAGCAATCCGGCGGCTGGGGCCAGCCGCAGCAACCGCAGGGCGGCAATCAGTTCAGCGGCGGCGCCGCGCCAGCGCAGCAAGCGCGCCCGGCACAGAACAACGCCCCGGCGGCAGGCAACGAACCGCCGATGGACTTTGACGACGATATTCCGTTTTGATCCGGCATTAAAATATCTTTCGTCATCTCAATAAAGCCCCGTAATTCGGGGCTTTCAGATTGCTGACAAACCCACTCCGCCATAGTCATCCCCGCGTAGGCGGGGATCTGCTTTCAGCTAGTGCGTTGATATCAGGAAGATTCCTGCCTACGCAGGAATGACGGATTTGGATTTGCTATCACCAATGGCTACTTTGTCAATGGTCTGAAAGCCCCGTAATTCGGGGCTTTATTATTTTCTTCATTAGCTTAAAAGCGGTACTACTTATACCCTAAATAATTCGAGTTGCAGGAAGGCGGCAAGGGAAGGAATCCCGATGAGCTTACTCAAGTAAGTGATTCGGGTGACTGAGCGTAGCCAACGCACCTGCAGCTTGAAGTATGACGGGTATAGATATCTTTTAGTACCGACGCCTGGTTAGCGGCGATGTCGACTATTTCATTAATCGCCGGTCAAAGAAGAATGGCAGTTCTCGCGTACTGCTCAGGCACGGCGTAAAGCCGGGATGGTGCGGATTAAGTACGGCATTATTCTCGGCTGGAATGATGCTGGACGGTATAATAAGCGCCACACCCTCGGCGGATTGTAACCACCCTGTTCCAATATCCATAGTCGATACGGTCGCGGGATCCCGCCGCCAGTTATCAGGAAAAAATTCTGGCGCGAGGGAGGCGACATCGTCGTCAGGAACGTCAATACTGAACAGCGAGTACTGCTCCAGAAGGGCTTCTTTGGATACGTGCACCAGTATTTCCAGCGCGGCAAGCGAAATCGAGGTGGAAACATAGATGGCCGGATATCCTTTGTGGTTCCAGCGTCCGCCATATTGTTTGGCGCCATATCCGGTCCAGGCTTCTGAGGCATGGGCGGTTTTTATCAGGCGATAAAAAATCATGAAAAGACGCCGTGTTCCAGTCTGCCGATCAGATCCAAAACTTCCAGTGCGCCGCTCTCTGTGGAAATAAGAGACATGGGGGCGACATGGCCTAAACCTTTAACCGGGAGGCTGAGCCAGCGGTATGCGTCTTCTTTGTTCCCGTCAAAAAGCCGTACCGCCGCATCCATTACGCGGACAAAACGCGCGACCCGCTCGCTTTCATCGGGAGAGAGGTTTTTGCCCGCGTTTTTACGACGCGCAACGTTGCGTTCGTTGATGCCGGTGACTCGCATAATGTCTGCTTTGGACATTGCCGACCAGTGCCGAATATTGTCCAGCACATCGACAGGCAGACCGACTTTCAGCAGGCGGGTGAGTTCAAGCCCGCGCGCCGGCAGGCCCGCGTAGCGCCAGAGCGCACTGCCATCCGGTTTGCCATCGGGAACATAGGTTCTCATCGCGACCTCCTTCAACCTGACATTTGTCAGTAGTCATTATGGACAATTGTCGGTTCTTTTCAAGGGTGAATGCTGACCCTAATCGCCCGCCATCGCCAACTTTCCCTCGTTGTCACACCTTGTCCAATTTTTATTAATGCGCATGCGTATGATTCGCGTTTAATAAACTTTCAGAGAGATATCTCCTCATGCAATCGCGCTTTCACCAACGTCCGCTGGCCGTCGTCATCAAGCTCGCGCTGGCCCTGCCAATGAGCTTCTACGCCCAGGCGGAAGAACAGGCAAACGATACCCTGGTGGTTACGGCTTCCGGATTTGAACAGCTCCAGGAAGACGCCCCTGCCTCCATTACCGTGATTAAAGGCGAAGATCTGCGTAAACGCTCCATCCAGAATCTGGGAGATGCGGTACGCGACGTGGAAGGCGTAACGGTAAACGGCGGCGCGAATGAAACAGATATTTCCATTCGCGGTATGCCCGGTGATTACACCCTGCTGATGGTGGATGGAAAACGTCAGAGCGGACGCGATTCCCGCGTCAACGGCAATGCCGGTTATGAACAGAGTTTTGTCCCGCCAGCCGCGGCCATTGAGCGTATTGAAGTGATTCGCGGCCCGATGTCGTCGCTGTACGGTTCGGATGCCATCGGCGGCGTTATCAATATCATCACCCGCAAAGTGGCGCGTGAATGGGGCGGCTCGGTGTCTTATGACTATTCGGCACGCCAGCACAGCGATCAGGGCAATGCCAGCCAGACCCAGTTCTATCTCAATGGGCCGGTGATTGAAGATCTCGTAGGACTACAGCTGTGGGGACGTTATCTGAACCGTCAGGCCGACGATGATGTTCAGAATACCAACGGTTTCACCAAAGCCGACCATCGCGATCTGACCGGCCGGCTGTCCTTTACGCCAACGGCCAATCATGACATTTTGCTGGAAGCAGGCGCCACGCGTCTGAAGAATGGCGAAGGCACCAGCCCCAACTGGGCGACCCGGGAACAAAAGAACCATCGCGATCACTGGTCGGTATCTCATGAAGGACGCTGGAGCTGGGCGACCTCAAACCTTTCGCTGTCGCAGGAAAAAACCAGCCGTGAGGGCGTAGCCACCGCCAGACAGGCGGATGTTCTGGGGCGTAAACCTGAAATCAAGAATACCGTATTCGACGCCAAGCTGGTGGCGCCAACCGACTACCACGTCACAACGGCCGGCGTGCAATGGAACCAGAGCACGCTGCATGACTGGAATCAGGGCGTGGGCGATCGGAAAAACTACAAATTCCAGGTCATCCAAAAAGCGTTGTTTGCCGAAGACGAGTGGCGGCTTACCGATAGCTTTGCGCTGACCACCGGCCTGCGTCTGGATCACCATGAAAAATACGGCAGTCATTTCAATCCCCGACTCTACGGGGTATGGCATTTGAATGACGAATGGACCGTCAAAGGCGGTATCGCCAGGGGCTTTAAGGCGCCGGAACTGCGTGCGGTTATTGATGATTACGCCGTGCTGCGCCGTAATACCTACGTGATGTTCGGCAACTCGGATCTGAAGCCGGAAACCAGCACCAACTATGAGCTGTCGGCGCTCTGGTCCAACCGCGATAACCTATCGGCCGGCGCAACGGTATTCTATAACGACTTTCAGGATAAACTTTCAACCAACACCACGGATCGGCGTTGGAATAATTTTATCATTATGGAGCGAATCAATATCGATAAAGCGGTTATTCGCGGCGTTGAGCTGAACGGACGCTGGCAGATTACGCCAACGCTCTCCCTGAAAGGCAACTACACCTATACCGACTCGGAGCAAAAAAGCGGCGCCAACGCCGGCGCGCCGCTGGCGCTGACGCCGAAGCAAAAAGCCAACCTGCGCACCGAGTGGAATGTGACCGAGAAAGCACAGCTGTGGGCCGCCGCCAACTACTACGGCAAAGAGTTCGGCAATACGGTTAGCGCCGAACCGTCTCCCGGCTACACCACGGCCGATATCGGCGTCTCCTACCAGTTGACCCCGGCGGTCGCGCTGAACGGCGCGGTTTACAATCTGAACGACAAACGTCTGGATGATGAAACCTACGGTACGGTGAACTACGGCCGCACCTTCTGGTTTGGCTCCAACATCACCTTCTAATCCGCGGGCAGCCATACCACCGCACAGAGTCCGGTCGGCGGGCGATTCTCCAGAATCAGCTCGCCGCCGTGCGCATGAATACAGGCGCGGGCGATGGACAGCCCCAATCCGATTCCCGCGCCGATTTCACCGTCCCCGCGTCCGCGATGTCGCCCCAGTTGCACGAAAGGCTCAAAAACCTGTTCCAGACTGGCCGCATCAATGCCCGGACCGCGATCAAGAATTTCAATACGCAGGTTGTCGCCCTCACGCCACAGGCTCAGGGTCGCGTCCCCGCCGTGCACTATCGCATTGTCGATCAAATTGCCCAATGCGCGTTTTAGCGCCAGCGGCCGCCCGCGGATCGCCATCGGCGCCGCTCCCGGCCATATCACCTGATGCCCCAGTATGCGGTAGCGCTTGGCTAAATCGTCGAGTATATCGGTAATCGACAACCTGCTCGTTGGCTCTTGCAGCGCGTCGCCGCGCACGAAATTAAGGGTTTCGCTCACCATCGCGCCGAGCTCGGCCAGACTTTCCAACATGTCGTCGCGCTCAGGCCCCTCCGCCAGCAGTTCGACCTGTAGACGCAGTTCGGTAATGGGGGTATTCAGATCGTGACTGATGGCGGCCAGCATCCGGGTTCGGCCTTCAACGTGACGGGCGATCCGTTCTTGCATGACGTTAAACGCCTGCGTCAGTTCGCGCGCTTCCTGCGGACCGGATAACGGCAGCGGCGCTATCCATTCTCCCCGGCTGACGCGATCCGTCGCGTCGGCCAGCTTCTTGACGGGATGCACCACGCGCCGCATAAAGAGCGCCACAATCAGCAGCAGCGGCACGCTGGCGACCGGCAGCGAGTAGGACAGCAGGCGGCTCCATTCATAGGCCTGAATCGGGTGCTGTATACCATTAAGATACCGCCCGTCCGGCAGCCGGATAGTGGTGCGCAGCCGCAGCGGCTCCCAACGCGCCGCACTGAAGAAATGTCCGCGCGCCAATCCGCCGTCCGTACTTTCCAACTGCATGACGATGGATATTCCCCGCGCGATTGGCGGACGAGCGGCCAGCTCCGCCGCCAGCCGGCGTTCCTCCGGCCGCATATCAAATGGGCTGACGTCAGGATACGCCGCGATCCAGAAGCGGGTATCGCCGGCATTCATGGAGGTAAGCAGTTGCCCGGCGTCCGTTGCCGACAGGCTCTCCGCCGCCTGATAGGCGATGGTCAGCCGCTCAAGCGCCAACGTACGCGACACCGGATGAAGCAGCGCCCCGGTAAACTGGATACAGGCGATGGCGATGGCATTGGATATCGCCAACGCCAGCACCAGCAGCAGCGCTAACTGATTGCCCATGCGCCTTGGGATACAGCGGCGCAGCCACCTCATGCCGGCTGCACGCTCACGTCCGTCGCCAGAAGATAGCCGCGGCCCCAGACGGTGATCAATAGTTCGCGATCGCGCAGAAAATGGGCGAGCTTGCCGCGCAGGCGGCTGACTTGCCGATCTATGCTGCGATCGAACACGTCCTCCCCATTGCGAACGCATAGATCAATCAGCCGATCGCGGCTCAGCTCGATGTTGGGATGTTGCAAAAAAGCGCTCAGCAGACGTCCTTCCATGGTGCTCAATTGCACCGTGGCGCCCTCATCGTTACTGAGTATTCCGCTTATCGGCATAAAGTGTAAACCACCAAAACGATAGATTACCCGCTTGTTAACCGTATCGGCATGCGAGGATTCCGGCCGGTTTACGCTCTGTCGGCGCAGAACGCTATGCATACGGGCGACCAGTTCCCGCGGCTCGAACGGCTTGACCACATAATCATCGGCCCCCAGATCCAGCCCGCGAATACGATCGTCGATATCGCCGCGCGCGGTCAGCAGAATCACCGGGGTGTTGCAGCGCCGTTGGATCTGATGACACAACGTCATGCCGTCCCCGTCGGGCAGCATGACATCCAGAATGACGATATCAAACGACTGGTTTTTCAGCATCAGCCACATCCCCGCCGCGCTTTCGGCGGTGCGCACATCAAACGCATGGCGGCGCAAGTATACGGCGAGCGGCTCGCGGATTTTACGGTGATCATCCACCACCAGCGCGCGCGGCATCGCTACGATTTGAGCTATATTCATTAACCTTCCCGCTAAAACCGACAGTGCCGAGCCAGTGACCATGACTGGCGCCACAAGAATATACCATGTGGATACAATACCCTCCATGAATGTCCTGCCTCCGGGCACTGCGGATCCGCGCCGGCGCCAAACCACCGCGCTAATGTTCACGCGCCGCTTTGCGGAAATACTTTTTTACCTATTCCCCTATTCCGCCGCAAAACAAAAGTGTTATGTTATATTGTAACAACTAATGGAAGTAAACGGATAACCATGACCAGCCTGTATTCCCTCTCCGCCTCCAAACGCGTACTTCTGGTATTAGCGCTGCTGTCGCTACAGTGGCTGCTGGTCGGCTGGGCGGTGATATTGCCATGATCGCATTACAGGAACTGGCCTTCGGCTACCCTGGCCAGGCGCCGTTGGGGGTACTGAGCGGACGCTTTCAGGCCGGCTCGCTGACGGCGATTATCGGCGCCAACGGCAGCGGAAAATCCACCTTGCTAAAGACGCTGGCCGGCCTGTTGCCGCCGCTCGCCGGCGCCTTCACCATCGATAACGCGAAAAAAAACGCCATTGGCTATCTGCCGCAGCTCTCCGAGTTTGACCGGCAGTTTCCCGTCAGCGTCGGCGATCTGGTCTTGATGGGCTGCCTGCCCCACTGCGGCATCTTGCGCGGCATTACCGGCCGCTGGCGCGCCAGGGCTATGCAGGCGCTTGAGGCGGTCGATATGGCGGAGTTCGCCCATCGCCATATCGGCACGCTGTCCGGCGGGCAGTTGCAGCGCGTGCTGTTCGCCCGTCTGTTGCTGACGCAGTCGCCGATCATCCTGCTGGATGAGCCTTTTACCGGCATCGATAGCCAGACAACGCAGACGCTGCTGAACATCGTTCGGCAACTGCATCAAGAGGGCCGCACCATTCTGGCGGTGCTGCACGATTTGGATCTGGTCGAGCGCCATTTCCCGCAGGCGCTGCAGCTCGCCAACGGCGAACACCGCTGGGGATCCTGCCGGTCCGTGTTGTCCGGCAGGACGGAAGCGCCGGCCTTCCCTCCCCTGAGGAGCGTCGCCTTATGATGCTGTTTCATTTAATCAGCGCGCCTTTCGCGGAATTTGGTTTTATGCGCCGGGCGTTGGTCGGCTGCCTCGCGCTGACGCTAAGCGCCGCCCCGCTGGGCTGTTTTCTGCTGCTGCGCAGGATGAGCCTGATCGGCGACGCGCTTTCGCACGCCGTACTGCCCGGCGTGGCGATCGGTTATCTGGTTTCCGGCATGTCGCTGCTGGCGATGGGGATCGGCGGATTTATCGCCGGGCTGGCCGTCGCCATGCTCTCCGGTCTGGTAAGCCGCCGCACGGAACTGAAGGAGGACGCCAGCTTCGCCGGATTTTATCTCGGTTCGCTGGCGCTGGGCGTCACGCTGGTCTCCCTGCGCGGCTCCAGTATCGATTTGCTGCATGTGCTGTTCGGCTCCATTCTGGCCGTCGATCGGGCGGCGCTGATCGACATCGCCCTTATCGGCTCCGCTTCTCTGGTGGTGCTTGCCGTTATCTACCGGGCGCTGGTGATCGAGTCCTTTGACGTCACTTTTTTACGTATCGCCTCCGGCCGCTATCGCGCGGCGATCCACGCGCTGTTCCTGTCGCTGGTGGTGCTGAATCTGGTGGCCGGTTTCCAGCTTTTAGGCACGCTGATGGCCGTCGGCATGATGATGCTGCCGGCCGCCTGCGCGCGTTTCTGGACCCAGCGGCTGCCGGTGATGCTGGCGACGGCGGTGGCGCTCGGCATGGCTGCCAGCCTGATTGGGCTGCTCTGGTCGTACTACGCCGACCTGCCTGCCGGACCGGCGATTATCCTGACCGTAACGCTGTTTTTCTGTTTCTCGGTTTGCTTCGGCCTCAACGGCGGCATGCTGCGCCCGCGCCGCTGATTCGTTATCTATTCTTGATGAGGAAAAAATGAAACCTTCACTATTAGCGATTGCATTATCCGGCCTGCTGTTAAGCCCGCTGGCGATGGCGAAAAATCTGGATGTGGTAGCCAGCTTTTCCGTGTTGGGCGATATGGTAAGCCAGATTGGCGGCGATCGGATTAGGGTAACCGATCTGGTCAAACCCAACGGCGATCCCCACGAATTCGAACCCTCTCCGCGCGACAGCAAAACGTTGGCCGAAGCCGATGTGGTTTTCGTCAACGGATTAGAGTTGGAAGGCTGGCTGGATCGACTGGTTAGCGCCTCGGGCTACGCCGGCAAAGTGGTCACCGCGTCTAACGGCATTCAGACGCTGACCATGGTTGAAGACGGCAAAACCGAAACCGATCCTCACGCCTGGAACAGCATGAGCAACGGCGTGGTCTACGCCCGCAACATCGTCGCCGCCCTGAGCGAAGCCGATCCGCAAAATGCCGACTATTACCGTAAGCAGGGTGAAACCTATATCCGGCAGTTAACCGAACTGGATAACTACGCGAAGCGGACCTTTGCCGATATTCCGCCGGAAAAACGCAAAGTGCTCACCAGCCATGACGCTTTCGGTTACTTCAGCCAGGCATACGGGGTGAAATTCCTGGCGCCGGTGGGCTATTCCACCGAATCGGAAGCCAGCGGTAAAAAAGTGGCCTCGCTGATCAAACAAATCAAACAAGAAAAAATCACCACCTACTTTATTGAAAACCAGACCGATCCCCGTCTGGTGCGGCAAATCGCCAACGCCAGCGGCGCGCAGCCCGGCGGCGAGCTGTACCCGGAGGCGTTGACCGACGCGTCCGGTCCCGCCCCGACCTACACCGCGGCGTTTAAACATAACGTCGACGCCATCGCCGCCGGCATGAAATAGCCTGCTCTGACCGCCCCGCGGGCGAGGAAATCCGCGGGGCGGTCCCTTATCCGTTCCAGCGCGGCAAATTGATTTACCCTGACCGACGTAGTACCATGCAAAAATTCACCCTACCCCTCATAAGCAGTTGGTTTTCCTATGCCAATCATCCAGTCGGTGGAACGCGCTTTACGTATTCTGGACCTTTTTGACGAATATAATGTTGAGATCAAAATTACCGATATCAGCACGCAAATGGGTCTACATAAAAGTACCCTGCACTCCCTGCTGAAAACGTTGCAGGTCGCGGGTTATATCGATCAGAACCGTGAAAACGGCAAATATCGATTAGGGATGAAGCTGGTAGAACGCGGTAATCTGGTGGTGAACTCCATTGATATTCGCGAAAAGGCGCGCAGCTACCTGCTGGATTTGGCGTCGCAAACCGGCCAGACCACGCACCTTGCCATTCTGGACGGCAAGGAGGGGGTGTATATCGATAAAGTCGAAGGGAAACTGGCGGTAATTACCTTTTCGCGCATTGGCCGGCGTTTACCCGTTCACGCCACGGCGATTGGTAAAGTGCTGCTGGCGTTCAACCCGCAAAATGAAATCGACGCGCTGTTGCAGGACTATGAATTTACCCAGCGGACCCCCAATACCATCGTCGATCGGGAAACCTATCTGCAAGCGCTGGAATCCGTACGCCAGAATGGCTATGCGCTGGATAATCAGGAAAATGAACAGGGCGTGAGATGTATTTCGGTGCCCATCTGGAATCATGCTCGCCGCACCATCGCGGCAATCAGTATGTCGACGCTGACCAACCGCGTTTCCGACGCGGAATTCAACGACTACATCGTGCTGCTGAAAGCCGCGTCCAAAGAGCTATCCCGACGCCTTGGCTACGAAGGTTGAGATTGCCGCTCCGGCATGACGGCAAGCCACGCCGGAGCAAGCCCGTCAAATCACCATATTAAGCAGCAGGATAAAGGCCAGACCAAAGACAGAAACCAGCGTCGACAATAGCGTCCAGGTGGCAAAGGTCTCTTTCATCGTCAAGCCGAAATACTCTTTTATCATCCAGAAGCCCGCATCATTGACGTGAGAGGCGATTGCGCTGCCCGCCCCGGTGGCCAGCGTTACCAGCGCCAGATTGGCGTGACTTTGCGCCAGCGTCGGTATCACCAGCCCGGCGGTGGAAATGGCCGCGACGGTGGCGGAACCGAGCGAAACGCGCAAAATAGCCGCCACGCCCCAGGCAAGCAGAATCGGAGAAGCCGAGGTGCCGGAAAACAGTTCGGCGACATAGCTGCCCACGCCGCCGTCGATCAGCACCTGCTTGAAGGCGCCGCCGCCGCCGATGATCAGCAGCATCATCCCGATGCCGGCAGCCGCGGAACTGCATGAAGACATCAGATCTTTCACCGCGATATGCCGGCTCAGCCCCATGGAATAGATGGCGAACAGCAAAGAGATAATCATGGCGACCGATGCGTCGCCGAGAAATTTGATAATGTCGATAAACAGGCTATCGGGCACGCCGATTTGCTGCTGCACCATCGACACCAGCGTCGCAATCGACATTAATATCACCGGCAGCATGGCGGTAAATATGCTGATGCCGAATCCCGGGGTCTCTTCCAGTTGAAAGGTTTTCTGCATGCCGAGAGAATCAATATTCCCGACTTTGCTGAAGCCTTCCGGAACAAGCAGTCTCGCCACTTTATTGAATAGCGGACCGCAAATAACCACCGTCGGCGCACCGACGATAATGCCGTAAAATAATACCGTACCGATATCCGCGCCATATTCACCCGCAATCATCGTCGGACCAGGATGCGGCGGCAAAAATCCGTGAGTAACCAGCAACGCGGAAATCATCGGAATGCCCAGGTGCAGAATGGAAACGTTTAATTGCCGTGACATGGTAAAGAGAATCGGGATCAGCAATACCAATCCGACTTCAAAAAACAACGCAATCCCGACAATAAACGAAGCAATCACCACGGCCCATTGAATATGGCGTTCGCCAAACCGATTAATCAGCGTCACCGCGATGCGGTGCGCGCCGCCGGCATCGGCGATTAACCGTCCCAGCATGGCGCCCACGCCAAAAATAAGCGCAATATGGCCTAATGTGCCTCCCAGCCCTTTCTCGATGGACTTGACTACGCCGTTGAGCGGGATGCCCAGCGCCAGCGCCACGCCAAAGGCGACGATGAGCAGGGAAACAAAGGTATTTAATTTTAACTTCATGATTAAAATAAGCAGGAAAAAGATCCCGATACAGACAATAAATAATGGCATATCAGTAACTCCGGGTTTTTATATTATTAAAGGCAAGATAGATTTCTATTATTTATAGTTTTCCCTGATAATCAGACCTACTCATCCTGAAATAAAATTCATTTCTCGCCGTTATATCCGATTGATTTCAAGGCGCAGACAGGCAGCCAACATATCGGCAGTTTGCAACATGATTGATATCATATAAAACACGTCGGCGATTAAATACAAATCGACCGATGGCATATTACCGCTTGCTTAATTAAACAAGGCGGTAATACACGGCATCACGTTATTTCCAGTTGGATAATTATATTATTATCTTTTCGGCATTATTTATTTAATGTCTTCACTCCGGCTTGCAATACTTCAATAATTTTATCGGTATCGTAAATACAGCCTCTCCAGGTTCCGCCGCTGGCTCCCTGCAGCGCCGCCCATAAACGGGTGTCATCCGGCAATTCAGGATGAGGGCGCAAATCAGGATGGGCTTCGCGCTTCGCCAGCACATCGGCCGCTTCATCCGGCGTCAGCGGCTGTTGCTCACTGCCGATAAAATTAATCGATCCCGCCAGTTTCCGGCGATCGACGATAATTTCAATCATATCGCCGTCGCGCAGTTTGCCAATCGGCCCGCCGGCCAGGGCTTCAGGCCCGACGTGCCCGACGCAGGCTCCGGTTGAAACCCCGGAAAAGCGGGCATCGGTAATCAGCGAGACGTATTTGCCGTAAGGTAAATGTTTCAGCGCCGAGGTAACCTGATACGTCTCTTCCATCCCGGTTCCCGACGGCCCGCCGCCGATGATCACCATAATGTCGCCCTGGTGCACATCGCCCTGTTTAATCGCTTTAATCGCCAGTTCTTCCGAAACAAAGACGCTGGCTTTGCCGGTATGCCGGTAAACCCCGTCCTCTCCCACCACCGAGTCGTCTATCGCCGTCGATTTAATCACCGATCCTTCAGGGGCGATATTGCCCACCGGAAAGGTAATGGTTGATGTCAGACCTCTGGTGCGCGCCTGCGCCGGACTCATGATCACTTCATCCGGATGAATGCCGTCCAGCTGCTGCAAACGCTCGCGGAATATTTTGCGTCTCTGCGAGTTTTCCCACCATGCCAGGTTGTCGCCCAGGGTTTCGCCGGTCACGGTCAGCGCGTCTTCATGCAGCAACCCCAACGCGCGCAGGTGCAGCATCACTTCGGGCACGCCGCCCGCCAGAAACGCGCGAACCGTCGGATGATAAACCGGACCGTTAGGCAGCACGCTGACCAAACGCGGAACCCGGCGATTGATGGCGGTCCACTGTTCGACGTCGGGGATCCGGCATCCCGCGGCATGGGCAATGGCCGGAATATGCAGCAGCAGATTGGTTGAACCGCCAAAAGCGGCGTGCACCGTCATCGCGTTCTCAATCGCCTTGTCGGTCAGAATATCGCGCGTCGTCAACCCCTTGCGCTCCAGCGTCAGCGCCGCTCGCGCCGACTGACGGGCAATCTCCAGCCAGACTTCCTGCCCTGAAGGCGCCAGCGCGGAATGCGGCAACGCCAATCCCAGCCCTTCGGCCACCACCTGCGACGTTCCCGCCGTGCCGAGAAACTGGCATCCGCCGCCGGGCGAGGCGCAGGCCCGGCAGCCGAGCATCGCCGCTTCTTCCAGCGTCAGGTCGTGATTGGCGAAACGCGCGCCGATCGTCTGTACTTTGCCCGCATCCTCGCCGTGCGTCGGCGGCAGCGTGGCGCCGCCGGGAACGATGATCGTCGGCAGATCGTGCATCGACGCCAGCGCAATCATCATCGCCGGCAGCCCTTTATCGCAGGTCGCGACGCCAATCACCGCCTTACGGGTGGGAAGAGAACGAATCAGACGGCGGAAAACCATCGCCGCATCATTGCGGTACGGCAGGGAATCAAACATCCCGGTGGTTCCCTGAGAGCGCCCATCGCACGGGTCGCTGATATAGCCGGCAAACGGCACGCCGCGATGCAGCGCGATCTCCTCGGCGGCGGCGCGCATTTGCAGACCGATTTCCCAGTGGCCGGTATGGTAGCCCAACGCCACCGGCGTGCCGTCCGCATCTCGGATGCCGCCCTGGGTGCCGAGAATCAATACCTCGCTACCCAATAACTTGTTCGGATCCCACCCCATACCGGCATTGAGCGTCAGGCCGAAAATATGGCCGCTCGGCGAATCTATCAGCATTTCCGGCGTCAGCGGCAGCGCCCCCTGCGGCCCCGCGGCGTGCGTATAAATGTCATAGACCTGCGCATTGTCTTGATTAAAAATAGTATTAATAGACATGGCTTCTTCACTTATTGATTAGAATGAAAGGCGCTGTTTCCCTTGGGTCACAGCGGTAACCAGCGCTATCCGTAGCCTGATCTATTCCCGCGGCAAGATATTGGCGTCGATCAGCGTTTGCCTGACCTGCGCTTTCTGCTTCTCGTTCAAAAGCTGAGTGGGCGGCAGGCAGAAAGTCGAAATATCCAACCCCGTCAACCGCATCGCCTCTTTCACCACATTTACGAATGGGCTGTCGATCTGATAGAGCCTCGGCAATTGCAGGATGGTCTTATGCAGCGCCGCCGCCTGCGCCAAATCGCCATCGCATACCGACCGATACAGGTCGACAGACAGGGCCGGAGCAAAGTTGGCGCTGGCGGAAATCGCCCCATCCCCTCCCAGCAGCAACGTATTCAGCAAATGGTCATCGAACCCGCAGAACACGCTGAAATCGGGATGGGCGGACTTCACGGTGGCGATCATGTCGCGCAGATGGGCAACCGAGTCGATAGTGTCTTTAATACCCACGATATTGGCATGCGCATCCGCAAGGCGTTTCACCAGTTCCGGATAGAGGTCCTGTCCGGTCAGTTTCGGAAAGTTATACAAAATCACCGGCAGCGTTACCGCCTGCGCAATGGCGCCGTAGTAGCCGAACAGATTATCTTCGGTGATTTGCCAGTAATAGGGGTTGATGGCGACGACCGCATCCGCCCCCGACAATTGCGCATGGCGGCTTAGCGCCACCGCTTCCCGCGTATTGGTGCTGCCCACCCCAATCAGTACCGGAACGCGGCCATCCACCAGGCGAATAACCGTTTCCGTCAGGCTCATCCGCTCCGTCGCCGACATTTGCGAAAACTCGCCGCCGGTGCCGAGAAAAAACAAGCCATTCACGCCGGCGGCGATCAGATAATCGATCACCCGCCGCATTCCGGCTTCATCCAGCGCGCCATCGGCGGCGAAGATCGAAGATACCGGGGGAATAATCCCGGAAAATTTTGTCGAAAAACCCATTAACGTCTCCTTACAACATCAACCACCAAGAGAGGAAGGCGCCTGTTGCAGCAACATTTGTTGCTACCAACGCTTGTTGCCGCGACAGCAAACCCACCGACATTTGTTTTACATTATAAAACCATGTTCTATATTTCATAACAGGCATGCTAGCACCGCCGTTTATGGCGAGTAAATAGCCGGTTTGCGACATAGTTTAGAAATGGTTTATGGATCACAAAATCAACGTCAGGAGGTCAAATCCCACATGGATAGAGATCGTTAACGAGGGGGGAACGCCGCGGGAGAGGAATAGCATTACGCCGCCGTAATGGGCGCGGTACGGGAGGCGGCAGCGGGCCGATACCCTGTCACACCAGCGTCAGATTAAACGGCTGCGCCCTGAGCTGCGCCTGTACTTCCGGCGGCAATCCGCCGTCGGTGACGATATCCGACAGGTCGGACAACGGCGTGATGCAAAATAGTGAATAAGCGCCGTATTTACTGCTGTCCGCCAGTAACACCCGGCGGCTGGCGTTGAGCAGGAGATCCTGTTTCACGCCGGCCTTTTCTTCCGTCGGCGTGGTAATGCCTTTTTCCAGGCTCCATGAGTTGCAGCTGATAAACGCGATATCGGGATAGATACTGCGCAATAACCGCCGGCCGTGCTCGCCGATGCACGACTGACTGCTGTCATCAATTCGCCCGCCGATAATCGTCACTTCAATCTGTTTGAATTCGGACAGAAACAGCGCGATTTGCAGATCGGCGGTGATCACCCGCAGCGGCAGGTGGGTCAGGTTACGCGCCAGCTCCAGCGTGGTGGTGCCCGCATCCAGCACCACTGAGCTGCCGGGTTGCACCAGCGTCGCGGCATAGCGGGCGATGGCCTGTTTTTCCAGCAAGTTGCGCTGAAGCTTTTCGTTGGTGGTCGGCTGGGCGGGAATAAAACGGTTAAGGGTGACGCCGCCGTGAGTGCGGCTGATAACGCCCTGTTTATCCAGCTTGATCAGATCGCGGCGAATGGTCGCCGGGGAAGCGTCAATGACGGTAACCAGTTCATCCACCGTCACCAGATTATGGCTTTTCAGATAATCCATAATCTGGTCAAGACGGCTTCGTCCTTTTACATTATCTCCGCTCACGCGGAAAGCATCACTCAATGTTTTCCCCACGACGCCATCCATTTATTGAATCACACTGCCGATTAGCCGTTGAAAAACATCCACGAATTACGCGAGCTGCATGGCCAATCGGATTGAGATCGCCATGCTCTCAGACTTCGCTTTTCCTGTCCAGGCAATATCAAACGCCGTGCCGTGATCGGCGGAGGTACGAATAAAAGGGAGTCCGGCGGTAATATTGACCCCATCGTAAAAACCCAGCAGCTTCAGCGGGATATGCCCCTGATCGTGATACATCGCCACCACCATATCGTATTGCCCTTCATACGCCTGTAGGTAGACGGTATCGGGCGGACAGGGGCCGGCTACCTCAATCCCCTTGGCCTTCATCGCCTCAATCGCCGGGCCGACGATATTGATTTCCTCATCGCCAAACAGACCGTTCTCTCCGGCGTGCGGATTCACCCCGGCCACGGCGATGCGCGGCTGCGTGAACCCGACCCGCTTGAGAAAAGTATCCGCCATGGCAATCACCGTTTCGACGCGTTCCCTACTCAGGGTATCGAGAAACTTACGCAGCGCGATGTGCGTCGAGACGTGGATAACTTTCAGCTTATCCGTATACAGCACCATGGCGTAATCGCGGCTGTGGGTGAGTTTCGCCAGCAATTCCGTATGCCCCGGATAAATATGTCCGGCCGAATAGAGCGCTTCTTTATTCAGCGGCGCGGTAGCGATGGCGTGCACCTGGTGCGCCATCGCCAGTTCGGTCGCCCGCTTGATGCAGCGGTAGGCCAGATCGCCCGCCTGAGCCTGCACTTTTCCCGGTGTCAGCGCGTCCGGTTCGGCCAATGGCTCATCGATGACGTTGATGACGCCGGGAGTGAAAACCGCATCGGCGGGTTTATCTATCGCTTTCAACTCGACAGCCGGCACAATATTCAGCGCCTGAATGCGGCGCAGCGTTTGCACACAACCAATCACTATCGCAGGGGCGCCGGAGAGTTCTCCCTCAGCCAGCGATTTGATAATAATTTCCGGACCGATACCCGCCGGGTCACCCATGGTTACCGCAATAATTTTATTCACTGACTTTCTCCTCAATAAAACGCAAAACGTCCAGCAAAGTGGCTTCGTTGCCAAATCCCCCCGCTTTAGTCATGACGGGAATATCGCCGATCGCACTGTCCAGCAAGCGTCCCCAGGGCACGCAGGATGCGATTTGCCCCTTAATCTGAAAACCACTGGCGCCCAGCGCGCTTGCCACGGCAAGCGCAATGTCGCCGCCAGATAAATACAACCCGCCCAGTTGGCGGCGGTTGATCCCGTCGCTATTCAGGACAAGGCTTCGACTCAGTTCCCCCATAAAATGGCTGATGATTTCGCCCAACTGCGCCCGGCTCAGTTCATGCCGCCGGCAGAGCCGATCGACTTCAAACCGCGCCCTGTCGCTGGAGCAGGTACGGATAATGCAGTGATGGCCGCGAGCCAATGCCGCTAAGGCGTCGGGGCGCCATCGCTCCATGGCGAGCGAGGACGAAGACTTTAATAACTCGTTGATATCGATATTAATAATCGATACATTCTTCCGCTGACTGATAAAGGCGATCTGCTTTTGAGCGATATCGCTCAGAGAACCAATCACCGCCAGCAGCGGTTTCATCACCGGCAACTGAATGCCCTTCAGCTTCGCCAGCGCGTCACTCAGCCCGGCAGATCCCACCAGCAGGGGAGAAAACGGCAATGCATCGGCGGCATGAATGATGTTCTCCAAATCATGCTGATGCTCGGCATCCAGGATCACCAGACGAACGCCCTCATCAGCCAGTTGCCGTAGATAAGCGGCCAAATCCGTTTGACGAACATCGGACAAAGAAAGCGTCGCCGCCGGAAGATCGGTTTGTTCCGCCAGACGATCGCTCACCGCGGCGGAAGGCACCGGGGTTTTGGGGTCGCTGGCAAATTCCGTTTCGGTGAGCAGACGCCCGTTGACCCAAACCTGCCCGCCGCGGGTGATCCGACCCAACGCCGGCGCGGCGGGAGCAATCAACGCCATCGGACGTTGCGCGGCGACTAACGCCGCCGCCGTTTCCGCCCCCAGATTTCCCCGCAGCGTGGAGTCGATCTTTTTGAAGACCCAGCCTTGTCCGCCGGCGGCACGCCAGGCGTTAACCGCTTCCGTCGTGCGCTGCGCGGCGATCTCGGCGCTAACCGCACGGCTATCGGTATTGATGACGACCGCATTTCCCGGCAGTCCCGCCGACAGTTTATCCACAGCAAATATCACGCTGACCTGGGCGCCATTCAGCGACAGGCTGACGCCCGCATCATTCGCTCGCGTGAAATCATCCGCGACGACCAAGACCTGAATCGCAGATTTTTGATCTTTCTCCATACCCCAGTCCCCGGTTATCGATCATCTGGACAATGATTATATTAAATCATAATTGATTATATGTGAGCAACATCAAATTATTTACAATGCTTTTCACCTATAAATTAGGGCCACAACATGGCATATGGTGGCTTTTATTGAGTACCAACGAACTCATTGATTAATAAAAATCACAAATGCCAAACCGTGATTCTGACAGGAAAGGCAAGGGGATAGCATGAACATCAATAGCACCATCATCAGCGGCTATCGGGCGCTCCAGGATATTCGCCATCTCATGGCGGGCAAACAGCATGCCCTGTTTGTCACTGATGGAAATATCGCCGGCCTGCCCGATGTCCAGGCGCTGATTGCGCAAGTAAAACAAACGGTTCCGCAGGTATTACTGGTGGATAACGTACCCGCCGAGCCCAGCCAGCATGATGTGGCGGGGATATTGGCCCAGCTAGCACAAACGCGTACCGATTTGGTTATCGGCGTCGGCGGCGGCAGCGTACTGGATGTGGCCAAACTCCTGTCGGTGCTGTGCGCGGGTGATGACGCCGTCACGCTCGCTACACTGCTGGCGGGTGAAAAACCCACGCGACGCACGATGTCGCTGTTAATTCCAACCACCGCGGGCACCGGCTCGGAAGCCACGCCCAACGCCATTCTGGCCATTCCGGAAAAGGAAACCAAAGTCGGCATCATCACCTCCGTCATGCTGCCGGATTATGTCGCGCTGGCGCCGGAATTAACCACCAGCATGCCGCCGCACATTGCGGCATCGACCGGCATCGATGCGTTATGCCATCTGATTGAGTGTTTCACCGCCACCATTGCCAACCCGGTCAGCGATAACTATGCGTTGATTGGCATGAAGAAGCTGTTCGCCAATATTGAAACTTCCGTGCGCGAACCGAAAAACCTGGCGGCGAAGCTGAACATGCTGTGGGCGTCTTACTACGGCGGCGCGGCGATTGCCCACGCCGGCACCCACCTGGTTCACGCCATGTCCTACCCGCTGGGCGGCAAATACCACATTCCCCATGGCGTGGCGAACGCCATCCTGCTCGCCCCCTGTATGCGTTTCGTACAACCTGCCGCGCAGGAAAAATTCGCTCAAGCCTACGACCTGCTGCCGGACGCTGATCTGACGCTCAGTTCAGCGCACAAGGCCCAGGCGCTGGTGAGGTATTTCACCGATCTGGTGAAGCGGCTCAACCTGCCGGATACGTTGCAACAGCTCGGGGTGGAAAAAGCCCACCTGCCCTATCTGGTCGATGCCGCGCTACAGGTGCAGCGTTTGATGAAAAACGTGCCCACGCAGGTCAGTGCCGATGACGTGCGTGAGATTTATTTAACGCTGTTTTAGGTTTTTGTGTGTTGGACTACGGATCGACGAGGAAAAAATGAGTGAAAAAATTTCTGGCGTACTGACAGCGATTGTCACGCCATTTGACAACCAGGGCGAGTTCAACCCCGTCGCCATGCGCCTTCAGGTACAGCGTCAGATAAAATATGGCAACGGCATTTTCTGCAACGGTACTAACGGCGAGTTTTTTGTACTGCATAGCGATGAAAAAATCGCCGTAACCGAAGTCTGTGTCGATGAGGCGGCGGGGAAAGTGCCTGTCGTCGGCCATATTGGCGAAATCTCCACCCGGGAAACCATCAGGCTGGGAAAACGTATTGCGGCGCTGGGCGTGGATGCGGTTTCGGTTATTACGCCTTACTTTATTCCGCTGAAACAGGAAGAACTTATCGCGCACTATCGGGCCATCGCCGATGCCCTGACCGTACCGGTATTTCTCTACAACATCCCGGCGCGCACCGGCAACACGCTGGCGCCGGAAACCGTATGCATCCTGGCGGAACACTCCAATATCATCGGCATTAAAGACAGCGCCGGCAGTTATGAAAGCCTGAGCGGTTATCTGCGGGCGGTGCAAGACATACCGGGGTTCGACGTGCTGAACGGACCGGATTCGCTTATTCATCAGGGATTCGTCGACGGCTGCTCCGCCTGTATTTCCGGGCTGGCGAACGTCGCGCCCGCGGCCGTCAGCCAAATCTGGCATCGCTTCCAGGCCGGCGATATCGCGGGTTCGCGCCTGGCGCAGGAACAGGTGAGCGAACTGCGTAAGGCGCTGTATGCCATCGCTTTCTCCCCGGCGGCGGTGAAAAAGGCCCTGGCGTTGATGGGCGAAGACGTCGGCGTCAGCCGCTATCCTGTTGAGTTTGACGACGACATGAATGCTGCCATTAAAAATATTATTCAACAGCATGGGTTACGCTAATTCCTTTTTTTTCTGATAACCGTCGAGCAACGGAAGGAATGTAGCATGAAGTAAATTTACCAAAGTTGTTGCTTGATAAGAAATAAAGGAAATTTATCTTTCAAAATAACGTGGGAAAATCAAAATGGCGACAAAATTACCAAATGTAAGACAATCAGAACCCAATGGCGTCGTGTATCATGATGAATTTTTAAATGTGGACTTTGCGTTAATTCCAACAGGTGGAAATAATACTGCTCATGCGCCCGCATTAATCGAAACGCAAGATGGCGCGCTATTATGCGCTTGGTTTGCCGGGAGTTTCGAAGGAAGCGGCGATATTTCCATTGCCGTATCCAAATTAGATCCGGAAACCCAAGTCTGGTCAGTTCCAGAAATAGTATCTAAAGGCGTTGATCGCAGCGAACAAAATCCTGCATTTTTTAGAGCTCCGGATGGTGAAATTTGGCTGATTTATACTTCGCAATTAAGCCGACAAGCAGGCAAGGACAACATGCAGTTTACTTCGATCATTATGGTTCAAAAATCAAGCGACGAAGGTCAGACTTGGAAAGAACCAGAGGTATTGTTTGCCAGCGAAGGGACGTTCTCGAGACAGGCGATTCAAATTTTAAGCAATGGGCGCTGGATTTTCAGCACCTGGTTATGCAAAGACTCGCCGGAAGGCTTGACAAATGACCCAACAGAATTCCAACTATCTGATGATCAAGGGAAAACATGGAAATCTATACGTATGCCGGAAAGTAGTGGCCGCGTTCATGCGAATGTTATTGAAGTACAACCCGGTCATTTAGTTGCTTTCATGCGCAGTCGTTTTGCCGATCATGTGTATACCAGTGAATCTCATGACTTTGGCGATAGCTGGAGTATTCCGCAAGCCAATGTGTTGCCAAATAACAACGCCAGTATTAGCGCTATCAGGTTGCAATCTGGAGAAATCGCTTTGGCTTACAATATTAATTCGGCCAATAATGCTGCATTTGGCAAAGTAGCTTGGCCAGGGCTGCGTAATCCCGTCGCGGTTTCTGTAACCGAAGATGTTGGCAAAACATGGCCTATCGGTAGAATTTTTGAACCGGCGGAAGGCTATATTGGCATCGAAAACAAAACAAATAATTCACAACATGAATACCCGACGCTTTATCAAGGCAGAAATGGCGTATTGCACTTGGTATATGCCTACAAAAATAGACTTTGTATCAAATACGTCCGTTTTACTGTAGCAGATTTATTCGGTGAAAAACGCGAAACAGAAGGCTTGTACAATCCAACGTCAGGTGAAGGTGTAGTTAAATAATCAGCGAATTGGATTTTCGCTAAATGGGTAACAGGTTTTATAACGGAGAATAGGTGTTGATTTAGTTTAGTATTACATCAGGTATTTTCTAACACTGTTCTAATGTGAGCGAAATTAATAAAGATGTATGGCCGAACCATACAGAATATCTAATGTAATCATATTCAAAGGTGTCTTTTTGCATATAAGACAAACTCAACATAAACCTGTTAATTAGACTATAAAAGAAAGAGGGGAAACCCAAATGACAATGGAAATGATCCATGCCCTTGTTATTTTAGTTCTAATGATTGTAATGATTATGTGCGACAAATTTGCGTTTGGCGCACCGCCTGTTATTGCTTGTCTTTTACTCGTGATCACAGGTTTATCTACCGTTCAGGAAGCATTCGCCGGATTTATCAATTCAAGCGTGATTATGGTTGCAGGCTTCATGGTGGTAATGGCGGGGCTGATGAAGACGAGTTTAATCGGCAGAGTGCAGTCCGCCATGGTGACTTTAGTTAACAAGGGCGGGTATAAGAGCTATGTCCTGTTACTCATCGTGGTCATGCTTGGCGCCAGTCTAACGGGTTCTGGTTCCACGGGCTATTACGTACTTATTTTATCTTTAGTATCGACGATTCCTTATAATAAAAAAATGCCGACATCCAAGCTGATGATGCCTTTAGGCTTTGCCACTAATCATCCGCTGGTTCCTTTCAATGTCGCACTCTTCTACGGAGTTACCGTCAGCGTTCTTGAAACCGCCGGCCACCATACTTCACTGTCGATGCCAAAATTCGCCATAGTAAACTTTATCCTGGCGCTGGGTTTCTTAATCTGGAGTTTGGTTGCCTATCGTCTTTTACCCGATCACGCAATTAATGAACATTCCGGAGACGATGAGATCGTAGAAAAAAGCGCAGCGGCAAGCCTGCCGAGGTGGAAGGAGAATTGTACGATCGCACTGTTTGCCATCAGCGTGGTGGGCATGATGCTGATGGGAACGATCGGCGAATCGGCTTATGTCATTCCCGGCATTGCCGGAGTAATCATGATGATAATCAATATTATTGATTTCAAAGAATTTCGCGACAATATGTTCGCCCCGGTTATTCTTATGATGGCGGGCGTTATCGGCGTAGCAGATGCGTTGGCTAATTCCGGCTTCACCGTGATGATCGGTGATGTTGTGGCTGGCTCATTGGGGACAAATATCCATCCATTCATTCTTATTTTTATCTTCGCACTCTTAACCAGCACCTGCGCTACCTTCACTGGCTCAAATATGGGCTCGGTTTATATTTTTGCCCCCATTGCCATCATGACTTTCTTAAGTCTGGGGCTTAATCCTGTGGCAGCCGCGACTGCAGTCGTTATCTCTGGATGGAACGGCGGCTATATGCCGGTTGATGGTATGCCCGCCATGATCTTAGGAATGGGTAAATATAAGCTTCCAGAGTTCTGGAAATTCACGGTGCCGATGTACTTAATTCGTATTTTTGCCTTGTGCGTCGGTGCGGTTATTCTGTTCCCGTTACATTAATGATGGGATTGGGCGACTCATTAATTAGATTCAGATATGGGTCTACATTATTATCCCCGTCATTGTGACCATGCCGGGCGCGCCTAATCTGGTGGTGCTGAATATTCTGGGTGTTATCTCATTGATTGGCCTATGGTCAACTTTCGAAATTGTCAGAAACTTCGTCTCTCAGTGAATATTAATTAACGGCTGTTAAATAGGGTAGATGGTTTACCCTATTTCTATAAACCATCAGATTGGTTCACACTGATGAAAAAGAAACAAAGAGGAAAAAAAGATGTTTATGTGGATGGCAGATCCCAATGCCTGGCTGACCCTAAGTACATTAACGATCCTCGAGATTGTGCTGGGTATTGATAACATCATATTTTTATCGCTGGTGGTAGCGAAACTGCCTAAAGAAAAACAGAGTATCGCCAGAATAACCGGATTAACGGCGGCCATGCTGATGAGACTTTCATTACTGGCCTCCATTTCCTGGCTAATGCACCTGAATCATCCTTTATTTATGATTTTTAACCATAGCGTTTCCGTCAGAGATCTGATCCTCTTTTCCGGCGGGCTTTTTCTGATTATTAAGTCAATGAAAGAAATAAAAGAGTCGTTGATAGTAGAAAAACATCAGGTTCAGAGTCATGTTACCTCTTTTTTCGGCGCAATAATTCAAATTATGTTGCTGGATATTATTTTCAGCCTCGATTCCGTTATCACTGCCGTGGGACTATCTGAACATCTGGCGATTATGATGTTGGCCGTCATCATTGCAGTTTTGGTTATGATGCTGGCCGCAAAGCCGATCGGCGATTTCGTTGAAAATCACCCGTCAGTAAAAATGCTGGCACTGGCTTTTTTAATTTTGGTCGGGATCACCCTGGTTCTCGATGGCATTCATATTCATGTTCCTAAAGGATATATCTATTTCGCCATGTTTTTCTCTATTTCTGTAGAGACATTAAATCTAATAAGAAATAAGAATGAATATCAACTTTCAAGGAGAATATAATGATCGCAGGTAATCTCAGCCATCTGAAGCTGGCCACCTTGCCCACGCCGTTATGGAATATTCTCTCCGCGCCGGGCATGACGCTGACGGAACTGAACGCATTGCCGGAAGGCCGCTATCAACCTGAAGGCGCCGACTGGTTCTACAGCATCGGCAGCGTGAGCACCGCGCCGCAAGCGGCGCGGCATACCGAGTTTCACCGTAATTACCTTGATATCCAGTTGGTTCTGGCAGGAGAGGAGATCATCGGCTACGGCCTGAACGACGTACAGGGTCAAGCGGCGACGGAGCGTAAACCGGATTTGTATATCCTTGATAATCCATCCGTTCCCCACAAAATCCTCCTCCGTTCGGGCGATTTTGTCACCTTTTATCCCGGGGAAGCGCATCAGGCGCTGTGCGCGGTTGATGATATTCCCGCCCCGGTTAAAAAAGCCGTGTTTAAAATTCCGCTTGCCCTGTTGAATACGCCCTAAGGAGCCACAATATGTCCGTCGCAGAGTCCAGACACGCGTTGATGACCGGTAGCAGTTCGGGTATCGGCACGGCGATCGCCCAGACATTGCTGGCGGCAGGCTGGCGAGTCACCGGCCTGTCGCGCCAGTCTGGCGAGTATTCTCACCCGAACTTTACCCATCGCGCGGTCGATCTTATGGATAGCGCGGCGCTGACGGCGGTACTGGATGATATCAGCCGACTTGACGCCGTCATCCACGCCGCCGGCGTGATGAAAGCCGCCCCGTTGGGTCAGTTGTCGCTGGAAGACGGGGAACATCTGTGGCGGCTGCATGTGCAAACCGCGCAAGTGCTGGCCGATCGACTGGTGGATAAGTTGCCGCCGGGAGGACGCATCATCTTGCTGGGCAGCCGCACTTCCAGCGGCGCCGCAGGCCGCAGCCAGTATGTCGCAACCAAATCGGCCATGATCGGCATGGTCAGAAGCTGGGCGGCGGAACTGGCTCCGCGCGGCATTACGGTGAATATTGTCGCGCCGGGAGCGACGGAAACGCCGATGCTAAACATGCCGGGTCGCGAAAGTTCACCGCCCAGGCTGCCGCCGATTGGCCGTTTTATTCAACCACAGGAAGTCGCCGATCTGGTTAACTATCTGCTCTCGCCGTCAGCAGCGGCCATTACCGGGCAGCAGTTGGTGATTTGCGGCGGCGCTTCGCTGTAATGCCGATATCTACCCGACATATTGCTGCGGATCGGCGTATTCGCGGAATATGCCGACAACGTCCCCACGGGCTCACGACGCACGCAAACCACCCTCGCCATAATAATATTTACTGTTGCAATCCCATCAGTCCGCTTAACGCTGCCGCACAAACTCCCGGTATTTCGCCACCAGATCGAGAAAGTCTTCCAGGCCGCACAGCGACAGGCTTTCCTCATCGTAGTAGCTCATGCCCTCTTCCATTTCATCAACCACGAATTGCAACTGGTTGGCCTGAATCATCACTTCCTCGCCGTCCAGCAGCAGCGTATATTCGTGGCCGATTTTTTGCCACTGTCTTTCGCTTCCCGCCACCGAACGCGCCGCCGCCTCCACCTCGTCCAACAGCGTCAGTTGCCCTTTGACCTCTTCATTAAACCAGTGACCGACCGCCTCATGTCCCATCGACATTCGTACCATTACCTGCCCGGTAACGTCCCGCAAGAATTCATAGTCCATGATGCCGCCCTCTGTGATAGTGCTTGTTTTTCAGTGTAACCATCCTCCTGCCATACCACAGTGATATACCCGTCATACTTCAAGCATGCCGGGCAGAGAAGAAAAAAGGTCTGCCGGTCTGATACAGGTCGCGCGCTCCTGATGCCGAAGGAAATGCGGATTGCGGCGCAGCCGGACAACCAGCAATCCTGTCAATATCAGAAACCTGTCGAACGATAGCAGGTTATCCGGCGCCGGGAAAGATTGCGCCGGATTACGCTTATTGATGCAGCGCTTTGCCGCCGGCGGCCAGCACCGCCTCGTGCATCGCTTCGCTGAGCGTCGGATGGGCGAAAATCACCTGGCTGAGCGATTCTTCCGTCGCTTCGAGGTGATGAGCGATGGCGAATCCCTGGATCTGCTCCGTCACCTCCGGCCCCACCATATGCGCGCCGAGCAGTTCGCCGCTCTCCTTGTCAAAAATGGTTTTCACAAAGCCCACGGCCTCGCCCATCGCCAGCGCTTTGCCGTTGGCCCGATAGTCGAAACGACCGACCGCAATCGCCCGGCCGCTGGCCCGCGCCGCCGCCTCGCTCAGGCCGAAACTGGCCACTTGCGGACGAGAGTAGGTACAGGCCGGGATGGCGCGCTTGTCCAGCGGCGCGACATCGGCCACGCCCGCCAGTTTCTCCACGCAGATCACCGCCTCGTGACTGGCCTTGTGCGCCAGGCAGGGCGCCCCCGCGACATCGCCGATGGCGTAAAGACCGAAGACGTTGGTCCGGCACCACTCGTCGGTTTTGATGTAGCCGCCGTCGATCTCGACGCCCAATGCTTCCAGCCCCAGATCCTCATGGTTGGCGCGCACGCCGACCGCCAGCAGCACCTGGCTGACGTCAACCGTTTGCCGGTCGCCGTTCGCCAGTCGAATACGGCATCTGGCGCGCTCGTCGTCCGTTTCGACTTCGGTCACGCCGGCGTTGGTCAGAATGGCGATGCCGCGTTGGCTAAACTGGCGGGCGACCAGCGCGGAAACATCGGCATCCTCCAGCGGCATGATGCGATCGGCGATCTCCACCAGCGTCACCGCGCAGCCCAGATCGTTATACAGGCTGGCGAACTCGATGCCGATGGCGCCGGTGCCGACAATCAGCAGCGACGACGGCACCGTTTCCGGGATCAGCGCGTTCATATAGTTCCAGATACGCTTGCCGTCCGGCGTGATGCCGGGCAGTCCGCGCGGCCGCGCGCCGGTGGCCAGAATAATATGATTGGCCCGATAAGCGCGCGCTGCGCCGTCGGCGTCGACGCTCACCTCCCCTTTGCCGGTCAGCGTCGCCGTGCCGGTAATGACGGTCACGCCGTTTTTTTTCAACAGCGAGGCAATGCCGGCCGTTAGCCCGGCGGAGACGCCGCGGCTACGGGCCACCAGTTTGGCGATATCGAAATGGACCGCCTCCGCGCTGAATCCGAACTCATCCATATGCGCCAGTTGATGAGCCAGTTCAGCGCCGCGCAACAGCGCCTTGGTGGGAATACAGCCCCAGTTGAGGCATACGCCGCCCAAATGCCGCTTCTCCACCAGCGCGGTATTCAGCCCCAGCTGCGCCGCGCGGATAGCGGCGACATAGCCGCCCGGTCCGCCGCCAATAACCAAAACATCATAGTTATCTTTCATTTCCGCTCCTATACCAGCAGCGTGGCGGGGTTTTCCACCAGATGCTTGAGTTGGCTAAGAAACTCGGCTCCGCTGGCGCCGTCGACCACCCGATGGTCGCAGGACAGGGTCACGCTCATCACTGTGCGCACCACCATCTGATCCTGTTCCGCCACCACGCGGCGCTCCCCGGCGCCGATCGCCAGAATCGCCACCTGCGGCGGATTGATAATGGCGTCGAACTGGCGCACGCCGTGCATCCCGAGATTGGAAATACTGAACGTGCCGCCCTGAAACTCTTCCGGCTTCAGGGTGCCCGCTCTGGCTTTGGTCGCCAGCGTTAACATCTCCCCGGCGATCTCGGCCAGCGTCTTGCGGTTCGCCGCCCGCACAATCGGGGTGATCAGACCGTCGGGCAGCGCGACCGCGATCGAAATATCCGCATCGTGATAATGCTGGATCGCCTGGCGATCCTGATCGAACAACGCGTTGACGCCGGGAACCTTAACCAGCGCCAGGCCGCAGGCTTTGATCAGCATATCGGTGACCGAAAGTTTGACCGACGGCACCGCCGCATTGATCTCTTTACGCAGCGCCAGCAGACGATCCAGCGCCAAATCCACTTGCAGCCGGAAATGGGGCGCATCGCGTTTGGACGCCTGCAAACGCGTGGCGATCGCCCGGCGCATACCGCTCATGGCCGTCACTTCGTAGCCCGGCGTCACTGCTTCTGCCGCCGTGGCTTCCTCTCCCGCCAGCGGGATAGCCAAACGCGCCGCCGCCTGTTCGACGTCCGCCTGACACACCCGTCCCCGACTCCCCGTCGTCCGGCAGTCGTGCAGATTAATCCCCAGCTTGGCGGCCAGACGGCGGGCGACCGGCGTCGCCGCGACCTGACCGTCATCCTGACGCGACGCCGGTTGATGCGTCGTCCGCGCCTGGCGCTCGGGCGTTTTAACCTTGCCGCCGTGCTGCACGATGGCCGCATCGATATCGGCGATCGAGATGCGTCCGCCGCGCCCGCTGCCCGCAATCTTGCTCAGATCGACGGCAAGCGAGGTCGCCAGACGCCGCGCGCGCGGCGTGGCGAAACTCTCTTGTCCGCCGTTGCCAAGCAGCTCCGCCGGCACCTGATAAGCGTTGGAGGCCTCTGCCGGCGTTTCGCTCTTTTTGGCGACGGATGGCGGCGATGCGACGGGCGATGTCGCTACCGGCGGCGCTGGCGGCGGGTCTGCCGCGACGGCCTGCGGCGGCGAATTATCGGCGGCTGTCCCGCCTTGCAGTTCGGCGACGAAGCGATCCAGCTCGTCATCGCCGATATCGACGTCGGCCGCCAGCGCCAACGGCGTGCTGACCGGCACCGTCTCGCCCGGCTGTACCAGAATGCGGCGCAGCACGCCGGCAAAAGGCGCTTCCAGCACGTTGGTGATCTTGCTGGATTCAATCTCGCAAACCTCCTGTCCGGCGGTAAAACTTTCCCCCTCGTTAATCAGCCAGACATTAAGCGTTCCCTCCTCCATCGACAGTCCCCACTTAGGTACTTCGATTACCCGAATGGCGCTCATAGTCAGTCCTCCATCACTTTACGAACCGCGGTCTTGATGCGATCGACGCTGGGTATCCAGGCCTGTTCCAGCACGTTTGAGAAGGGAACCGGCGTATGGGGCGGCGTGACCATCACAATCGGCGCTTTCAACCGATAGAACGCCTGCGAGGCGATTAGCGCGGCGACGTCGTGGGCGAAACCAAAGCGGGCCCCCGACTCGTCAACGATAACCACGCGGCCGGTGGCGGCTACGGACTCCAGGATCCCCTCCTCGTCCAACGGCGAGACGGTGCGCGGATCGACGACTTCCACCGAGATCCCCTCCTTAGCCAGCTGATCCGCCGCCTGATTGGCTTTATGCACCATCGCGGACAGCGCGATAATGGTGACATCGGTGCCTTCGCGGGTGTAGTTGGCGACGCCGAACGGAATGGCGTAAGCCTGTTCCGGCACTTCGCCTTTGATGTCGTACAAAATTTTGTGTTCGCAGAACATCACCGGATCGTCGTCGCGAATCGACTGGATCAGCAAGCCCTTGGCGTCATGGGGCGAGGAAGGCACCACCACTTTCAGACCGGGCGTCGAGGCAAAAATGTTATAGGGGGATTGCGAATGTTGCGCGGCGGCCGAAAAACCCGCGCCGATCATCCCGCGCACCACCAGCGGCGCCTTGGCCTTGCCGCCGAACATGTAACGGAACTTCGCCGCCTGGTTGTACAGCATGTCGTGACTGACGCCGAAGAAATCCATAAACATCAGTTCCGCCACCGGCCTTAAGCCGGTCAGCGCCGCCCCCGCCGCCATACCGATAATGGCGGATTCGGTAATCGGCGTATCAATCACCCGCGATGAACCAAACTGCGTCCACAGCCCTTTGGTGACGCCCAATACCCCGCCCATCGCTTCGCCGCGAGAGCCGACTTCCACCGTCCCCGCCTGACCGCCGCACACATCTTCACCAATCAGCACCACGCGTTCATCCCGCTCCATTTCCTGCGCCAGCGCTTCTTTTATCGCTTCACGATACGTTTTGATTGCCATGGTCGAGCCCTCAGTAAGAGACATAAACGTCGGTAACAACCTGATCCACCGTCGGGAACGGCGCGGCCCGGGCTTTCAGGACCGCATCATCCACCAATGCCTGAACCTCGCTGTCGATCGCCGCCAGTTCGGCGGCGGAGATCTGCTTTTTCACTTGCTTACTGAAGATTTGCAGCGGATCTTTTTCTTTGCGCAGGCGGTCGACTTCGCCTTCCTGGCGGTAAAGCATCGGATCGCCCTCGAAATGCCCGTGCCAGCGGGGCGCAAACGCTTCGATAACGCTCGGCCCCCCGCCGCTGCGCGCGCGCCGCACCGCCTCTTCGGTGGCGGCGTAAACGGCTAAAAAGTCGGTGCCGTCCACCTTCACCGCCGGCAGACCGAAACCGCCGGCGCGACCGGCGATATCCCGTCCGGCTACCGCATAGTCATGACCGGTGCCTTCGCCAAAGCCGTTGTTTTCAAATACGAAAATGGCGGGTAATTGTAATACCACCGCCATATTGATCGCTTCGAACACCAGTCCCTGGTTGGAGCCGCCATCGCCGGTAAAAGAGACGGCCACATCCGTCGTACCCAGCGTTTTCGCCGTCAGCGCCGCCCCGATAACCAACGGCGGCGCGCCGCCGACAATCGCATTGGCGCCGAGCATGCCTTTGCTCAAATCGGCGATATGCATCGAACCGCCTTTCCCCCGGCACAGCCCGGTTTCCCGGCCGAATATTTCCGCCATCATGCCGTGAATATCACAACCTTTGGCAATGCAATGCCCGTGTCCGCGATGGGTGGAGCCGATATAATCCCGATCGCTCAGGTTCTGACAAACGCCGACGGCAATTGCTTCTTCACCGCTATACAGATGGATAAACCCCGGAATATCCCCGGTGGTGTTCTCCTGATGCAGCCGCTCCTCAAAAACGCGGATCTCGCGCATTTTGCGATAGGCCTGCAATAACGCCTGTTTGCTTAACGACATGATTTAGCCCTCATTTGCCTGGTTTTACCGTTGTTAACGGTGACCCCTATCACGGGATCCACCCTCGCCAGAGACTAAGATAGAAAGATAAAACGGCGGGGATAACTACCCGAACGGGTAGTCAAGGCGGCTAAATTGGGGGGGAGTAAAAAGCGCAGCCATTACGCCGGCGAATCATTACCTGGACAACAGGACCACATGAGGATCGCGCCCCATGAATGAGAACCTTTGGTACCCGACGCTCACGTCAGCCATCGATTATCGCCAGAAGTCATTTACGCTCAGCCACGGGCTGCCGCTGATAGCGACAAAACTGTCTCCGCCGCGCACTTCCGGCGCCGTTTTGCGTCGCGATCGCCTGCTATCTCACCTGGATCGGGTTCATCAACTCAGCTTGGCGCTGGTGTGCGCCGGCGCCGGATTCGGAAAAACCACCCTGCTGAGTCAGTGGCAGCAGGAAATGATTTCCCAGGGGCACTGCGTGGCCTGGCTGAGTCTGGACGAACAGGACAATGCTCTGCATGATTTCCGCCGCTATTTGTTGGCCGCCCTGCACCCTTATTGCGGCGAACTGTTCAGCCAGCTTGAACCCATCGCGCCGGGCGCCTCGCTGTGCGCCGAAGACGGGTTTATCCGCAATCTAATCAACAGTCTGAGCCAGCGCCAGACCCCGCTGTATCTGGTGATCGACGACTTTCATCTGATACGTAATCCGGTGATTTTGCAGGATATCAACGAACTGGTGAACTACGCGCCGGCCTGCCTGCACCTGCTGCTGGGAAGCCGCAGCCTGCCGACGTTGCCGCTGATGCGCATGCTGGCGAGCAACCAGATGGTGATGATCGATATCAACGATCTGCGCTTCAATCCGGCGGAAATTCTGGCGTACTTCGCCGAGACCGCCCATCAGAATCTCGATCAGGCCGATATCCAGCGGCTGTTGGCGATCACCGAAGGCTGGATCATCGGCATCCAGGTAGCCGCGCTCTCCGCGACCGGCAGCGACGGCGCCCTGTTTCAGACCCTCGAAGGCCCGGCCGGCGCCAAACAGATGGCGTGTTATTTGCAGGAAGTGGTGCTGAATCCGTTGCCGCCGGAAATCCAGCAGTTTTTATTACAGACCTCGATTCTCAATCGCTTCACGCCGGAGTTATGCAACGCCGTCACCCTGCGCAGCGACGGTAAACAGATGCTGCATTTTATCGAACAGCATAACCTGTTCATTTCGCCGCTGGACCAGCAGGGGGGCTGGTTTCGCTACCACTCGCTGTTTGCCGAGGCGCAATATGAGCGCCTGGCCAACGGGCCGGTAAAAATCGCCGAACTGCATGAGCGCGCCAGCAACTGGCTGGCGGCCAACGGCTACTGGGCGGAGGCCATTCGCCATGCGCTGGCGGCGGGCAAGCTGGACAACAGCGCCGCCTACGCCGCGCCGAGCGCGCAATCGTTGGCCGAAGAAGGCGATCTCGATACGCTGGTGCGCTGGCTGCAACAGTTGCCGTTAACCGAGGGCGCCCGCGAAGAACGCATTGAGCTACAGTTGAACCTGGCATGGGCGCTGGCCCACTACTTTCGTTTTGATGAAGCAAAAGCGCTGCTGAACCGGCTACAGTCCGGCTTCGCGCTTCATCAGTTAAGCGAACGGTTGCGCATTAAATGGCAGGTGATCAGCGCCATCGCCGCCTCGTTCGCCGAAGATATTGTGACCAGCGAAGCCTTGGCCAGACCGCTGCTCAAGCGGGTTCCCTGCGGCGACAGCTGGGTGGATGGTCTGGTGTGCAATATCCTCAGCTACGACTATCTGGTGCAGGACCGCTATCAGGACGTCGCCGCGGTGCAGCAACATATGCCCTCGCCTTGCGCGCCACAGGATAATTTGTTCGTCAGCGTCTATCGGGCGTTCATTCTGGGGCTCCATCATGTGCGTCAGGCGGATTTACGCACCGGCGAAGTATATTACCGGCAGGCATTAAAGCAGGCCGAGCGTCTGACCGGCGTCGACTCCTGCGGCAGCGCGACGTTACAGGCCCTGCTGGCGGAAATTCATTATGAAGAGGACAACGTCCTGCTGCTGGATTCGCAGGTCGCTCCGCATTTAGCCAAAATCGATATTTTCGCGCCGCCGGACGCCTTGCTAAGCGCCTATCGGGCGCTGGTCCGGCGCGCCTTGCCGCACGACCCGGCACAGGCCAAAGTGCTGCTGGAACACGCGCAACAGGTGGTGATCGGCCGGGGCTGGCCGCGGCTGCAAGGCATGCTGCTGGCGGAACAGATCCGGGTCGCCGTGCTGCAAAACCAGCGATGCCAGGCGCGGGAGTTGATGGGGCAATTAACCGCGCTCAGAGAAAAATATCGCCGGACCTTGCCGCACGCCAACTACCTGCAAACCAGCCATCTCACCGCGCAGGCTCTGATACTGATGGATGAAGGCCAGCCCGGTAAGGCGGCGAGTCTGCTGTGGCCGCTGGTGCGGCAACTGGAGGAACGCCGCTGCATACTGGAAGCGCTAAGGCTACGCGCGCTGTGTGCGGTAGCCTGGTGGCGGGAAGGCGAGCGGCAGCAGGCCGCAGACGCGCTGTCGCCGGTGATAAAACTGGCCAGAAGTCAAAATCTGAAGCGCAGCCTGCTGGATGCCGGCGCTGAAATCCACCCGCTGCTTCAACACATGCAGAGCCGGGCGGACGCCGACGAGCGCGGCTATATCGCTAATCTGTTACGCGCCGCGCCGCAAATTGACGTCGGCCCGATTGCCGATTGGCGCCCCTTGCCTCCGCTGACCGAACGCGAAAATCAGACGCTGCTGCTGGTCGCCCAGGGCCGCTCGAACAAAGAGATCGCCCGCAGCATGGATATCTCGGTTGATACGGTCAAATGGCACTTAAAGAATCTCTACGGCAAGCTTGACGTCACCAGCCGTACCCAGGCGATGGGGCGGGCCAAAATGCTAAGCGAAGCCGATTGCTCCGAATAAAAAATCGCCAGGAGCCTGGGGAATCCCAGAAGATAATGATAAATCATCTTATATGTTTGCGGAGAGCGCCCATTGCGCCATCTCCTCGTCGGAAAGCCGGGTAATTTGCTGGACCTGCTCGCGCGCCATGCCGGTCAGCAGCAACTGACGCGCAATCTGCCGCGCACTGGCTTTCATGCCTTGCTCTATGCCTTGCTCTCTTCCCTGTATTACTCCGGCCTGCAACCCCTCTTCAAATCCAATTTGTTTCAGTTGCTGTGCAATCGTCATTATCTCCTCCCGATCCGTTGACAACGGCTCCGCCACCATTTCGATAAAATCGGCTGGTCTGGATGTATTGCCGGTTTGCGCGATGTAATACAGCAACGCCCGTTTCTGCATCAGCGGCACCTGCCAGCGCTCAAATAATAACCCGATATCTCGCGCCAGTTCCAGCATATCCCGCGTACGGATATGCTTTTGCACCAACTCCAGCAATGCCGCCCGCCGGTGGGTTTTAATCTCTTCATCTGAAGTCACGGTGAGGTCAATCAGCGGGAAAGCCTTACTGTATATCCGGGCCGCCAGCACCGGATCATCAAATGCATCCAGCCAACGCAGGCTGTACGGATACGGGCTGCGTTCCCCCTGATAGAACAGTAGCGGCACCACCAGCGGCAACTGCTTATGGCCCTGTTCAAGATGTTGCTGCATCGCCGCCAGACAGTAACGAATCAGGCGGAATGCCATCATGTTTTCCGGTTTGCTCTGATGTTCAATCAAACAATAGATATAGCCGGTTCCGGCAGTGGTTTGCAGCGAATAGAGCATATCGGATACCCGGGCGCGCAGCGCTTCATCCACAAACGAGGCCGACTCCAGTTGCAGCGTGTTGAAATCGCAGCGTTCACCAATATCCGGCGGCAGATGGATGGACAGAAAATCCCGCGCCACAGCAATATCGCTGAGAAAAAGTTTGAATACCTTATCATGTGATTGCATGTCGTCCCTGGCGAATGGCGTTCCCGAAGAACGCCACGATAACGCCTGCAGCTCGCGGGTAAAGGTAATACGCCCCGCCCTGCAAAGCCGCTCGCAAGAAAAAATTGCCAGGAGCAATTTTTAACGTCGCCTGCGACGGCCCGAAGGGTGGCGGGCAGGGATAGCCCGGCATAAAAAATTTCCGGGAGAAATTTTTAACGTCGCTTGCGACGGCCCGAAGGGTGGCGGGCAGGACGCCCGTTATAAAAAATCGCCCAAGGCGTCCAGTCAGAAAAAGAGGTGGGATAACGCTTAGCCGCCGACCTGATCCAGCGTCGGGTAGTCGGTATACCCGGTGCTGTCGGCACTGTAGATGGTGGCGCTATTCAGGGCGTTTAACGGCGCGTTGAGTCGGAAACGCTCCACCAGATCCGGATTGGCGATATACAGCCGTCCGAAAGACACCGCATCCGCTTCTCCATCGGCAATCAGCCGCTCGGCGGACTCGCGCGTCAACCCGTCGTTGGCAATCACCGCGCCGCTAAAACGCTGCCGGATCAGCGGCAGAATGCGGTTGGGCGTCTCCTGCGTCTCACGGACGAAGATAAACGCCAACTGACGCTCGTTCAGCTGTTCGGCCACGTAGCCGAACAGCGCCTGCGGATTGGAATCCTGCACGGAATGGGTATCGGACATGGTATTCAGATGCACTCCTATCCGCTCCGCCGGCCACACCTCCAGTATGGCGTCCGTCGTTTCCAGCAGGAAACGGGCGCGGTTGGCGATGGAGCCGCCATATTGATCCGTCCGTTTATTGGAACCGTCATGCAGGAACTGATCGAACAGATAGCCGTTGGCGGCATGGATTTCCACCCCGTCAAAACCGGCGCGTTTGGCATTTTCCGCCGCCTGACGGAAATCCGCCACCAGTCCGGCTATTTCCTCCGTTTCCAGCGCGCGCGGCACCACGTAAGGCTTATACGGACGGATGGCGGCGACATGGCCTTCCGGCGCAATGGCGCTGGGCGCGACCGGCAATTCGCCGGCCAGATAAAGCGGATCGGAAATACGTCCGACGTGCCATAGCTGGACGACCACTTTCCCCCCGGCCTGATGCACCGCGTCGTTAATCTTTTTCCAGCCCGCAATCTGCGCTTCCGACCAGATGCCCGGCGTATTGGGATACCCCACCGCTTGCGGCGTGATGGCGGTGGCCTCGGTCAAAATCAGACCGGCGCTGGCCCGTTGAACGTAGTATTCCAGCGATAACTCGCCGGGAATTCGCTGTTCGAAGGCATGCATACGGGTGAGCGGCGCCATAACAATACGATTGGATAACTGAATGGCGCCAATCTTGATCGGATCGAATAAACTTGGCATGGCATTTTCCTTACGGCTTAACCCGGATGAGTGATCAGAGACCTTATCGATAATACGCGGCGATAACCCGTCATATAATGAGCAAATACGCCGGGGAAGACACGCCATTGCGTGCGGGATCGTCATTCGATTAGGCACTAATCCAGTAACGGAAAGTTATATATGCGGCTGCGGGGAAAGTAAAAAGAGGAGGTTGCTGACAAAGTCGCCTGTAAGTCGGCGATACCCGGGCCTACCGTACCGAGGGGCGCTCCGGTGGCTTACGCCGCTACGGCCCCTCGCCACGCTCTCCCTAATAACGAGCTTTGTCAATGGTCTGAGAGGCCTGACGGCCTCTGTGAAATCGTTGATTAAAGTTTGGTGCTATGACCCCGGCCTCCCCCTTGTCAGGGGGAGGAACATATAACTCCCTCCCCTGCGAAGGGGAGGATCGGGGTGGGGTCATCAAACTACCGTGGTTTACACCGCGGTCTGGAAAATAACCCCGTCCGCTTTATCGGTATAGTGATCCAGACGGTCGAAGTTCAGGTAGCGGTAGGTATCCAGCGCGGTTTTATCCACCTGCTCCATATAGGCCTGGTACTCTTCCGAGGTCGGCAGGCGGCCCAGCAGCGAAGCCACCGCCGCCAGCTCCGCGGAAGCCAGATAAACATTGGCTCCGGTGCCCAAACGGTTCGGGAAGTTGCGCGTGGAGGTGGATACCACCGTCGCGCCGTCCGCCACGCGCGCCTGGTTACCCATGCACAGCGAGCAGCCGGGGATCTCGATGCGCGCCCCGCTCTTGCCGAACACGCTGTAGTACCCCTCTTCGGTCAGCTGCGCGGCGTCCATTTTGGTCGGCGGCGCCACCCACAGACGGGTGGGCAGTTGACCTTTATGGCCGTCCAGCAGTTTACCGGCGGCGCGGAAATGGCCGATATTGGTCATACAGGAACCGATAAACACCTCGTCGATCTTCTCACCGGCCACGTCGGACAGCCAGCGGGCGTCATCCGGATCGTTCGGGGCGCAGAGAATCGGCTCTTTGATTTCCGCCAGATCGATGTCGATCACCGCGGCGTATTCCGCATCGGCATCCGCTTCCAGCAGCTGCGGATCGGCCAGCCATTTCTGCATCCCCTGGATACGGCGCTCCAGCGTACGGCGATCGCCATAGCCTTCGGCGATCATCCACTTCAGCAGCACGATATTGGAATTCAGGTATTCGATAATCGGCGCTTTATCCAGCTTGATGGTGCAACCGGCGGCGGAACGCTCCGCCGAGGCGTCGGTCAGTTCAAACGCCTGCTCCACCTTCAGATCCGGCAGCCCTTCGATTTCCAGAATACGCCCGGAGAAAATGTTCTTTTTGCCTTTCTTCTCGACGGTCAGCAGCCCCTGTTTAATCGCATACAGCGGGATGGCGTGCACCAGATCGCGCAGGGTGATGCCCGGCTGCATCTTGCCGCTAAAGCGCACCAGCACCGACTCCGGCATATCCAGCGGCATTACCCCGGTGGCGGCGGCAAACGCCACCAGCCCTGAGCCGGCCGGGAACGAGATGCCGATCGGGAAACGGGTGTGGGAATCGCCGCCGGTGCCGACGGTATCCGGCAGCAGCATGCGGTTAAGCCAGGAGTGGATCACCCCGTCCCCCGGACGCAGCGATACCCCGCCGCGGTTCATGATAAAGTCGGGCAGCGTGTGGTGGGTGGTGACGTCCACCGGTTTCGGATAGGCGGCGGTATGACAGAACGACTGCATTACCAGATCGGCGGAGAAGCCGAGACAGGCGAGATCTTTCAGCTCATCGCGGGTCATCGGCCCGGTGGTGTCCTGGGAACCGACCGAGGTCATTTTCGGCTCGCAATACTCGTCGGGACGAATACCGGCCACGCCGCAGGCGCGTCCGACAATTTTCTGCGCCAGCGAGAAACCTTTATTGCTGTCGGCCACCGCCCTGGCTATGCGGAACACCTCGCTCTGCGGCAGCCCCAGAGACTCGCGCGCTTTGGAGGTCAGCCCGCGGCCGATAATCAGCGGGATACGGCCGCCGGCGCGCACTTCGTCGAGCAGCACATCGGTTTTCAGCGCAAAGGTCGCCAGCACCTCGCCGGTATCATGGCGGCGCACTTCGCCCTTATAGGGATAGATATCAATCACATCGCCCATATTCAGGTCGCTTACGTCCACCTCAATCGGCAGCGCGCCGGCATCTTCCATGGTATTGAAAAAGATGGGGGCTATTTTCCCTCCCAGCACCACGCCGCCGGCGCGTTTATTCGGCACATGGGGAATGTCGTCCCCCATAAACCACAACACGGAGTTGGTGGCTGATTTACGGGAAGAACCGGTGCCGACCACATCGCCGACATAGGCCAGCGGAAAGCCTTTCTGGTTCAGCGCGTCAATCTGTTTGATCGGGCCGACCACGCCGGGCTGATCGGGGTCAATGCCTTCGCGGGCGTTTTTCAGCATCGCCAGCGCATGCAGCGGGATATCCGGGCGCGACCAGGCGTCGGGCGCCGGGGAGAGGTCATCGGTGTTGGTTTCACCGGTAACCTTGAATACGGTAACGGTGATTTTTTCCGCCAGCTCAGGACGGGACAGGAACCATTCGGCGTCCGCCCAGGATTGAATTACCTGCTTGGCATAGGCATTACCGGCTTTGGCCTTTTCTTCCACGTCGTAAAAATTATCAAACATCAGCAGCGTGTGCGACAGCGCTTTTGCCGCAATCGGCGCCAAAACGTCGCTGTCCAGCGCCTCAATCAGCGGATGAATATTATAACCGCCCTGCATGGTGCCGAGCAGTTCCACCGCTTTTTCCGGGCTGACCAGCGGGGAAGACGCCTCACCTTTCGCCACCGCCGCCAGAAACCCGGCTTTCACATAGGCCGCTTCATCAACGCCGGGGGGAACGCGGTTAATCAGCAAATCCAGTAAAACGTCTTCTTCACCGGCGGGAGGATGCTTTAATGACTCAACCAGCGCCGCCATTTGCGCGGCATCCAACGGCTTGGGAACAATGCCCTGTGCAGCCCGCTCGGCTACGTGCTTACGATATTCTTCTAGCACGACTTTCTCCTCGCTCTTATTGTCTTCGTTATGCCCGGCGCTCTTGTTCCTGATGATGATTTCCATGCCGCTGTGTCAGCATGAGGGGGTTAAGGTAAGAGAGTGCCCGGTCCAGCCTCGCCAGCATATCAGAATTTGCAACACCTGTTAATTCATTTACAACCCAGCAACATTAAAGTATCGTTTCGTTCACTTCATCCGTAAACCAGCATCCCATTCAACGCTCGGCGCGGCGATAAAGAGAGGGATCCGCTATACGCCGAGCGCCCGCGCCAGAAACGCCTGACACTGATCCAACTGGCCGCAGTCGATATATTCGTCCGCCTTATGGGCCTGTGCAATGGAGCCCGGTCCGCAGACAACCGCCGGGATCCCCGCCTGCTGAAACAATCCGGCCTCGGTGCCGAACGCCAGCGAGTGAAACCCAGGCTGTTCCGCCGCCGCCGCGCAGCGGTGTTTCAGCGCATCCAGCGACGCATCGTCCTGCAAACCAGGGTAGGCGGACAGCATCTCAAACTGAATATCCGCGTCGCCGGCGATCCGACGCATATGCGGCACGATTTGCCCACGGGCTAAATTCCCCAGATCATCCGCCAGTAAATGGTGATCGCTGCCCGGCAGCGGGCGGATTTCAAAATCAAATTCGCAGCGATCCGGCACCACATTGACCGCCGCGCCGCCGCGCACGGTTCCCGTCTGTACCGTCGACCACGGCGGTTCGTAGCGCGTATCGGTTAAGCCGCCTTGCCAGTCGCGCCCGCGCTGACGCAGAAACATCATCAGTTCGGCGGCATATTCGATGGCGTTCACTCCCAGCTGCGGCTGGGAAGAGTGCGCCGCCTGACCGAGCACGGTGCAGCGCCAGGCGCTTTTTCCTTTATGCGCGGTCGCGATGCGCATCATCGTCGGTTCGCCGATGATGCATCCCGTCGGGCGCACGGCGTCGCGCGCCAGTTGATCCAGCAGGCCGCGCACGCCGACGCAGCCGATCTCTTCGTCATAGCTGATGGCGATATGTATCGGCCGGGCGTCGGCGCCGCGCGCGCCCTGAATAAAACGCGGCGCCAGCGCCAGCACGCAGGCGATAAACCCCTTCATGTCCGCCGTTCCGCGCCCATAGAGACGATCGCCGCGCCGCGTCAGCGTGAACGGATCGCCGCTCCACGGCTGTCCCGCCACCGGCACCACGTCCGAGTGTCCGGAAAGGCAGATCCCGCCCCGATCCTGCGGCCCGATGGTGGCGTAGAGATTCGCACGCTGGCCGTCGGCGCTGTATACCCGGCGCGCGCGAATACCGTAACCGGCCAGATAGTCTTCCACAAAGTCAATCAGCGGCAGATTGGACTGACGGCTCAGGGTAGGAAAAGCAATCAGTTCGGACAGAATATCGATGGCGGTGATCATAACGGGCTATCCTCAGGATTTTACGGCGATGACGTCGATTTCCACCCACCACTCCGGACGCGCCAGCCCGGTGATCGTCAACCCGGTCGACACCGGAAAGACGCCTTTCAGCCAGCGTCCCATAATGGTGTAAACCGTTTCACGGTAGCGGATGTCCGTCAGGTAGACGGTTATTTTACAGATATCCTCCAGCTTGCTGCCGGATTCTTCAAGCAGCATCTTGATGTTGAACATCGCCTGCTCGGTCTGGGCCGCGACATCCCCCACCCCGACCGACTCCCGGGTATCCAGATTCTGGCCGATTTGTCCGCGCAGAAAAACCATATTACCGGCTACCACCGCCTGACAGAGATCGTTGTCCAGATTCTGTTCGGGGTAGGTTTTTTTGGTGTTGAACTGGCGAATACGCGTATGTGCCATAGTGTATTTCTCCTGGTAAAGCCGTTTTTTAAACGAGCGGGTTTGCGGCAAGGTTTGCCCATGCCTATGGTTTGACAACGTTAATTAGTCGATTAATGGCCGATTAGGCTAAAAACTGTTTCAGTTCCGCGCTTTGCGGATTATCGAAAATATCCTGCGGCGAGCCGATTTCATGGACTTTTCCCTGATGCATAAACACCACCCGATCGCTCACCTTGCGGGCGAAATTCATCTCGTGGGTCACCATAATGATGGTCATGCCATCCCCGGCCAGCTTCTCAACCACCTGTAGCACTTCGCCCACCAGTTCCGGGTCGAGCGCCGACGTGATCTCATCGCACAGCAGAACCTCCGGGTTCATCGCCAGCGCTCTGGCGATCGCCACGCGCTGTTGCTGTCCGCCGGACAGGCTGTCCGGCCAACTGTCGAACTTTTCCGCCAGCCCGACGCGCTGCAACAGCTGGCGGGCGGCGCGTTCCGCTTCATCTTTCGTCATTTTCTTCACCAGCGACGGCGCCAGCATAATGTTTCTCCCCACGGTGAGATGGGGAAACAGGTTAAAACTCTGGAATATCATACCGACGTCCTGACGCAGCTCGCGCATGGCGCTCTCATCGTCGTATTGGACCGGCTGACCGTCCACGCGCAGTTCCCCCTGCTGGAAGGACTCCAGACCGTTGATGCAGCGTAGCAGCGTACTCTTGCCCGAACCGCTTTTGCCGATGATGCACACCACCTCCTGACGTTTTATCTGCAAATCGATGCCCTTCAGCACTTCGTTGTCGCCAAAGCGCTTATGCAGCCCGCAAATATCGACCAGCGCAAAGCCGCTGGCATGCCGGGCGGAATTAGTCATGGCCGGTTGTCCCCCGCGTTAAATGCTTTTCCAGATGCCGGCTCCAGAGCGACAGCGGAAAGCACAGGATGAAATATAAGAGCGCCACGCTGCCGTAAACCAGAAACGGCGCGAAGGTGGCATTGGAAATAATCTGTCCCGAACGGGTCAGTTCGACAAAACCGATCACCGAGGCCAGCGCGGTGGCTTTAACCGCCTGCACCATAAACCCCACCGTCGGCGCGATAGCCAGGCGCATCGCCTGAGGCAGTATTACGTAGCGTAACTGTTCGCCGAACGACAGCGCCAGACTGGCGGCCGCCTCCCACTGCTGACGCGGAATGGCCGCTACGCTGCCGCGCCAGATTTCGGTGAGAAACGCGCTGGCGTACAGCGTCAGGCACAGGCTGGCGGCGAATAGCGGCGCGGTTTCGATGCCGAGCAGTCCCAGTCCGAAGTAGGTCAGAAAGAGCTGCATCAACAGCGGCGTGCCCTGAAACAGATTGACGTACGCGGCGACCAGGCGCTGCAGCCAGACGCCGCCGGACAGACGCAACACCAGCAGAATGCCGCCGACGATGCCGCCGCCGATAAAGGCGATGGCCGACAGCCCCACCGTCCAGCGCAGCGCCAGCAGCAGATTACGGTAGATATCCCACAGCGAGAAATCACTCATGATCGTTTTCCTGATGTCAGCGGTTGAAAATACGCCGGGCGAATTTTTTAACGCCGCTGAGCGACGCCCCGGAAGACGTCCGGCAAGAGCGGCCCGTCATAAAAATAAAGCGCGGTCCCAGCCAGTTCAAAAACCGGCGCATCGCCATAGCGAGCAGCAGATAGATCGCCGCCGCGATAATGTAGGATTCAAAATTGCGAAACGAGCGGCTGGCGATCAGATTGGCGCTGTACGATAGCTCTTCGGTGGAGATCTGGCTGCACACCGCCGACCCCAGCATGATGATAATCACCTGGCTTACCAGCGACGGCCAGACGCGGGACAGCGACGGCGGCAGCACGACGCGGGTGAAAATCTGCCAGCGGCTGAGCGCCAGACTCTTCGCCGCCTCAATCTGGCCGCGCGGCGTCGTTTCGATCCCCGCCCGCACGATCTCCGCGGAGTAAGCGCCAAGGTTGAGGATCAGCGACGCCACGCTGGCGGTCAGCGCCGACAGCTGCACGCCGGCGGCCGGCAGCCCGAAGAAGATAAAAAACAGTTGCACGATGTAAGGCGTATTGCGAAAAAGCTCCACGTAAGCGCCCACCAGAAAACGCAACCAGGCAGGTCCCCTGGCCCGTCCCCAGCCGCAGGCGATGCCCAGCAACAGGCCGAACAGCGTCGCGATCAGCGCCATCGCCAGCGTCGTTATCGTTCCGGTTAATAACAACGGCCACTGTCGCAGTACCGTAGCAAAATCAAACATCATCAGGCGTTTTCCCCCGCGTTGGGCGCAGTGCCAGTAAATCGTCAAGGTCAGTCAGGGTTTCCGCCGCCCATAGCCGTCCGAGCAGGCTGTGCATCTGCGCGGCGTCCATGACCCGGCCGGCGCAGCGGCGAAATTTGTCGCTCAGTTCGTCATCGCTCAGCGGCCGGGCGGCCGTTCCCCATGCCTGAGCGGTAAACCGTTCGTGTTTCGTCCCATCCGCCATCTCCAGCGTAACCGCCGCCCCCTCCGGCGCCCGGCGCAGCAGTTCGTCGTCACGCCAGCGCGGGCCGGTGGTCATCGCCACTTTTTCCATCAGTTGCGCCAGTTCGGGACTGCGCACCGTCTCGTCATTGAGGCAATCCAGCGTCAGTTCGCCATAAGAGAGCGACGCGGCGATGGCGAACGGCAGACTGAACTGCGCCTGTTGAACGGAAACCGGCCGCAGGTAGGCCAGATTGGCCGCCACCAGCGGCGGCACATCGCAGACGATGCGGACTATATCGCCCGGTTCGAGCGCCCGCTCGCGCGCCAGCGCCATCACGCCGTCCACCGCCGCATGGGAGGAAAGGCACACCGGCAGACGCTTGACGTCGATGCCGGGGTTCAGCAGGCGCCAGCTATCGCCCGCCGCCAGCCGTTCCCGCATAAAGCGCCCCGCGTTGCACAGCGCGGCCAGCCCCTGTGGATGTTCGACGGCATCCGTCGGCCCGCTGGCTCCCTGCTGGGCCAGCAGCGCGGCTATCACGCCCGCCTCGCTGGCGCGGCCGGCCAGCAGCGGCTTGGCGTCGCTGCCGAATACGCTTTTCATCCCGCCGGTTCCGGCGATAGCCAACCCCAGCGCCTGCGCAGTCGCGACCGCATCCAGCTTCAGCAGCCGGGCCGCCGCCGCGCAGGCGCCTACCGTTCCCAGCACGCCCGTGGTCCACCAGCCGCGTTCATACAGCGTCGTTCCCAGGGCCTGCGCCAGCCGGTACTGGCATTCCGAGCCGGCCACCAGCGCGGTTATCAGCGCCTCTCCGCTGGCGGAACGGGACTGCGCCAGCGCTAACGCCGCCGGAACAATTACCGCCGAGCCGTGCGCGAAACCGGCGTAGCAGTTATCGTCAAAATCGAGGGCGTGGGCCGCCGTAGCGTTGACAAACGCCGCCGCCGGCGCGGCCATATTGACATCGCATCCCGCCGCCTCCGCCCGGCCGGCGGCGGCGTACTGCGTCGCCGTCGCGCGCGCCAGTCCGGCAACGCGGGTCGCCGAGCCTGCCAGCATGACTCCCAGCGTATCCACCAGGCAGCGCTGCGCTACCCGGCGCACCGAACTGGGGATCGCCTCCGGCGTTATGGCCGCCAGCCAATCGGCCAATAGCTGCGTCGCGCGTTTTTCCGTCATGCCCGCTTCTCCGGCCCCACCGTCATCATTCCGGCAGATCGCCGGCCGGCGCGCCCAACCATTTCTGCGCGATAGCATCCAGCGTTCCGTCCGCCTTGGCGGCGCGCAGGATCTGGTTCACCCTGGCAACCAGTTCCGGCTGGTCTTTCGGCATCCCGACATAGCACGGCGAATTGGACAAAATGACCTTCAGCTCCAGATCAAGCCTGGGGTTTTTCTGTTTCATGGCGCCCGCCACCGTCGTGCCGATCGCCACCAGTTCGGTCTGGCCGGACAGGAAAGCGGAGATGGTGCTGTTGTTGTCCTCGAAGCGGCGGATAACCGCCTTCGGCGCCATCGTGGTCAACTCTTCGTCCTGCATGGAGCCGCGGGTCACCGCCACGGTTTTGCCCGCCAGCTCGTCGGTGGTGGTCGCCTTGACCTTGCCGCTGCCGAACACCGCGTCAAAGAAAGGCGCATAGGCGATGCTGTAGTCGATCACTTTGGCGCGCTCTTCCGTTTTCCCCAGCGAGGAGATGGTCATATCCGCCTTACCGGTTTGCAGATAGGGAACGCGGTTGGGACCGGTCACCGGAATCAGCGTCACCTTGACGCCCATCTTTTCACCGATCAGGCGGGCGACATCAATATCTACCCCCTGCGGCTGCATATCGCTGCCGACGTAGCCATAGGGCGGATAGTCCACCGGTACGGCCACGCGTAAATTCTTCTGGCTCACAATGTTGTCGAGAACGCTGGCGGCATTGGCCGTCATCACCGCAAACGCCGCTACGACACCGACGAGCGCGGACAATAATGTCTTTCTTTTCATGACAACTCTCCTGACTTGGCGTACTGAATAAAGGTTGGATAAATAAAAAACCCTGGTTTTGGCGCAAAAGCCGCTGTTTTCGCCGGCGGCGTAAAATGGTGTCTGTTTATTTATGGTGGCGGATCATTACCGTCCGCCAGCCCTGCGAACCGTCGCTGATGCGACATTAAAATTGGCTCGCGGACCTTTTTTTAAAATAGCCGGCGCGTACCGCCATACCGATCAGATTGATAAAGAACCGACAGGCGGTAATCGCCGTAATATTGTTCACATCTTTTTTAGGCGTAATTTCGACGATATCCATGCCCACCACGCGCCCTTTTTCCACCAGGCCGTGAATGATTTTTCGCGCTTCGCCGTAGGTCACTCCGCCCAGCGCCGGACCGTTGACCGCGGGCATAATCGTCGGGTCTATCCCGTCCGCATCCATGGTGATGTAATAGTTGCCGCCGTCGGGAATACGGCTGAGGATGGCCTCGGGACCTGCGTCATGCAGTTCGTGCGCGGTAATCAGATGTGCGCCGTACGCCAGCGCCGCGTCCACCTCTTCCTGCCGGGCGGAACCGTTGGCGCGCAGGCCGATCTGGAAGATTTCGCCGACGTGCGCCATCTCCGACGCGCGTCGGATCGGGCTGGAGTAACCGTCGGTGACGCCGTTCACGTCCTGACGCCAGTCAAGGTGCGCGTCGATATGAATCAGCGTAATCGGGCCGACCTCTTCCAGCGCGCGCAGCACCGGGATGGGAATGCCGTGATCGCCGCCGATGATCAACGGCATGCCGCCTAGCGCCAGAATCTTGCGCACCACCGCCTCGGCGGCGTCATAGTGCCGGTTCAACTCGCGCGCATCGCCGGCGATATCGCCGCAATCCACCATACGAATCGGCTGGTTGTCCATCATCGGGCCGCCGATATCGAAGTCATAGCGCTCGAAGCTGCGCAGCGCGCGATCGGTCGCCTGACGCACCGCCGTCGGCGCATGGGTCTGATCGTTGCTGACTTCATCGATCGAATACGGCGAACCATAGGGAATACCCAATACGGCGATATCCACGGAATCGAGCGTATTTAAATCCGTCACGACTTCCGAATAAAGCAGACTCTTATGACCGTGTTTCGGCGCGGTAGTCAATTCCGGTTTATAGGCAATCATTTCTCTTTTCCTGGTAGCAATAAATAATAATGCGATAAACAGCGGCGGAATTAATTCAGGCTCCACCACTCGCCCATCGCCCATAATTTTTCTTCGGTACTATTTACCAAGCCTTGTACGTCCACTTTCGCGGTAGCGGCTAATAACGCCACCAATAATTCGCTGACGAGAAAAGCCGGCGTTAAGGTGTCAAAAAAAGACGCGGTTTGTTTTTTTACCAAGATGGTTTCGCTGGCGATACGCGCCAGCGGCGAACTGGCGTTATCGGTAATGGCGACGACCTGCACTTTCTGCTGCGCCAGATAACGGCTCAGCGCCACCGAGCGCCTGGCATAGGGAGAAAGGCTGCATACCAGCAATACGTCTTTCGAGCTGATATTATTCATCAGGCCCATAATGCCGCTCTCTCCTGCCCCTTCGATTAAACGGATATTTCCCTGAAAATAAGTGGCTACGTGAGCGAAATGAAAGGCCACCGGAAATGAAGAGCGCAAACCCAGGCAATAAATCATCCGCCCCGCGGAGAGCACTTTCGCCGCCCTGACAATGGCGTCCAGCGTAGACTTCTCGCATAGATTCTGAATATAGGCCGTGGTGGTATTGGCTAAATCCAGCACCAGCGAGCTTTCGCCCATTTTCTGTTTCATCTCCACCAGCGCCGGCACGCGCGGAGCGTACTCATGTCCCTGCCCCCGCGCGGCGTCGACGAAAATAGCGCGAATTTCATCGTAACCGGACAGCCCGAGCCGTTTCGCCAGCCGGGTCATGGTGGAAGGGGGAATGCCCGCCAGCCGCGCCTGTTCGCGCATCGACATAACGATCACTTCCTGCGGATGGTCGAGCACAAAACTGGCCGCCAGCCGTTCCTGTTTCGGCAACGACTCAAATCGCTGTTTTATTTGTTGGCACAACGCAAGATGATCCATAAATTAGCCCGTTTTTCGCATCGCTATGGGATAGGAATTGCAACCGCCGTGCCAAAAACGATTCATGTCGATTCACTTGATTCAATATTTGCGGATAAATTGCGGCATCAAAAGTCAATATGGCAATATAGGCAGAATCAAAATGATTCAAATGAACCATTTTGTGCCGAAAATAATTTAAGGCGCGGAAATAAACCGTTTCATTGGTAAATAAACGATAAACATGGCTTGCACCAGAAATGAAAAATCTCTGCCACTCTTTGGTGCAATATCCCGTAGCGGCATCCGATTCACCTTACTCTCGCCCCGAGCGCGTCGTCGTTAATTACCCTCAGCGATGTCCATGCGTTATACCGCGCATAACCTATAAAAAAGACCTATGTAAGAAATTCGCCCGATTGCCGATAGCTTCCTACTGGGCAGGTTGATATCAACGCCATTGGGAGTACATATGTCCTTTTTACGCAACGTCACCATAAGAAAGGTTTTGTTGGTTATTCTCAGTCTTTTTCTGTTGTTATGGGGCGGCGTGTCGTGGTTTACGCTGTCATCGCTTAATCAGGCCACCCATTATCTGACGCTCGGCAATACGCAGGTGGAATCATTAAATACCCTGACCAGCGGCACCGATCAGGCGCTGCTTTCAGCCATCCGCATCAACCGGGCGATGACGCTGATGCAGAGCGGCAAACTGGACGACATCGATAACACCGTCTCCTCCGCCGGCGCCGCGTTGCGAAGCAGTCAGGAAAATCTGGAAAAGTTCAGAAATCAGTCTCATACGCAAATCGACTCGCCCGTCGTCGATGAGGTGGTGGCCACGTGGAGCCTATTGATCGAGAAAGGTCTGCAGCCGATGACGACGGCCCTGCTGGAGAAGCGCTTCGCCGAGTACCGCCGGCTGTTCCGCGACGATTTCCAGGCGCTGAACGAAAGCTTTATCAGCGCGGCGGGCCGCTATCAGGCCATCGCCTCGGACAGCGGTACCGTGCGGCACGTGTATACGCTGGTTGAATGGTGCAAGCGCATCCTTATCGCGGCGATGGCCGTCGGGGCCGTTATTCTGCTGTTGACCGACCGCTATCTGGCCGGCTATGTGGTGAAGCCGTTGATGTCGATCAGGGATCATTTCCGTACCCTGGCCGCGGGAAAACTGGATCGCCCATTGGAGGATTTCGGGCGCAACGATGCCGGCCAGTTGGTGCCTTATCTCAGGGAGATGCAGGAGAGCCTGAAAATGACAGTGGCGACCATTCGCAACAGCGCGGATTCCATTTATCAGGGAACGGCGGAGATCAGCGCCGGCAACAACGATCTCTCTTCGCGCACCGAACAGCAGGCGGCGGCGCTGCAACAGACGGCCGCCAGTATGGAGCAACTGGGCACCACGGTAAAACACAATACCGACAACGTGCATCAGGCCAGCAGCCTGACGGAAAAAGCGACCTCGGTGGCCAGACAGAGCTGGGAGATGGGACGCGAGCTCGGCACCATTATGGACAGCATCGCCACCAGCTCGCGTAAAATCAACGAGATCACCAGCATGATCAACAGCATCGCCTTCCAGACCAATATTCTGGCGCTGAACGCCGCCGTCGAAGCCGCGCGCGCCGGCGAACAGGGGCGCGGTTTTGCCGTGGTGGCGGGCGAAGTGCGTAATCTGGCGCAGAAAAGCGCTCAGGCGGCGAAAGAAATTGCAGAATTGATTGCCGAGTCGGTCGATCGCGTTGATGCGGGCGCCAGACAGGTGGTGCGTACCGGCGAGGTGATGGATGGCGTCATTACCGCCATCAGTCAGGTTAACGATCTGATGGGAGAGATCGCCTCCGCTTCCGACGAACAGAGTCAGGGCATCAGTCAGGTGAGTCAGGCGGTGACGGAAATGGACGGCGTCACCCAGCAGAACGCCGCCCTGGTGGAACAGTCGGCGGCCGCGGCGGCGTCACTGGAAGAGCAGGCCCGGCAGTTGATGCTGGCGGTCGCCATTTTCCAACTGGAGCAGGATCGGACGCACGGCGAGGAAAAATCAGACGCGCAGGCGGTGCCGCAACTGGCGGCGACGGTATCCTGAGCGCAGGGCGTCAATCGCGGCGATAATATCCGATCTTGCGACCGGAATATTATCGTCCGCCCGCGGGGAAACCCCGGCGTCGCTTAGAAGCGGGTATTCAGACTGACGAAAAAGGTTCTGCCCGGCTCGTTATAGGTGGCGGCGCCCGCGCCGGCGATATTGTTCACCCCCTGCGCGTTGCCGGCGCGGAACTGGCGCTTGTCCAGCAGATTATCCACGCCGCCTGTTACGCTCACATATTTATTAAATTCATAGGTGGTGCTCAGACCGAATAACGCATATGGACTGAGTTCATCACTGGCGCTGCCGGTCACCCGGTTGCCGTTATAGTCATACTTTTTAGGTTTCTGCCGACCATACCAGGTGACATCCGCCAGGAAGGAAAGCCGTTCCGTCGCCTGCCATTCAACCGATGAGTTCAGAGTAAACTCCGGCGTGATGGAGAGATAATCGCCGGTGGTTTTATTTTTCGATTCCAGCATCCACGTCAGATTATTACGCCAGTTGATGCTCTCCGTTACCGGAACGTTCAGGCTGCCCTCCAGCCCCTGCACCACCGCTTTCGGGATATTTCCCCATTGGAAAATATTGGCATTGGCGTAAGCGGGGTTGCTTCCGCCGACTGCCTGACCAATCGGCGACAAACCGGACTCAATCTTGTTGCGGTAATCATTGTGGAAGTAGGTAATGCCCGCCGTCAAGCCGTTGCGGTGGAACTCCAGGCCGATCTCCTTATTCAGACTGGTTTCCGCTTTCAGGTCTTCATTACCGAGCAGGTAACAGCTCTGTGAGCTGCCGCCGTAACATCCCTGGCCGCGGCTGTAGAGGATATAGTTAGGGTTGGTCTGATACAGATTCGGCGCCTTGTAAGCCCGGGCGATACCCAGTTTCAGGGTGTAATCCTCTCCCAGTTCCTGCGACAGGTTCAGCGACGGGCTCCAGTTGGTGCCCGCCTTGCTATGGTGATCGAGACGCAGCGCCGGCGTCAGCACCGTACTCGGCGTCAGTTGAATATTGTCCTCAATAAAAGCCGACGCCAGACGGGCGGATGTCTTGTCGCTGCGCCCGGCGCTGCTCAGCGAACCGATGCTGCCGGCTTCGGTGGTGGTCTGCGTATTCGACACCGGATCCTTCATTTTCTGCTCGTTCCACTCTACGCCGATGGTCGCCACCTGATCGAACAGAGCATTAAACGGAATATTGACTTCATTATGCGCGGTGAAACTATCCAGTTTGATGGTGCTAAAAGCATTAGGTGAAGAGAAAATCCCCTCCGTACCGCCCGCCAATCCTTCCAGAATACGGGTATTGTGGGTACGTTCATATTGCAGATATGACATCGAACTGACGCCGCTGTCCCAATAGCCGCGGTGCGTGACGGCAAAGTTCTGCCGGTACATGCGATTGGTCTCTTTGCCGTAATTGCTGAGGACATTGGCATTGCTATTGGTATTTTGACTATCGCCCGCATAGATATTGCCCTGACGGCTGACGCCCGCTTCAAACTCCAGCGACTGCTGTTTGGTGATATCCCAGCGCAGCAGGCCGTTAATATCTTTATTACGCACCCCTTCCCGACCGGCGGGCAGAGAATTGATCTGGTTGCCGGTACGCTCGGACTGATGCCCTTCATTAATATCTCTGGCGTCGGCCTGCGTTTTATTCAGATTGCCGTACAAACGAAAGCTCAGATTATCGGTCAGGCCGCCCATCAGGCTGAAATCGGTGCGTTTGGTGGCGCCTTCCGACTTATGCTGCGGCGCGTTCAGATAGGTATTCCAACTGCCGTGCAGCTCCTGCGTCGGCTGTTTGGTGATAATGTTCACCACCCCGCCCGCCGCGCCGTTGCCGTAGCGCGCCGCCGCCGGGCCGCGCAGCACTTCGATGCGCTCCACCATATCGGCCGGCACCCAGTTGGTGTCGCCGCGGCTATCGCGCTCGCCGCGCCAGCCATAGCGCACCGCATTGCGGCTGGAAACCGGTTTGCCGTCCACCAGAATCAGCGTATTTTCCGGCCCCATGCCGCGAATATCGATCTGGCGATTGTTCCCGCGCTGTCCGCTGGTGGAGTTCCCGGTAAGGTTCACCCCCGGCATGGTGCGGATCAGTTCCGACAGATCGTTGGCCGGCGGGCGCTTGGCGATATCTTCCGCGGTGATCACCGACACGCCCGGCGCCTGACGGGTCTGCTCGGCGGCGGTGACCACGATGGTATCGGAGGAGTCAGCGGCGGCATCCGGCGAAGTCTGCCGGGTAGAGGCCGTATCGGCCGCTGGGGTCTCGGCCCAGCTCAGGAAAGGCGTAGTCGCACAACTCAGTCCGATAAGGGTCGCCAGATAGTGGCGTGGTGGTAGTCTCATGATTAAAATCGCCCTGTAGAATCGTAATTTGAAAGACGCTGATGCGGACGCAGCTGTGACAGGCTTTATTTATCGCCGTAAAACCGGCTCCATACTTTGTGGAGACAAGCCTGTGATATCACCAGCGGTTATCGCCCGCGCGTCGCCGGCCGCCAACGAAAAATGCTATTGAGAAGTATTTGCATTACCAATTCGGCGCGGTCATTGTTACATTTGTTTTTCAGGGCCGGGTTTGTGCAAACAGCAAATTGTTTTGCAAAAACGGCAAAATGACCGGCGATAACCGGACAAGGTAAGAGGGGATCATGCAAAATCAGCTGCCATCGTCAAAATCGATCTATAAGAACCATATCGTGCAGCAGTCCAGCCTGGTCACCAATGACTATCAACTGCTGGGATCGAGGCTGATTGACGATACGCCGGTGCTGTTCGGCAGCTTTAACGTTATCCAACTGAACCGCGATCTGATTCTGCACACGGCCGATGTGATCAACCTGCACAATATGAAAACGCAGAGTATGCTGAACGGGGCGATAAAGTTGGCTATCGTGGTAAACGGCATCGCGCATATCAGCTACGATGAAAAGCCGCTGCATCTGGGAAAGCATCAGCCCGCATCGCTGATTTCACTAACCGAACCCACACGGTTCAGCCGCAGCGGCAAACGCGACGAATACGAACGCACCGTGTCGCTCACCTTTAGCCGGGAATGGCTGTACGGCAATCTGCTGGACAGCGTCAGCGACTGGCAGGCTATTTATGATTTCACGCAAACCCATCTCGCCACCCATTTATGGATCCCGTCGCGTCAGGCGCTGGCCATCGCCTGGCAGATTCTGAACGCCGGCCCCTGCCATACCCCGCTGCAACGGCTGTATCTGGAAACCCAGTGTATGTTGCTGATTATCGAAGCGTTCGGCTCGCTCACCAGCCAGGCGCAGCGGGACAAAACCGCCCCCGGCGTGACCTTGCGCAATCATCAGCGGGTCCATCAGATCCGCGATATGCTGGAAAGCGGCGCCGCCGACCACCTCTCCATGGCTGAAATCGCCAAAAGCGTCAGCATGAGCGAAAGTACCCTACAGCGTCATTTTCGCCAGACGTTCAATATCACCGTGTTTGAATACCTGCGTAACTGCCGTTTACAGCGCGCGATGCTGGCGCTGCAAAAAGATGGGATAGGCATCGCGCAGGCGGCCAGCATCGCCGGTTATAACAGCCCGGCCAACTTCGCCACCGCGCTGCGCCGCGCCTTCGGCGTCACGCCGGGGCAGGTGAAGGATCGTTTCTGATACGCGCCATTACGCCCTTAATAGCCGAAAAGCATGATTCATTACGTTTGGCTATTAATCATCCGTCGGCCGGGCGCAGTAGATTAAGGTATCTTCCACTGCTGATTTTGCGCCATTTATGACTAACGTTGCCGATTTAACCGCTACCCTCGCCGATTACGTTACCCACAGTTCGCCAGACCGGGCGGCCGTTGACGCCGCGCGTCAGGGCGTCACCGATTTTGTCGCCGCCGCCCTGCCCATTACCCAGGGCGCTATCGCCGACAGCGGGCTTTATCCGTTAAAACAGGTATTTAGCGGCGCCGACAGCCTGACGAACAGTCTGATTCTGGGGTACGCCGGCCATGCGCTGGACTTTGATGACTATCAACCGGCGTTTCGCGGCCATTCTGGCACCGTGATCCTGCCGGCCCTGTTCGCGCTGGCCGCGGAAAACCCCGCCATAACCGAAGAGGCGTTTCTCACCGCCTACGTTATCGGTGTGGAGGCCGCAGGACGCATCGGCCTGGCCAGCGGCTCGCGCCACTATAGCCTTGGCTATCACAGCACCGCCACGCTGGGAACCATTGCTGCTGCTGCGGCGGCGGCGCGGCTGGCCGGCGCCTCCGCCGCGCAGACGCGGAATATCCTCGGCCTGGCGGCGACGCAGGCCGCCGGTTTGCGCGCCCAGTTTGGTTCCGCGGCCAAGCCGCTGCATGCCGGACTGGCGGCAAGAGCCGGCCTCACCGCGGTCAAACTCGGGCTGGCCGGTTTCAACGGCAACGCTCAAGGGGTTGTGGAAGCCTTTCTGGCCGCGCACGGCGACCAGAAACAGCAGCCACGGCTGCTCGTCGAATCCTGGGGGTCGCCGTGGCGGATCCTGTCTCCCGGCCTGGAATTCAAACGCTACCCGACCTGCGGCGGCACCCACAGCGCGGCGGAAGCGGCTTTCGCGCTCAGGGAGCAGTGGCAAACGCTGCGGGAAAGCGGCGCATCATTGGCGGATGGTATAGCCGGCATCACCGTTTCCTTCCCGCCCGGCGGCGATACCGCCCCGTTTATCCGTAAAGCCGCCACCGGTGTGGAAGCGCGTTTTAGTCTGGAGTATGTGATTGCCGCGGCGCTGCTGGAAGGCGAACTGAAACTGGCGCGGTTTGCGGAAGGTGCGGTGGATCCGGCCATCGCCGCGCTGGCGGACAAGGTTACCCGGCTGGCGGACGATAGCGCGCCGCCGGACGAGCTGGATCCGGACGCCCGTTTCCATCAAGTCACCCTGTTGCTGCGCGACGGCGCAACGCTGACCCGCCGCGTTACCCGGCGGGAAACGGCGGCGCAACCCACCGATCTCGGCGCGAAGCTGGCGCAGAATATCAGCGCATTGCCGCATCTGGATAGCCGGCGGATCCTGGCTCGCTGCGCACTGCAAGAGGCGGGGGACCTGCGATATCTGTTGGAGCTGCTGATAGACACGCCGGCATAAGCCGCGCTCGCTAGCTACTCAATCGATGAATCAGCATAAATAATACTGTGGCGGTAAAGTGCCGCCTCAAAATCTTGTCTGGTGCTGGCATACAGCAGGATTTCAATCTCCGGGCCTCTGTCATCGTAAAAGCATCGATAGCCGTGGTGAATATCCAACCATTCTCGCACCTGGATACCTTTGTCAGCCAAATCCGGATTAAATTTGTAAAGCGTGGGGGAACGGCTGATGCTGGCTACGGAGCGATCAATCAGATCATCGACAAAAATTGCGGCTTGCTGCGGCCCGATAATAGCAGACTTATAAAACTCGATTTCACGTAAGCTATCAAAGGCCGACTGCGCCAAAACCACCATTTTATTCATTGATTACTGCCCGTTATCTCCGCGCATCGCGTAGACGCTGTTTTGCTTCTTCGGGGGACATTTTGCGATCGTTGGCGATGTCGTGTTTCCCTTTCATAACGAGTTTCAACAGGGCGTTAATCTGACGCTCGCGGGCTCTTTCAGCCAGTTCGGCTTGCCGTTCCGCGGCCGTCTGCACAAAAAGCTCGGCTACTCCGTTTTTGGTGACAAAGACGCCGCCTTCAAAAAGTTCGGGATTGCCTAAACCTTCCCGCGCTGTTTTTTGGGACATGGTATTAGTCATATTTAACCTCCTCACTGATACCTGATGGCGAGTGGACGGATGCCACAAACAGGCCGGTTAAATCCTGGATAATCACCGGCTGATTATTACCTCTACTTGAGCCGGCCGCTGGGCGTGGAAATAAAACGCCAGCGAGGAAAATAGTAGCAGCAGCCCTAATCGGTATCAAATTTATTATAAATTTATACTCATAGAAAAAATGAACGGCGCCATCGCGCTTAGGCGCCTGATGCGAACGTTGTTACTGCCCGGCAACGTTCAGCCACCGATCCAGCCAGTTGAACGCCGCTTCCTGCTGCTGCCGATCGAAAACGTGGCCCAGCTCCGGCCAGATTCGGGTTTCCAGTTTGTCGTCCGCCTGCTGCGACTGCCAGACGCGGCGCATTTTATCGTACGCCTGCTGCACCGAATCGCTCGGGAATAAGCTATCCGCGGCGCCGTTGAAAAACAGCATCGGGCTGGGTGCGGCAATGCTGGCGACATCGGGGAAATCCAGCCGCGCCGCCAGTCCGGGATGCAGCATATAAAAGGCCGACTGGCCGCGCAGCGCGTTATTCCCCGGCGTCATCAGCCCGCCATAGGTGCCGATCCAGGCTACCGCCGCCGTGGCGGCCACCTTGTCGGACAGCGCCGCCAGCTGCCAGGCGCGGTAGGCGCCCATGGAAAATCCGAGCGCGCCGATACGCTCTTCGTCCACCTGCGGCAGCGAAGCCAGAAAGTCCGCGGCCCGCATATCCTCATAGGCCATCAGCCCCGCCAGCGAACGCCCCAGATTGAAGAAATTGCTCGCCAGCGCCTGCTGCCGTTCGTATTGCATCGGCCCGCGATCGCCCCAGCCCAGCGCGTCCACCGCCAATACCACATAGCCGCGTTGCGCCAGTTCATCGCCAATAAAACGTCCGGAGAAAAACTTATCCGCCCACGCCTGCGCGGAAACAAGCCGCTGTTGGTCGCCCCAGGGTTTGATCACTTTCTCTTTGCCGATATCGAATGTCGATCCGTGATCGTGCAGCAGGATCACCGCGGGATGAGGTCCGGGAGAGTTAGGCGTCAGCAATAATGCGCCGACCCGGCTTTCATCCGTCAGGTTAAACGCGACTTTCTCAGCCAGATAGCCGCCGCGATCCTGCCGGTCCAGCGTCTGCGGCGCGAAAGCGCGGGTCGAATCGGGCGTCAGCAGCAAAGCGCGCAGCGTCCGGCGGGCATGGTGCTTCCAGTCTGGGAAGCGAAAATGCTCGCTTACCAGCCAGGAATCCGGGTAGGTCATTTGCCGCTTAAGCTGCGGATAAAATGAGGGCAGACCTTCATCCGTCACCGCCGAAGTTTGGTAGGTCATGTCATGCGCCATCAGTGAAGGTGCGATCAGGCAGGCCGCCAGCAACCAGAACGGTGCTCGTCGTGAAATGTATATCATAGTAGTCCCAAAGATAAGGCGTTGTTTTTCTTTGAGACGAAATTGTAAAACGCTGGGCGACAAATACCCGGGCCGACGCCACATTCCTCGCAACCGGCTAAAAAAAACCGCTTGCGACACGTTCCCGACGTGGCGCAAGCTTTCGCCGCGTCCATGCGGCTCATCCTAAGCCTGCTATCTCCTCAGCATAATTTTTTACGCCGCGTAACAGCCACCTCCGTCAGCGCTCCCGCATTTGTGTATAAGAGACAGCTGACAAGGAAGAGGCCGGGAGGGGGTCATAAACTCAAAATCCGGCAGATTATGCCGGATTTTTATTTTTCACCATGCGATAGACGCGATTACTTTTTCTTGGCTTTCGGATTCGGCAGGTCGGTGATGCTGCCTTCATAAATCTCGGCCGCCAGACCGACGGACTCATGCAGCGTCGGGTGCGCATGGATGGTCAGCGCGATATCTTCCGCATCGCAACCCATCTCAATCGCCAGACCGATTTCACCCAACAGCTCGCCGCCGTTGGTGCCGACAATCGCCCCGCCGATAACGCGATGGGTCTCTTTGTCGAAAATCAGTTTGGTCATACCGTCTGAACAATCGGAAGCGATAGCACGGCCCGATGCCGCCCACGGGAAGGTAGCCGTTTCGTAGCTGATGCCTTTCTCTTTCGCTTCTTTCTCGGTCAGCCCGACCCAGGCCACTTCCGGCTCGGTATAGGCAATGGACGGGATCACTTTCGGGTCGAAGTAGTGTTTCTTGCCGGCGATAACTTCCGCGGCGACGTGGCCTTCATGCACCCCTTTGTGCGCCAGCATCGGCTGACCGACGATGTCGCCGATGGCATAGATGTGCGGCACGTTGGTGCGCAGCTGCTTATCCACGCGGATAAAGCCGCGATCGTCAACTTCTACGCCCGCTTTGCCCGCATCCAGGTTTTTACCGTTCGGCACGCGGCCGATGGCCACCAGCACCGCGTCATAACGCTGCGGTTCGGCGGGCGCTTTCTTGCCTTCCATCGTCACGTAGATGCCGTCTTCTTTGGCTTCCACCGCGGTCACTTTGGTTTCCAGCATCAGCGTAAACTGCTTGCTGATACGCTTGGTAAACACTTTGACGATGTCTTTATCCGCGGCGGGGATCACCTGATCGAACATTTCCACCACGTCGATCTGCGAACCCAGCGCATGGTACACGGTGCCCATTTCCAGGCCGATAATGCCGCCGCCCATAATCAACAGGCGTTCCGGAACGTTTTTCAGCTCCAGCGCATCGGTGGAATCCCATACGCGCGGGTCATCATGGGGAATAAACGGCAGTTGGATCGGACGGGAGCCCGCCGCGATAATGGCGTTGTCGAAATTGATCGTCGTTTTGCCGTTTTCGCCGTCCACTTCCAGCGTGTTGGCACCGGTGAATTTGCCCAGGCCGTTAACCACTTTCACCTTGCGCGCCTTCGCCATGCCGGACAGGCCGCCGGTCAGCTGGGTGATGACTTTTTCTTTCCACAGGCGGATTTTATCAATATCGGTTTTGGGTTCGCCGAACACAATGCCGTGCTCCGCCAGCGCCTTGGCTTCTTCAATCACTTTGGCGACGTGCAACAAGGCTTTGGAAGGGATACAGCCGACGTTCAGACACACACCGCCCAGCGTGGCGTAGCGCTCCACCAGTACGGTTTCCAGGCCTAGGTCCGCAGCGCGGAATGCCGCGGAATAGCCTGCGGGGCCGGCACCAAGTACCACCACCTGAGCTTTAATTTCAGTACTCATCATGACCTCTTAATTAATTTCCGGCGGGCCTGTGACGTTATTGTTATCGAGTCTTAACGCCCTCTTCCACCGGGACGTGTCTTTGCCGCGGTAGCTTACAAAATTGTTAACAACTTTGAAACAACATGCGACTAACGATTTGTCCTTAATCACTGATAGCCGTAGCAAATAACAGCTTATCAGAAAAAGCCGGCCGTCAGGCCGGCTTTTCGATTACATCACCAGACGGCGGATGTCAGACAACGTGTTGTTGATGATGGTAATAAAGCGCGCACCATCAGCACCGTCAATGACACGGTGGTCGAAGGACAGAGATATCGGCAGCATCAGACGCGGCGTAAACTCTTTGCCGTTCCAGACCGGTTCTATCGCGGACTTGGACACGCCCAGGATAGCCACTTCCGGCGCGTTGACAATCGGCGCGAAATGCGTCGTGCCCAGGCCGCCGATGCTGGAGATGGTGAAACATCCCCCCTGCATTTCACCGGCGGTCAGCTTACCGTCGCGGGCTTTCTTGGAGATAGCCGCCAGTTCGCGAGACAGCTCGATGATGCCTTTCTTGTTCACATCTTTGAACACCGGAACCACCAGACCGTTCGGCGTATCGACCGCCACGCCGATATTGATATATTTTTTCAGCGTCAGACGCTGGGCGTCTTCGGACAGCGAACTGTTGAAACGCGGCAGTTGCTCAAGAGCGGCGGCAACGGCTTTCATGATGAAAACCACCGGGGTAATTTTCACATCCAGTTTACGTTTCTCCGCTTCCGCGTTCTGCTGTTTACGGAACGCTTCCAGCTCGGTGATATCCGTTTTGTCGAAGTGCGTAACGTGCGGGATGACCACCCAGTTACGGCTCAGGTTGGCGCCGGAGATTTTCTGAATGCGGCCCAGCTCCACTTCTTCAACTTCGCCGAACTTGCTGAAATCCACTTTCGGCCAGGGCAACAGACCCGGCAGGCTACCGCCGCTGGCGGCGGCCGGAGCGGACTCGGCGCGTTTGACCGCCTCTTTCACATAGGCCTGAACGTCTTCGCGCAGGATACGGCCTTTACGGCCGGTGCCTTTCACCTTCGCCAGATTAACGCCGAATTCACGGGCCAGACGGCGGATAACCGGCGTGGCGTGAACGTAAGCGTCGTTCTCGGCGAATTCGCCCTTGCCGTCAGCTTTCGCCGCCGGCGCCGGCGCGGCGGCTTTGGCTTCTTGCTTAGCCGGAGCCGCTTCCTGTTTGGCCGCTGGGGCGGCGGCAGGCGCGGCGCCCGCTACTTCAAACACCATAATCGGCGAACCGGTTTTCACTTTATCGCCGGTGTTGATTTTAATCTCTTTGACGGTGCCGGCGAACGGCGCCGGTACTTCCATGGAAGCCTTGTCGCCTTCCACGGTGATCAGCGACTGCTCGGCTTCCACCTTGTCGCCCACCTTCACCAGCACCTCGGTGACTTCGACTTCGTCATCGCCGATGTCCGGCACGCTAACGTCTTTCGCGGCAGGCGCCCCGCTGGCGGCCGGAGCGGCTTCCGCTTTGCTTTCCTCTGACGCCGCGGCCGGTGCGGCATCACCCGCGCCCGCCACCTCAAACACCATAATCGGCGAGCCGGTTTTCACTTTGTCGCCGGTGTTGATTTTGATCTCTTTGACGGTGCCGGCGAACGGCGCCGGCACTTCCATGGAGGCCTTGTCGCCTTCCACGGTGATCAGCGACTGCTCGGCTTCCACCTTGTCGCCCACTTTCACCAGCACTTCGGTGACTTCGACTTCGTCATCGCCGATATCCGGCACCGCAACCTCTTTGCTGGCGCTGGCTGCCGGCGCGGCCGCCGGTTTGGCTTCTTCTTTCTTCTCTTCGGCCTTGGCGGGCGCGGCATCGGCCGCGCCGTCGGCGGAATCGAAAATCATAATCAGTTTGCCGGTTTCGACTTTATCGCCGACCGCAACCTTGATCTCTTTAACCACACCGGCCTGCGGGGAAGGCACTTCCATCGAGGCCTTATCGCCCTCCACGGTTATCAGCGACTGCTCGGCTTCCACCTTGTCGCCCACCTTCACCAGCACTTCGGTGACTTCAACTTCATCTGCACCGATATCCGGTACCTTGATTTCGATAGCCATGTAATCTTTACCTCTTATGCCAGACGCGGGTTGACTTTATCTGCATCGATCTCGAATTTGGCGATCGCCTCGGCAACCACTTTCTTGTCGATTTCACCGCGTTTGGCCAGTTCACCCAGAGCCGCAACCACGACGTAAGACGCATCCACTTCAAAGTGGTGGCGCAGATTCTCACGGCTGTCGGAACGTCCGAAACCGTCAGTACCCAGTACGCGATAATCGCTGGCCGGAATGAAGTTGCGGATTTGCTCGGCGAACAGCTTCATGTAGTCGGTTGAGGCTACGGCCGGCGCATCGCTCAATACCTGAGCCACATAGGGAACGCGCGGTTCTTCGGTCGGGTGCAGCATATTCCAGCGTTCACAGTCCTGGCCGTCGCGCGCCAGTTCGGTGAAGGAGGTCACGCTGAACACGTCGGAACCGATGCCGTAGTCTTTCGCCAGAATCTGCGCCGCTTCACGCACGTGACGCAGGATGGAGCCGGAGCCCAGCAGCTGCACTTTGCCTTTGCTGCCCTCAACCTCTTCCAGCTTGTAGATACCCTTGCGAATACCCTCTTCCGCACCCTGCGGCATGGCCGGCATATGGTAGTTTTCGTTCAGCGTGGTGATGTAGTAGTAAATATTTTCCTGCGCTTCGCCGTACATGCGGTGCAAACCGTCATGCATGATGACGGCCACTTCGTAAGCATAGGCCGGATCGTAGGAAATACAGTTCGGGATGGTCAGCGACTGAATATGGCTGTGGCCGTCTTCATGCTGCAAACCTTCGCCGTTCAGCGTGGTGCGCCCGGAGGTGCCGCCGATCAGGAAGCCGCGCGCCTGTTGGTCGCCGGCCGCCCAGCACAGATCGCCGATGCGTTGGAAACCGAACATCGAGTAGTAGATGTAGAACGGGATCATCGGCAGATCGTTGGTGCTGTAGGAGGTCGCCGCCGCCAGCCAGGATGAGCCGGCCCCCAGTTCGTTAATCCCTTCCTGCAGGATCTGGCCTTTCTCGTCTTCTTTATAGTAGGCGACCTGCTCACGGTCCTGCGGGGTGTACTGCTGGCCGTTCGGGCTGTAGATACCGATCTGACGGAACAGACCTTCCATACCGAAGGTACGCGCTTCGTCGGCGATGATCGGCACCAGGCGATCCTTGATCGACTTGTTCTTCAGCATCACGTTCAGGGCGCGCACGAAAGCGATGGTGGTGGAGATCTCTTTGTTCTGCTCTTCCAGCAGGGTGTTGAAATCCTCCAGCGTCGGCAGCTCCAGCGTTTCGCTGAATTTCGGCTGACGGGACGGCAGGTAGCCTTCCAGCGCCTGACGGCGTTCATGCAGGTATTTGTATTCCGCGGAGTCTTTGTCGAAGGTGATGTACGGCAGTTTTTCGACGTTGTCGTCGCTGACCGGCACATTGAAACGATCGCGGAAGTAACGCACGCCTTCGATATTGATTTTCTTGACCTGGTGGGCGATGTTTTTACCTTCCGCCGCCTCACCCATACCATAGCCTTTAATGGTATGCGCCAGAATAACCACCGGTTTGCCTTTGGTTTCCTGGGCTTTTTTCAGCGCGGCATAGACTTTCTTCGAGTCATGGCCGCCGCGGTTCAGCGCCCAAATCTGATCGTCGGTCCAGTCTTTGACCAGCGCGGCGGTTTCCGGGTATTTACCGAAGAAGTGCTCGCGCACATAGGCGCCGTTTTTGGATTTAAAGGTCTGATAGTCGCCGTCGACGGTTTCATTCATCAGTTGGACCAGTTTGCCGCTGGTGTCTTTACGCAGCAGTTCGTCCCAGCGTCCGCCCCAGATAACCTTGATCACTTCCCAGCCGGCGCCTGCGAAGATGCCTTCCAGTTCGTTGATGATCTTGCCGTTGCCGGTAACCGGCCCATCCAGGCGCTGCAGGTTACAGTTGATGACGAAAACCAGGTTGTCCAGTTTTTCACGGGTGGCGATGGTGATCGCGCCCTTGGATTCCGGCTCGTCCATTTCGCCGTCGCCCAGGAAGGCGTAAACGGTTTGCTTAGAGGTGTCTTTCAGGCCGCGGTGCTCAAGGTATTTCAGGAACTTAGCCTGATAGATGGCGCCAATCGGACCCAGACCCATGGAGACGGTGGGGAACTGCCAGAATTCCGGCATCAGTTTGGGATGCGGGTAAGAAGAGAGGCCCTTGCCATGCACTTCCTGACGGAAGTTGTTCATCTGCTCTTCGGTCAGACGGCCCTCAAGGAAAGCACGGGCATAAATGCCGGGAGAAATGTGCCCCTGGAAGTACACCAGATCGCCGCCGTCCTGCGCATTACGCGCGCGGAAGAAGTGGTTGAAACACACTTCGTAGAAGGTGGCGGAAGACTGGAAAGAGGCCATATGGCCGCCCAGGTCCAGATCTTTTTTCGAAGCGCGCAGCACCGTCATTACCGCGTTCCAGCGAATGGCGGAGCGAATACGACCTTCCAGATCCAGATTACCCGGATATTCCGGCTCGTCTTCCACTGCGATGGTGTTGACGTATTGACGCGCGGCGCTGCCGGCGGCAACGCTCACCCCGCCTTTACGCGCTTCGCCCAAGACCTGATCAATCAGGAACTGAGCGCGCTCAACACCCTCTTCACGGATGACCGATTCGATCGCCTGCAGCCAGTCGCGGGTTTCGATCGGATCCACGTCATTATTTAAACGATCTGACATGGTTATTCCTTATCTTCTCTAATAAGTTGGTTTGTTGGAGCCTGTCTTCCTGTGCTCTGTCCCGCCGTTGGATCCGGGTAAAGCACATGAAGACAGGCTCATCATCGTAGTCGCCGCAATTCAGAGCCCCAAAATACAAAATAGGACGCTCAATCCCTGCGTTGCTGGAGCCGGCGCAATGACCTTTCTCGTCGGCTATTTTCCCGGTTAAGATCCAGCAATACTTCCTCAATAAACGCCAGATGGCGATGTGATGCTTCGCGCGCCTTTTCAGGCTCGCGGGCAACAATCGCCGCAAAAATACTGGCGCGATGAATGCTCACCTGCGCCAGCACTTCCCGGCTTAGATAAAGCAATTCAAAATTCTGTCTTACGTTCTGTTCAAGCATCGGCCCCATACAGCGCAGCAGGTGCAACAGCACCACATTATGGGTCGCTTCCGTTACGGCCACCTGATACTGCATCACCGCTTCCGACTCCGCCGCCAAATCGCCCGCGTCCCTGGCCTGCTGAATGACGTCATGACAATCCCGGATACGCTGCAAATCCGACTCGGTCCCGCGCAGAGCGGCATAGTAGGCGGCGATGCCTTCCAGCGCGTGGCGGGTTTCCAGCAAATCAAACTGTGATTCGGGATGGTTGCTCAGTAATTCCGTCAGCGGGTCGCTAACGCTTTGCCATAGATTGGCCTGAACGAAAGTGCCGCCACCCTGACGGCGCAAAAGCAATCCTTTGGCTTCCAGGCGTTGAATGGCTTCTCTCAGAGAAGGGCGGGAGACATCGAACTGTTTGGCCAGTTCGCGCTCCGGGGGCAGTTTTTCGCCGGGGCGCAAGGTTCCCTCAAGGATCAAAAACTCCAGTTGCTGCTCAATCACATCTGACAGTTTGGGCTGACGGATCTTGCTGTATGCCATGGTGGATTCATCTCTGCGAATGGCGCGGAGTCAATTGGTATTACCAATTTCAAAAACGTGACGCTAAAGTAACAAAATATTCACCTTCTGTCCATAAGGACACGGGGCTAAATCACCAATCTCCTCATATTTTAACAAATGCACCAAGGATATGCGGCAAAGTGATAGCGCGCCTGCGCTATTCCCCTTTCCGACCCCGGTTTGTATTTTAACTTTTATGAAACGTAAAGAAGGCGTTGCTGAACCGTTTAAACAGCGAATAAGTGAATTAAAATTCAAAATAAACACCTTTTTATTCATTTACACTCTCGCGTCAACGCGATTTCCCGCGCTAATTCAGCCAGGAAATCGGGCTACTCTATTCTATGGTAAGAAAAAGGCGATCGCTGAAACGGGGACAAAATAGCCAGCCGGCGAGGAAAAGGATAATTTAACGGTGAGACATTGATGTCACTATAATTTTTGTCTATAGAGCAGAAGAAATCAGTGCAATCTTGTTTGCTTGCCACTATTCTCTGACCAACGGTAGATGCTGAGCAATATCCGTATACATCTCATCGTAAAAATAAAATTACACCAACGTAAAAGAGTTGATAGGGCCGAGCGCAGCGCATCGGCCTTTATTACTCACCAAGGCAGAGGATTAAATTTGATGGATGGTCAACAACAGGACGGAGCGCTAAAGCGTGGCTTGAAAAACCGTCATATCCAGTTGATTGCCCTGGGCGGCGCGGTGGGAACCGGCCTTTTTCTCGGCATCGCTCAAACAATCAGAATGGCCGGACCCTCGGTTATTTTGGGGTATGCGATTGGCGGGCTGATAGCTTTCCTTATCATGCGACAGCTGGGGGAGATGGTGGTAGAGGAGCCGGTAGCGGGTTCTTTCAGCCATTTTGCTTACAAATATTGGGGCAACTTCGCCGGCTTCGCCTCCGGCTGGAACTACTGGGTACTGTATGTGCTGGTCGCCATGGCGGAACTGAGCGCCGTAGGGATTTACGTCCAGTATTGGTGGCCTGATATCCCCACCTGGGTTTCCGCCGCCGTGTTCTTCCTGGTGATTAACGCCATTAATCTGGCGAACGTCAAAATTTACGGCGAAATGGAATTTTGGTTCGCCATCATAAAAGTGGCGGCCATCATCGGCATGATCCTGTTTGGCGGCTGGCTGTTGCTCAGCGGCACCGGCGGCCCGGAAGCGACCGTCACCAACCTGTGGGCGCAGGGCGGATTCTTCCCCAACGGCACCAGCGGATTGGTGATGGCGATGGCGGTGATCATGTTCTCGTTCGGCGGACTGGAGCTGGTCGGCATCACCGCGGCGGAAGCGGATGACCCGGAAAAGAGCATTCCCCGCGCCACCAATCAGGTTATCTACCGTATCCTGATCTTTTATATCGGCTCCCTGACCATTCTGCTGTCCCTTTACCCGTGGGGCAAAGTGGTGGAAGGCGGCAGTCCGTTTGTGATGATCTTTCATGAACTGAACAGCAACGTGGTGGCGACCGTACTGAATATCGTGGTGCTGACCGCCGCGCTCTCGGTGTACAACAGCTGCGTTTATTGCAATAGCCGTATGCTGTACGGCCTGTCGAAACAAGGCAACGGCCCTAAAGTGCTGCAAACGGTTGACGCTCGCGGCGTACCCGTGGTGGCGATTGGGGTTTCCGCCTTAGCCACGGCGTTCTGCGTACTGATCAACTACCTGATTCCCGGCAAAGCCTTTGAATTGCTGATGGCGCTGGTGGTTTCCGCGCTGGTGATCAACTGGGCGATGATCAGCCTCGCCCACCTGAAGTTCCGGGCGAAAAAAGACAGCGAAGGAACGGTAACCAAGTTCAAGGCGCTGCTTTATCCGCTGGGCAACTATATCTGTCTGCTGTTCCTGGCGGGTATTCTGGTGGTGATGTACCTGACGCCGGGCATTCGCATCTCCGTGCTGCTAATCCCGGTATGGGTGGTTATTCTGGGTATCGGCTACGCTCTCAGGAAGAAAAATCAGCCCCGGTAATTAGCCTGATACGCGAAAAAATGGCCGATATATTCGGCCATTTTTCTTCCTCTTGGCCCTATACCAGCGCGCCGTAAATCGTCAGTAAAGCCACCACCACCACCAGTATCCGCGTCACTTTTTTCGCCAGCGCCACCGCCGCCTTTGGCGTTTCGACCGGGTCGATATGCGGCTCACGCGTCAGCGAAAATTGCGCCAACTGAGTCAAAACCCAATATTGCGAGTTACGGAAATCCCCCAGAGAAGCGAACCAGGCCGGCAGCGCCTTCTCGCCATGCCCCAGCAGAGCGTAAGTCACACCGGCCAGACGCACCGGGATCCAGTCAAGCCAATGCAGCAGCGAGTCAACCCCTGACTGCGCGCGAGCCAGCGGCGTATGGTGGCGCGCCAGCCACGTCTGCCGGGCGCGTAAAAACGCATAGCCGGCCATGGCGGCGGGACCATAAGGGCCCGCGACGATAAACCAGAACAGCGGAGCCAAATAAAAGCGGAAATTAATCCACAGCAAGGCGTTCTGTAGTTCCTGCAAACGCTCCTTTTCTCCCACCCCGACGGGCAAGCCCTGAATCAAAGCCAGCTCCGCCGCCATTTCCTGACTGGCGCCCACTTCACCGCGCCGGGCCGACTGTAGATATCGCCGATAGTGCTGCCGCACCTCCCCCGCCCCGATGCACATCAGGCTGATGGCGATCCACAGCAGCAGCAGAATCAGCCCGAACAGGATGCCGTCCGCCAGCCATAGCAAGAGCGATACCCCCCCCACGCAGCACAATGTCAGAAACAGGGTTTGCAGTAAGGAAGGGGGCGGCAGGTGGCGAAACACCGCTTCAAGACGGTGATCCAGCTGCCAGTGCTCACCCTGTTTGAACAGACGCTCCCACGCCAATACCAGCAACAATGTAAACAGCGTCATCGGTTTATGCTCCCGTCATTATCTATCCGGCCTTCCTGTATCAGGCGGTGATATAAATCCCAATCAAAGGCCGGGCCAGGATCGGTTTTACGGCCCGGTGCGATATTACTGTGTCCGGTAATGCGCGACGGCGTAACGGGGTAAGCGCTGAGCAGCAGCCGGGTTACCGCCGCCAGCTGATAATATTGTTCTGTAGTAAAAGGTAGCGTATCCGTCCCTTCCAGCTCGATGCCGATGGAAAAATCGTTACACCGTTCACGACCTTCATATTGAGAAACGCCGGCATGCCAGGCTCGCTGGTTAAAAGAGACATATTGAATAATTTCCCCGTCCCGGCGAATAAGGCAGTGCGCGGAAACCCGTAAATGGCGGATAGCGGCGAAATAGGGATGGGCGTCGGCATCCAGCGTCGCGGTAAACAGTTGATTGATATAAGGGCCGCCAAATTCCCCCGGCGGTAAACTGATATTATGGATCACCAGCAGAGAAGGGGCTTCGTCGTCCGGGCGACTATCGCAATGGGGGGAAGGAATATGTTTTATCTCGGATAACCAGCCATTTTCCAAAAGCATCGGCGATAACCTCGCATCATGTCGTTTGCCGGGCTGAATCTGGCGCGCTAATGGGAACGGTTTTTAACCGGAATGCGCCTGCCGACAGAGTACCATATTTCTCAACACCATACCTAACCGGCTGGATACAAAAAGGTTTTATTGTTTCCCCGCGCGTTGTCACGCCGCCATAAATCGCCTTTAAACAGGGTAATCGCTGCAAAGGCGATCCGCGTTACGCCTCTTCCGGACGCTGGAAAATAGTGATGCACATCACATTTTTTATGAAATCTGATGAATATGTGAGTTAACTAACGTGCACTGTTTCAATTTTTATTTAAAATGGCGACGTGAAATAGCCAGCGATTTTTTGCAGGTATTACAAAAACTTATTTCACAATACCCGGCTTCACAACGCGCTTTGCCAACTATACGGAAATGAATATGAAAAAAGCTTTCGCCGCAGGCGCTTTGGTCGCCTTGTCCTACAGCGTGCCGGCTCTCGCCGACGAGAATAAACCGGAATATCTTTCCGACTGGTGGCATCAGAGCGTCAACGTGGTGGGGAGTTATCACACCCGCTTCGGACCTCAGCTGAATAACGATGTCTATCTGGAATACGAGGCGTTCGCCCGCAAAGACTGGTTCGATTTTTACGGCTATGTCGACGTGCCGAAGTTCTTCGGCGTGGGAAACTCGAACGACCGCGGCGCCTGGGACGATGGCTCGCCGCTGTTCGTGGAAATTGAACCGCGCTTTTCCATCGATAAGCTGACGGGCGTCGACCTTGGGGTCGGTCCGTTTAAAGAGTGGTATGTCGCCAACAATATCATTTACGACCACGGGCGCAGCAGCGATTCGCGGCAAAGCACCTGGTACGTGGGATTGGGCAACGATATCGATACCGGCACCGATTTATCGCTTTCCACCAATATCTATGCCAAATACCAGTGGAAGAACTATGGCGCCGGCAATGAAAACGAATGGGACGGCTACCGTTTCAAGGTGAAATACTCCTATCCGCTAGGGGCGCTGTGGGGCGGCAACGTCGCCTATATCGGTTTCACCAACGTTGACTTCGGCTCGGACCTGCGCAATAAGGACGGCCGGTCGCGCACCGGCAACTCCATCGCCTCCAGCCATATTCTGTCGCTGGGCTACGACCACTGGCACTACGCCGTCGTCGCCCGTTATTTCCACAACGGCGGACAGTGGGCGGACGGCGCCGAGCTGAACTTCGGCCAGGGGCCATTTGAAGTGAAATCAACCGGCTGGGGTTATTATTTGGTGGTGGGCTACAGTTTTTAACAATTTAACACCTTGAATTATAACAACTAGTCGTTGTGGATGTCGTCGTTCAAACAGGGTAGCATAGAGCCCCGAATCCCCTTTCGGAGCTTTTTGTGATGACAACGCGTCGCTACAGTCAGGAACAACGCCAGACCGAGCTGCTCAATCGTATTGCGCAGGATATTCCCGCCAGCGTCCGGCTGGCGTTAAGTGAAGATTTGGGCGGCGCGGTGGATGCCTCTCAGGATATTACCGCCCGTCTGTTAGCCCAGGATGCCCAGGCCTCAGCCCGTATTATCACCCGCGAGGCGGGCATCTTCTGCGGCAAACGCTGGCTTGAGGAGGTTTTTGCCCAGCTCGGCGGCGCGACGTCCATTACCTGGCGCGTTGCCGATGGCGACGCCATCACGCCCGGCCAAACCCTGTGCGATATCGCCGGCCCGGCCAAACAGCTGCTGACCGGGGAACGTACCGCGCTGAATTTCCTGCAAACGCTGTGCGGCGTGGCCAGCGAAGTCAGCCGTTACGTCTCGGTGCTGCAAGGCACCGGCACCCGGTTGCTGGATACCCGAAAAACCATTCCGGGGCTGCGCACCGCGCTGAAATATGCGGTGATGTGCGGCGGCGGCAATAACCACCGGCTCGGCCTGTCCGATGCCTTCCTGATCAAGGAAAACCATATCATCGCGGCCGGCTCCATCAGGCAGGCGGTGGAGAACGCCTTTTTACTGCGCCGCGACGTGCCGGTGGAAGTGGAGGTGGAATCGCTTGATGAGCTGCGACAGGCGCTGGACGCCGGTGCGGATATCATCATGCTGGACAACTTCAGTCTGGAAACCATCCGCGAGGCGGTGAACATCACCCAGGGCCGCGCCCTGCTGGAAATCTCCGGCAACGTAACGATCGAGACGCTGCGCGACTATGCGGAAACCGGGGTGGACTATATTTCCGTCGGCGCACTGACCAAGCACGTCCGCGCGCTGGATTTATCGATGCGCTTTATCTGACCCCGTTTTGTTAAAGCCCCCTGCGCACTGCGTCTTATACACAAATGCAGGGACGCATGACGGGTTTTGCCTTTACCCGGCGTAAGAAATTATGCTGAGGTGAACTTGACCGCCGAGTGAGCAGCAGGGATGCTGCGAAAACCAGTGCCGCGTCGGGAACGCGTCACTGGTGGCTCGAATAGCGGTCATGGGCGCCGAGGGAACCGCGTCAGCGGCATAATTTCAGCCGGAAGCCAGGGTTCTCAGGGCTGCGGCGACTGAGCGCCCTGAGTCGGGCGCGTGCTACGACGTGGCATAAAAATACCTTTCTTTTTCGCGCACGAAATAACACTGAGCTTACATATACCTTTTATCGGTAAATATGTGACTAAGATATAGCCCTGCTCAGGGGGCTTTGCCGTAAGAAAACCATGGCTATTTTTTCACCTCTTCCGCAATGGCGAGCGGCGCCAGCCTGCCGCCGGTGATGGCGAACGCACTGGCGGTGCCTTCGGCAATCGACATATCGTAGGAATCGCTGTAAAGACCGCCGGCATCCTGTCCAATCGCATAAAGGCCGGGGATGATTTGCCGCTGTTTATCCAGCACCTGGAATTTTTCATTAACGCGTGCGCCTCCCAGCGTGGCAAACATCTTGATGACCGTCTTCACCGCGTAATAAGGCCCCTCCTCCATACTTCTCAAGTAGATACGGTCCTTATAAAACTCCTCGTCGTAGCCCTGCCGGGCATAGCGGTTGTTCCTTTCCAGGCTGGCGGCCAATATCCGAGGATCCATGCCGGTGGCAACGGCCAGTTCATCCAGCGTATTCGCTTTGACGACCACCGGACCCGGCTCCGCCATGGCCTGTTGCAAAATGGTTTGCAGATTATCCAGCCTGGCGCCTCTGACCAGCATATTGCCGTGATTTTTGGCCAGCCCTTTGCCATTCTGAAGCTCGTCAAGCACCTGCTGATTGATGATATGCCAGGTTTTGCCGCCGCGCGCTTCAATGGCGTTGGACATAAATTCCAGCGGCTGTGATTCGTCAAAGAACCTATCGCCGGTCATATCGACGTGCAGAAAAGGTTGCAGCACCAGGGCGCCGATGGCGAGATATTTGGCGCCATGGCCAAAGGTGTAGCTGCCGTCCACGTCAAAACAGGGGCCGGCTTGCGCGCCAAGCTCCATATTGACGGTATCGGCGCCGGCGGCCATCATCATATTGACCCCATCGCCGACGCGCCCGGCCGCGCCCTGCCCTTCCAGCGGAAAGCGCAGGTATTTCAGCACCATTTCCCGGTTCATGGCAAAGCCGCCGGTGGCGACGATAACCGCTTTGGCATTGATGATGATTTCATTGCCGGCGGTATCTTCGGCGATAATGCCGGTTACCCGGCCGGTATCATCCTGGATTAGCTTTTTCCCCGACGTTTTGCTCAATATGGTCACATCGGGGTATTTTTTGATATCCCTGACAAAGGCATTGATCATGGTGGCGCCGGTGTTGTTTTTCAGCACATGCCACGTGCGGTTGGCATTTTTAGGCTGCATGGTCTGTATTTTTTCAAATTCAACGCCGTGCGCCATCATGTAACGGATGTTGTCGCCGGTGGCGTTGATAAAGGTGCGCAACAGCTTCGGGTCGATGCGCCAATGATGAAAATTCATGATTTGTTTGAAGGCGAATTCCGGTGAGTAAGGATTATTTTCCTCAATCTGCATAGGGCTTTCCGACGCGTAGGTGCCTTCAAAATGATTGCCGCCTCCGCCTAAAAACGCCATCTTTTCCAGCAGTACCACACTCAGGTTGTTTTCCGCGGCGACCAGCGTCGCGGTGACGCCTCCGGCGCCGCCGCCGATAACGCCGACATCGACGTCATAGGTCTTTGTTTGCGCATTGGCGCCTAGAGCGAACAGACTAAAAATCGCCGTTAGTAATATTTTCCTCGCTAGCAAGATTTTCATATGAACCTCCGATTAAAGGATTAGTTCTGTCATTCCGTTTCCTGTGCGGCAAAGTAAATAAGGTCAGCAAAAATCGCTTTCCGCCCTGAATCTTACGCTTCATTGCCGTACCGAAATTGCAAAACCGCTCGCAAAAACCATTCAATAATCAGCAAATCAGCAACTCTTCTCCGCGCCTTATTCCGGTTTTCATCACCGCCCGTCGCCAGTTGCCGCCACGTTTTCTATCTTGTCGTTACGCACCACAACAGGGAAAACCACCATGGGAAAACAACAGGGATTTACGCTGGTTGAGTTGATGATCGTCATCGCGATTGTCGCCATCCTGAGCGCCATTGGCGTACCCGCCTATCAGGGATACCTGCAAAAGGCGGCCATGACCGATATGCTGCAAACGATGGCGTCGTATAAAACCGCCGTAGACCTTTGCGGGCTGGAGAATGCGGCCTTTTCCGCCTGCAACGCGGGAAATCAGGGAATACCCGGCAGTAAAACTTCACGCTACGTCAGCGCGGTCAGCGTTAATCAGGGCGTCATTACCCTAAGCGGACAATCCACCCTGCAAGGGTTGAGCGTCGTCCTGACGCCCGTATGGGATACGGAAACCGGCACGGCGCGCTGGACCAAAAACTGCGCCGCCGCAAGCACGGCGGACAGTCTGCAATCCGCCTGTCAGGATGTTTTCCGTTTTGACGACACGGCGGGTTAACCATGGCTGACGCACAACATCTTGCCGGCGAATTACAGCTGGTGTGCCATCGCTACCATGCCTTACTGCTGAATATGGATGAGCAGACCTTATCGGTCGCCGTCAGCGGCGAGGCGTCGGCGGAAATGATGGCGGCGCTGCGTTTCGCCGGCAACCGCCAGATTCTGCTGGAACAGTGGCCGCGGGCCAGAATGGAGCAGCAACTCAAAACCGGCGCGGAAAAAACCGTGGTGAAGGAAACCTCCGAGGATTACCAAGCCGAGACTGAAAGCCACATCAGCGACGAAGACGCCCCGGCGGTGCAGTTTATCAATCAGATATTGCGCCTGGCCATTCAGCGCCGCGCCTCCGATATTCACTTTGAACCCCTGCCGGCCGACTATCGCGTGCGCCTGCGCATTGACGGCGTATTGCAGGAAGCCTCGCCGCCGCCGAGCGGGTTGAGCGCGCGCATTACCGCCCGGCTGAAGATCATGGGCAAGCTGAATATCGCCGAGCGGCGATTGCCGCAGGACGGACAGTTCAGCATCATGCTGGATCGGCAAAGCTGTTCGTTACGCATTGCCACCTTACCGGTACACCACGGCGAGAAAGTGGTGCTGCGTATTCTGCAAACCCGCCGGCAGGAGTTGGCGCTGGACAAACTGGGGCTGGCGGACGCCGACCTGAAGCAGTTGATGCGGGTGCTGAACGCGCCGCAAGGGATGATTTTGGTGACCGGCCCCACCGGCAGCGGTAAAACCGTCACCCTGTACAGCGCCATCAGTTGGCTGAACCATGTCAGTCGCAACATCTGCAGCGTGGAAGATCCCGTTGAAATCCCGCTGCCGGGCATCAATCAGACGGCGATCAACCCGAAAGCCGACCTCGATTTCAGCCGCATATTACGGGCGCTGTTGCGTCAGGATCCGGACGTAATCATGGTCGGCGAAATCCGCGATGCCGAAACCGCTGAAATCGCCGTCAAAGCGGCGCAAACCGGGCATCTGGTGATGTCCACGCTGCATACCAATTCCGCGCCGGAAACCCTCACCCGGCTGAGCCATCTCGGCATACCGGGCTACCTAATCGCCGCCGCTCTGAAACTGGTGATTGCCCAGCGTCTGGTGCGGCGCTTATGCCCCCGCTGCAAAACGCCGGCCGACCCGCTCGCTCATTTTCCCGCGGCGCTGTGGCGCGGTCCGCTGAATAACTGGCGGGCCAACGGCTGTAGCCACTGTCTGTCCGGCTACTACGACCGTGTCGCCATCTATGAATTGCTGCTGATTACGCCGCAACTGCAGCAAGCGCTGGCGAATAACGCCGGCAGCGGCGAGCTATCGCGGCTCGCATGCCAGTCGGGCTCCCCCTCGCTGCTCGAAGCCGGGCTATTACTGGTGCATGAAGGGGTGACGTCAATAGCGGAGATTTACCGTATTGTCGGCGCGGGCGCATGGCATCAGGAGCCGGCGTCATGAGACTGGAGCGCTTATATCACTGGCAGGCCATTACGCCGGAAGGGACGTTGGTCCACGGAGAAACAATCAGCGCCCGTCGACGACAGGCCCACGCGCGTTTAATCAGCCAGGGATATCAGCCTTTATCGCTGAAAAGCGGCCGCTACCTGACGCCAGGCTATTGGAAAGGCGAGCAGCTCAGCGAGCTTATCAAACAAATAGCGACGCTGTTGCAGGCGGGGCTCCCTTTGCTGGAAGCTCTGCATCTGGTGACCGAACAGCATCAACGTCCGGGCTGGCGCTGCGTGCTGAGAGAAATCGGCGTCCAGGTGGCGCAGGGGAAAGCGCTGTCTGAAACCATAGCGGAATATCCGCATATCTTTCCCGTAATCTATCGTTCGCTGATCGCCGTGGGCGAACTGACGGGAAAGCTCGATGAGTGCTGCCTGCGGCTGGCGCTGCAACAGGAGGCGCAGTATCGCCTGCGCCAGAAGGTGGTGAAAGCGCTGCGTTATCCCTGTTTTGTATTAATCATCGCCATGCTGGTCAGCCTGCTGATGCTGACGCTGGTACTGCCGGAATTTTCCAACCTGTATGCGTCTTTCGACACGCCGCTTCCCTGGTTTACCCGGCAGTTACTGTATCTGGCGGACGGGATAGCCCGCTACGGTTTCGCGGGCTTTATCATCGCATTGAGCGCGTTACTGGGCTATTGCAGCCTGCGCCGGCGCTGCCCCTTGTGGCGGGAGAAAGAACAGGCATGGCTGTTGAAATTACCGCTCCTGGCGCATTTGATCCGCGGCAGCTGCCTGAGCCAGATATTTAACGTACTGGCGATGACGCAACACGCCGGGCTGACGCTGCCGGCAGGACTGGATGCCGCCGCCGCCATCCGCCACCCGGTCTATCAGGCGGCAATCCGGCAGATACAAATGGAGATCCGGCAGGGCAACACGCTTCATCACGCGACGCGGCAATATGGCGCGCTGTTTCCGGCCCCTTGTCAGCAGCTTATTCGCGTGGGCGAGGAAACCGGGGCATTGGATAGCCTGTTTACCCAATTGGCGCAGTGGTATGAGAGAAAAACCCGCCAACAGGCGGAAACGCTGACGCAAACGCTGGAGCCGATGCTGATGCTGATTGTCGGAGCGATGGTCGGCGCCCTGGTTATCGGCATGTACCTGCCTATATTCCAGCTGGGCAACGTATTGGCCGGCGCCTGAGCCAGCCAATACCGGCATACGTCGTTAGTCAGCTATTGAAAATACGGTTTTCCTGCTCGGCGACGCGAATAAACGTGGTGCGCTTGGTCAGCTCCTTCAAGCGTGAAGCGCCGACATAGGTGCAGGCGGAACGCAATCCGCCAAGAATATCGCGTACGGTGTCATCAACCGGACCGCGCAGCGGCAATTTGACCGTTTTACCTTCGGCGGCGCGGTATTCCGCGACGCCCCCCACGTGGCGTTCCATTGCTGAAGCCGAACTCATGCCATAGAACAGCATCATTTTTTCGCCATTCTCTTCCACAATGGTGCCCTCACACTCATCATGCCCGGCCAGCATGCCGCCCAGCATAACGAAATCGGCGCCGCCGCCAAAGGCTTTCGCCACGTCGCCCGGCACGGAACAGCCGCCGTCGCTGACGATCTGCCCTCCCAGACCGTGGGCGGCATCGGCGCATTCAATCACCGCGGAAAGCTGGGGATAGCCAACCCCGGTCTTGACGCGGGTGGTACACACCGAGCCAGGGCCAATACCGACTTTAACGATATCCGCCCCTGATAGAATCAGCTCTTCGACCATTTCACCGGTCACCACGTTGCCCGCGCAAATCACTTTGTCCGTAAAGGCCTCACGCACTTTTTGCAGAAAGGTGACGAAATGCTCCGAGTAACCATTGGCGACGTCGATACAAATAAACTTCAGCTCGGGCGACAACGCCAGAATTTGCTGCAGCCTGGTGAAATCGGCGGCCGACGTGCCGCTTGACACCATCACGTGACCTAACACCGATGCGGATGAATCCTGCACAAAGCGCGTCCATTGCTCCAGCGAATAATGTTTATGCACCGCCGTTAATACATCGAACGACGCCAGCGTCTCCGCCATGCGGAAGGTACCGACCGTATCCATATTGGCGGCGATAATCGGCACGCCGGACCAGTCGCACCCGGCGTGGAGAAAAGTGAATTGGCGCTCCAGTTCAACGTCGGAACGGCTTTTGAGGGTAGAGCGCTTGGGCCGGATAAGAACGTCTTTAAAGCCTAATTTCAAATCTTCTTCAATACGCATGGGGTTTGCATTCCTGGTTAGTGGCGACGAGGCGCAACGGTGATGTTCGGCGTAATTCATGCCCTTTCCAGTGACGTTATCATACGCGGGAATAATCCTGCGACAAGACTGCGAATTTACTTTTACTTGGGATAGAATCGAATAAATTTACCTATACCAATGTAACCGGCGACAACGCGGACAGTATCTTGAGAATGGGCGCCATGACATATATCGTAGCCTTAACCGGTGGCATCGGCAGCGGCAAAAGTACGGTAGCCGATGAGTTCGCCAAACTCGGGGTGAGCATCATCGACGCGGATATCATCGCCCGTCAGGTGGTTGAACCGGGGAAACCGGCGCTGGACGCCATCAGGTTGCGCTTTGGCGCCGACATCCTGCACGCCGACGGCTCGTTGAACCGCGCCGCGTTGCGCCAAAGCATCTTTTCCTCCCCGGAGGATAAGCAATGGCTGAATAATCTGTTGCACCCGCTGATTCATGCGGAAACACAATCCCGGTTTCAGGAATCGACCGATGCCTATGTCTTGTGGGTTGTGCCATTACTGATAGAGAATGGTTTACAACGCCTTGCCCAGCGTGTTCTGGTGGTCGATGTGAACCGGGATACTCAGCTTGAACGCACCCTGGCCCGAGACGGGATCGGTCGTCAACAAGCAGAAAACATACTGGCGGCCCAGGCGACTCGTGAACAGCGTCTGGCCTATGCCGATGATATTATTGATAATAGTCGCAGCCAAAGAGAGCTTGCTTCGCGCGTTGCGCAGTTGCATCGTCGTTACCTTGAGCTCGCTGCCTCAGCCGCTGACAGGATTACTAAGCATGAGTGACGTATCCTCAACCATTTTATTTGAATATCCTTTAAACGAGAAAACACGCACCTGGTTGCGTATCGAATCATTGTTACAGCAGTTGCACCGCAACCATTCCCTGACCGATATGGGAAGCGCGCTGACGTTTTTTCGCGCCATCTCCGACCTGATGGATGTGCTGGAGCGCGGGGATGTTCGCACCGAACTGCTAAAAGAGCTGGAACGCCAGCAGCAAAAGCTACTGCAATGGAGCCATGTTCCCGGTGTTGATATGGAGCGGATCCATTCCCTGCGCCAGCAGTTGAAAACGCAGTCAGGCGTGCTGATGGCCGCCCCGCGGATGGGACAACTCCTGCGGGAAGATCGGCTGATCGCCATGGTCCGTCAGCGGCTCAGCATACCGGGAGGATGTTGCAGCTTCGATTTGCCCACGCTGCATATCTGGCTTTATCAGCCACAGGAACAGCGCGAACAGCTGGTGGCGGGCTGGCTTGACTCATTGGCGCCGTTAAAGAAATCGCTGGATATGATACTGGAGCTGATCCGTCATTCCGCCACCTTCCGCCCGCAGATTAGCCTGAACGGCTTCTTTCAGGATAATGCCTCAGAGGCCGATCTATTACGTCTGCGGATCGATCTGGCCTATCAGCTCTACCCGCAAATTTCCGGTCACAAAACGCGCTATGCCATCCGCTTCTTGTCCCTGGACAATGAGAACGGCCAGATTCCCGCTCGGCTGCCGTTTGATTTGGCCTGTTGTTAAGAAAGAAAAGAATAGCTAAGAAAATATGTTAGGAAAAAGCCATGACTAATGACGTAACCACCGTAAAATGCCCGACCTGCAAGAAAACCGTTATCTGGAACGAGAAAAGCGTTTACCGCCCGTTTTGCAGCAAGCGCTGCCAGCTTATCGATCTGGGGGAATGGGCCGACGAGGAAAAGCGTATCCCCAGCGATGATATTATTTCCGACAGCGAAGACTGGAGCGAACCGCAGCACTAAGGAATAGCGCCGCGTTTTTCAAACGCACGCCGGCAACGGCGGCCGCTCGCGGTTAAGAACGGCGTTAATTGGCTTTCAACCAGCGGATCATCTCCGCATTCGCTGGCGGAAACTCATCTTCCAGCAGCTCATCCGCCTTCAGCCAGCGGGAGGCCTGACCTTCACGGCCGTATGGCTCGCCAAGCCAGTTCTCCACCAGAAAAAAATGCAGCGTGATGACGCGCTCCGGCGTAGAGAAAGTTTTCGTATTCAGCGGCTGCGGATTTTGCGCCTCAATCCCGGTTTCTTCACGCAGTTCGCGGATCAACGCCTGGGCCGGGGTTTCGCCCGCTTCCACTTTACCGCCGGGAAACTCCCACATCCCCGCCATATGAACGCCGGCCGGCCGACGAGCAATAAAAAACCGCTGCTCGGCATTGCGGATAATGCCTACCGCAACGGATAACTGTTTTTGCACCATAATACGTCCCATCAAGTAAAAGGCGGTCTCTGCGACCGCCTTTATATTATTGCTCAATTCAACGGTCTGCTACTTTTGCAACCGGCCGTGGCATTGCTTATATTTTTTCCCGGAGCCGCAAGGACAGGGGTCGTTACGACCAATTTTACGCTCGGCGTGAACCGGTGCGCCGGCATTCTGAGTCGCCTCTTCCTGATGGCTCAACTGCTGCTGACGGGCCAGACGCTCGGCCTCTTCACGCCGCTGCTGCTCCAGCGCCTCAATCTCTTCCGGCATACGAACCTGGACTTTGCTCAGCGTGCCGATCACTTCATATTTCAGCGATTCCAGCATGGCGGCAAACATGGCGAAAGACTCGCGCTTATATTCCTGTTTGGGATCCTTCTGCGCATAACCGCGCAGGTGGATACCCTGACGCAGGTAGTCCATCGCCGCCAGATGCTCTTTCCACAGGGAATCCAGCGTTTGCAGCATCACGCCTTTCTCGAAGTTGCGCATCACCTCGCTGCCCACAACCTCTTCTTTACGCAGATAAAACTCGATCGCCTGCTGTAAAATACGCTCGCGCAGCGTCTCTTCATGCAGCTCAGGTTCTTTATCCAGCCACTCTTTAATCGGCATATCCAGATCAAAGTCATTTTTCAGACGCTGCTCCAGACCTTCGACGTCCCACATTTCTTCCAGCGACTGCGGCGGAATACAGCTGTCGATGGCTACCTTGAACACGTCTTCGCGGATACTGGCGATGGTTTCGCTGATATCGGAAACATCCAGCAGCTCGTTGCGCTGGGTATAAATCGCCCGGCGCTGATCGTTCGCCACGTCATCATATTCCAGCAATTGCTTACGGATATCGAAGTTGCGGCTTTCCACCTTGCGCTGCGCATTGGCGATCGCCTTCGTCACCCAGGGGTGTTCAATCGCCTCGCCCGGCTTCATCCCCAGTTTACGCATCATATTGGATACGCGGTCGGAGGCGAAAATACGCATCAGCGCATCTTCCATCGACAGGTAGAAACGTGAAGAGCCCGGATCCCCCTGACGACCGGAACGGCCGCGCAGCTGGTTATCGATACGGCGGGATTCATGACGCTCGGTACCGATGATATGCAAACCGCCGGCGGCCAGCACCGCGTCATGGCGCACCTGCCACGCCGCTTTAATCTCGGCTATCTGTGCGTCGTCCGGGTTTTCCAAGCGCGCGATTTCAGTCTGCCAGCTTCCCCCCAGCACGATATCGGTACCGCGACCGGCCATATTGGTGGCGATGGTTACCGAGCCGCTTTGGCCCGCCTGGGCGATGATATCCGCCTCCATGGCGTGGAATTTGGCGTTCAGCACGTTGTGCTTGATGCCCGCTTTATCCAGCGCCTGAGAAACGACCTCAGACTTTTCGATGGAAATCGTACCCACCAGCACCGGCTGCCCGTTGGTGGCGCGTTCCTTGATATCTTCAATGATGGCGTCAATCTTCTCGCTTTCGGTCATATAGACCAGATCGGGCAGATCTTTACGGATCATCGGACGGTTGGTGGGAACGACAATGGTATCCAGCTTATAAATCGAACTGAATTCAAAGGCTTCGGTATCCGCGGTACCGGTCATCCCGGCCAGTTTTTCATACAGACGGAAGTAATTCTGGAAGGTGATGGAGGCCAGCGTCTGGTTTTCATTCTGGATAGCGACATTCTCTTTCGCCTCCACCGCCTGATGTAAACCATCCGACCAGCGACGCCCCTGCATGGTACGCCCGGTATGCTCATCGACGATGATAACTTCACCGTCTTTCACGATGTAATCCACGTCGCGGGTAAACAGCACATGGGCGCGCAACGCGGCGGTCACATGATGCATCAGCATAATATTGGCCGGCGAGTAGAGCGACTCGCCCTCATCCATAATGCCTTCGCGCACCAGCAGCTCTTCCACCAGCACCAGACCACGCTCGGTCAGGTTGACCTGGCGCGCCTTCTCATCCACGGAGAAGTGGCCTTCGCCGTGGAAAGTATCCGAATCCTCTTTCTCCTGACGGATCAGGTGGGGAATGATTTTGTTAACGCGGATATAAAGCTCGGAGCTGTCTTCAGCCGGACCGGAAATAATCAGCGGGGTACGGGCTTCATCGATCAGGATGGAGTCAACCTCATCCACCAGCGCGTAATAGAGTTTACGCTGTACGCGCTCTTCCGGGCTGAAAGCCATATTGTCGCGCAGATAGTCAAAACCGTATTCGTTGTTGGTGCCGTAAGTAATGTCCGCGGCATAGGCTTCGCGCTTAGCCGGCGCCGGCATGCCCGGCAGGTTGATGCCAACGCTCAATCCCAGAAACTCAAACAGCGGACGGTTGTTCTCCGCATCGCGCTGCGCCAGATAGTCGTTCACCGTCACCACGTGCACGCCGCGGCCGGTCAGGGCATTGAGGTACGCGGGCAGCGTCGCGGTCAGCGTTTTACCTTCACCGGTGCGCATTTCCGCAATGCAGCGCTCGTTCAATACCATCCCGCCGATAAGCTGAACGTCGAAGTGGCGCATGCCGAACACCCGTTTGCTGGATTCGCGCACCACGGCAAAGGCTTCCGGCAGCAGGCTCTCCAGCGATGCGCCTTTCTCCAGACGCTCGCGGAATTCAGCCGTTTTGGCTTTCAGTTCGTCATCCGAAAGCTTTTCCATATCGGCTTCCAGACGATTAATCACCTCAACGTTCTTACGCATACGGCGCAGCGTACGATCGTTACGGCTACCAAAAATTTTGGTTAATATATTCATGACCATAATAGTTTTAATCTCACAAATGCCACTCATCCAGTGGCTGCACAACATCAAAAAACTGGGAGGAAATCCTACAGCTGTTAATTAGCAAGCAATCTTTTTCAGCTATGGATAGCGGGGCCGGCGCGAATGCCGCGAACCTGGGCCAGCCAGATGCCCGTCTGATGCTGCGCTGGGGAAAAATCGGAAGCTCGCCCGGTCTGGCGAATGATGGTGGGTTGCAGTTCCTGGTGCGTAAGCAACGCGCTCAGCGTATCCAGCAGCACCAGAGAATGCGAGGGCAAGTCGTCGACCTGCTGCGCATGTAGCTGCTGCGGCGCGGTAAGCGCAAAAGAGAGGTGACGTATTACCGTGCGGATGGCATGCTGATGCCAGTAGTCCACGCCAAAAGAAGAGCGACGCTGCGCTTCTTTCAGCGCCACTAAATCGGTAAGGCTGAGCGATACGCTGTTCTGGCGGCTGACGCTGGAGGCTGAATTCGGCAACGGCGCCAGATCCTGCGACTCGTTCAGGCTGGCCGGCAAGCCAAGGCTCGCCGCGACCATCCCCAATAAGAGATGCGGCCAGAAATAACGTCTGCCAAATTGTCGCCAACGATTTAGAATACCGATCACTAGTTTAACGTCCGTCGGAGCCTGATTTATGCGTGATAGCCGCCCACAATCACTGGAATCCCTGTTTGATAGCGCATCGGGTGCGGGGACCGGCCCACTGCGTGATGTGCAGCAGCGCGCTATCGCTTTATTAAAACTCAACCGGGCGGTGCGCGGATTACTTCCCGCACAGCTGCATCCCTGGTGTCGCGTTGCCAACTATCGGCATGGACTGCTGGTGCTGGAAACCGCCAACGCTAACTGGTTGATGCGGTTACGTTATGAACAGCCGGCCTTGCTCTCTGCACTGCGCGCCCAAATATTACCATCATTGGCCTCGATCGACATCAGGATTAATCCCGCGCTCGCCGCAAAAGGACATGAATTGGTGAAAAAAAACGCTATCGGCACGCCCGACGAGGAAGGAGAGGCAAAACCATTTCGCCAGTTGAGCGAACAAAGTGCGGAAATATTGCGGGGTTTGGCCGGTCAGAGCCCGGAGAAGTTACGCCGGATATTAGAACGACTGGCTTCACTGGCCGGAGAGGGTACCAGTAAAACCAGTCGTAATAAGAAATAACGACTTTATGCGTTAGGCCAATACGGTCGACGGCGCCTTGAATGCCAGCGGCATTTCAGCGTCATCTTCGAAGGTGACGTATTCCCACGCTTCCTGCTTCGCCAACACAGCCTGCAACAGTTTGTTATTCAAGGCATGTCCTGACTTGAACGCGGTAAATGCGCCGATGATGTTGTGACCGCACATAAACAGGTCGCCGATGGCGTCCAGCATTTTATGGCGCACGAATTCATCCTCAAAACGCAGCCCGTCTTCGTTCAGCACGCGGTAGTCATCCACCACTATCGCACAATCGAAACTGCCGCCCAGGCACAACCCACGAGACTGCAGATATTCGATATCACGCATAAAACCGAAAGTACGCGCGCGGCTTATCTGACGCACGAAAGCGTCGGCAGAAAAGTCCAGACGATAACGCTGGGAGCCTGCATCAATAGCCGGATGGTTGAAATCGATGGTGAAGTCCAGGCTAAAACCGTTGAACGGCGTCAGCTCGGCCCATTTATCGCCATCTTCAACCCGCACGGGCTGCTTGATACGCACGAATTTCTTGGCGCTGTTCAGCTCTTCAATCCCCGCATCCAGCAGCAGGTAGACGAAAGGACTGGCGCTGCCGTCCATGATTGGAATTTCCGGCGCATCAACTTCAATGACAATATTGTCAATCCCCAGCCCCGCCAGCGCGGCGTTAAGGTGCTCCACCGTGGAAATACGCACGTCATGCTCATTAACCAGGCAAGTACAGAGCATGGTATCACGCACGGATTTTGCATCAGCCGGAAAATCAACCGGTGGATTCAAGTCGGTGCGACGATAGATGACCCCGGTATTTGCCGGTGCAGGCCGCATGGTCAGGGTGACTTTCTTGCCGGTATGCAAACCGACCCCTGTCGCCTGAACAATACGTTTTAGTGTACGTTGTTTGATCATCATTTTATCTCGCATGTTACTGAACCTACCGACCTAGTTTATACCAGGATCGGCGGGACAGTTTAGCACAAAGAGCGGAGATTCCAACGTCATAGGGCGGTATTAATCCGCCTGCTTACGCAGAAACGCCGGGATATCCAGATAATCCGGCTCTTTATTGGCCTGCTGATTCTGGTCGTTGACCACTTTAGCCGCCGGTTTTTCCTGGGTCAGCGGCGTCATGCCGTGCTGCTGATAGCGATGATCCATCACTGGCTGGCTGGACTGCTTGTTGGTCACCAGGGTAATTTCCGGCCGCTTGTCCATACCGATGCCCGTCGCCACCACGGTGACGCGCAGTTCGTCATTCATTTCCGGATCGAGCGAGGTACCGATAACCACCGTCGCGTTGTCGGAAGCGAAAGCACGAATGGTGTTACCCACGGTTTCGAACTCATCCAGACGCAGATCGAAGCCCGCGGTGATGTTAACCAGCACGCCGCGCGCGCCGGACAGGTCGATATCTTCCAGCAGCGGGCTGGAGATGGCCATTTCCGCCGCCTCTTCCGCACGGTCTTCGCCACGCGCCACGCCCGAGCCCATCATGGCGTAACCCATTTCGGACATCACGGTGCGCACGTCGGCAAAGTCGACGTTCATCAGACCGGGACGGGTAATCAGTTCGGCGATACCCTGAACCGCGCCTTTCAACACGTCGTTCGCGGCGCCGAACGCATCCAGCAGGGAGATGCCGCGTCCCAGAACTTTCAGCAGCTTATCGTTCGGAATGGTGATCAGGGAGTCGACGTGCTTGGAGAGCTCGGCGATGCCCTGCTCGGCGAATGCCATACGCTTTTTGCCTTCGAAGTTGAACGGCTTGGTCACCACGGCGACCGTCAGGATGCCCAGGTCCTTCGCCACTTCGGCAACCACCGGCGCCGCGCCCGTACCCGTGCCGCCGCCCATGCCCGCGGCGATAAATACCATATCGGCGCCTTCAAGCGCCGTGCGCAGCGCTTCGCGGTCCTCTTCCGCCGAATTACGCCCGACTTCCGGGTTGGCGCCGGCGCCCAGACCTTTGGTGATGCCGCTGCCTATCTGGATCGTCTGGCCTACCGCCGTCTTGCGCAATGCCTGAGCATCGGTATTGACCGCGAAAAATTCAACGCCTTCGATGCGCTCGCGCACCATATGCTCGACGGCGTTGCCGCCGCCGCCGCCGACGCCGATGACTTTAATCACCGCGTCGTTGGTTAATTCCATTGGTTCAAACATAGTTTCTCTCCGTTTTGTGCCTGTAACTGCGAGATCATAAACTGTGCCAGGTGATCTCTTTGATAAAATTAAAATTCTTTCCTCAGCCAGCTATTGATTCTTTTGAACCAGTTGCTCACCGAGGCACGTTTTTCGACCTCATGCTCACCGCCAAGGTGAGACTCTTTGCCGTAATGCAGCAACCCGACCGCCGTTGAGTAGTATGGTTCCTGCGCATAATCCGTCAGACCTGTAATATTTAGCGGCTGGCCGATGCGCACCTGGGTGTGGAACACCCGCTGCGCACAGGCCGCCAGGCCGTCTATTTGCGCCGCACCACCGGTAAGCACGATACCTGCCGCCAGATGGTGTTTAACGCCCTGTTGACGTAACTGCTCCTGCAACTGTAAAAGTTCGTCGTTCACCAGATTCAATAGTTCGGTGTAACGCGGTTCAATCACTTCCGCCAGCGTCTGCCGTTGCAGACTGCGCGGCGGGCGGCCCCCGACGCTGGGAACCTCGACGTTTTCATCTTTGCCGACGATGGCGCCTAATGCGCAGCCGTGGCGCACCTTGATCGCTTCGGCATCCGTAGGCGGCGTGCCGAACGCGTAGGCGATATCGCTGGTCACCACGTTGCCCGCGTAAGGGATAACCTTGGTATGGCGCAGGGCGCCGCCGGTGTAAACCGCGATATCCATGGTGCCGCCGCCGATATCCACCACGCAAACGCCCAGTTCGCGCTCATCTTCCGTCAAAACGGCGTAGCTGGAGGCCAGACCGGCGAAAATCAGCTGATCCACCTTCAGGCCGCAGCGTTCAACGGCTTTGACAATATTCTTCGCCATATCGTTATGGCAGGTAATCAGGTGGACCTTCGCCTGCATGCGCACGCCGGATAACCCCACCGGATTCTTGATCCCTTCCTGATAATCAATGGCGTACTCCTGCGGGATCACATGCAGAATGCGATGCTCGTCGCGCACACGTACCGATTTGGCGGTATGCACCACGCTTTCCACGTCTTCCTGCGTCACCTCTTCTTCCGAAATAGGCACCATCCCTATCTCATTCTGGCAACTGATGTGCTTTCCCGACAGCGCCAGATAGACGGAGGATATCTGGCAGTCCGCCATCAGCTCGGCCTGGTCGATCGCGCGCTGCACGCATTTGACCACCGATTCGAGATCGTTAACGCCGCCTTTATCCATACCGCGCGACGGGCAGCTGCCCACGCCGATAATATTGACCATGCCATCGGGCAGAACCTCCCCTACCAGTGCGGCCACCTTCGCCGTACCGATTTCCAGCCCAACTACCAGTTTTCTGTCCGTCGACTTGATCATTGTTGTTTAGCCTGTGCCTGATTCTGATTACTGTTCTGTTGCCGATCAATCCCTTGCTGCTGCTCAGCTTCCTGCTGTTCAAACAAGGCCGGCGCCCAGCCTACCGCCGCGCCGCTGTCATAGCGCAGATCCACATAGCCGAGGCGCTTGTTCTCGCTCTGCGCCTGGCGCTGCAACAGCGGATAAAGCTCGATAAAACGCGCCAGCCGCTTGGCCCGATCGTCCCGTCCCAGTTCGATACGGGTATCATCATCCAACCCCAACTGCCATGAGTGACGCGCGCTCATCGCCACCGTTTTCAGGTTGAACTTTCCAGCCGCCAGCACCTGATTCATGGTCCGGTAACCCTCCAGAACATCGATTTCACTCCCGTCCGGGCCGTACAATAACGGCATTTTGCGGTTGCCGACCCGCTCGGCCGGGACGCTGAAAGCATTCCCCGCGCCGTCGACCATTAGCAGATCATTCCAACGCGCCACCGGAACATATTCAACCAGATGAATCTTTAATTCGTCCGGCCACTGCTTGCGCACGCTGGCCTGTTTGATCCACGGCAGACGTTCAATCTGCTGCTGGATGACGTTCACATCCTGCGTCATAAAGGTTCCCGGCGACCCCAGCGACAAAATCGCCTGACGGATATCGTCGTTGGTGGTGTACTGCCTTTCGCCCGTCACCACCATTCTGGACAACGGCAGGCGGCTGGCGTCCTTCATCCAGCCGACGACCATCCATCCTCCCCAGACGATCGTCCCCATCACCATCAGCAGGAAAATCATCCCCGCCAGTTGGCCTCCGTTGCTGCGACGGGCCCCTTTCGCTTCGGGCTCCCGTGCGCGCGTATTCAGCGCTGCCTGCGACATATCAGCCGGCCAGCTCCAGCACCCTGGCAACCAGCTGTGAGAAACTCAGCCCCTGTTGCCTTGCCGCCATCGGCACCAGACTGTGGCTGGTCATCCCCGGAGAGGTATTGACCTCCAGCAGATAAAAGGCCCCGTCGCCGTCCATCATCAGATCCACCCTGCCCCAGCCGCCGCAATCCAGCGCGCGGTAGGCCGCCAGCGACAGCGCGGCCAGTTCCCGCTCTTTTTCCGCCGACAGGCCGCTTGGGCAAAAGTACTGCGTATCATCCGACAGATACTTCGCTTCATAGTCGTAAAACGTGCCCGCGGCCTGGATGCGAATCGACGGCAGCACCTCGTCGCCAAGGATGGCGACCGTGTACTCCGGGCCGCTGAGCCATTTTTCCACCAGCACCTCGTCGTCATGACGAAACGCCTCTTCCAGCGCGGCAGGCAGTTCCGCTACCTGATTCACCTTGCTCATGCCGACGCTGGAGCCTTCGCGGCTTGGCTTCACAATCAGCGGCGTGCCCAAATGGGCGAATTTTTCCAGCAGCTCATCCTCCGCAAGCGCGGCGAACTGCTGCCGGTTCAGGGCGATATACGGCGACACCGGCAATCCCAGCGCCTGCCACACCAGTTTGGTGCGCAGTTTGTCCATCGTCAGCGCGGACGCCATCACCCCGCTGCCGGTATAGGGCAGCTGTAAAAACTCCAGCAGTCCCTGCAGGGTGCCGTCTTCGCCGCCGCGGCCGTGCAACGCGATAAAGACTTTGGTGAACCCCTCATCCTTTAGCCGCGTCACCGGAAACTCGCGCGTATCCACGGCATGGGCATTGATGCCCGCTTCTTTCAGGCCCTGCAGCACCGCCTGGCCTGAAAGCAGCGACACTTCACGTTCGGCAGAGGTGCCACCAAGCAATACGGCAACTTTCTCAGTCATAATGTTCCTCACTCGCTTATCTGGGGCTGCAGCCGGGAATCAGCCAGTTTCCGCGCCAGCTTGCCGATATTGCCGGCGCCCTGAACCAAAACCAGATCTCCGCCGCGCAGCGCCTGTGACAACAGTTCCGGCAAGGTATCCACATCGGTCACCAAAATCGGATCAATCTTACCGCGCCCGCGGATGGTGCGGCACAAAGTGCGGCTATCCGCGCCTGGGATCGGCGACTCGCCCGCCGAATACACCTCCAGCATCAGTAAAACGTCCACCTGCGACAGCACATGAGTAAAGTCATCGTACAGGTCTCGGGTACGCGTATAGCGGTGCGGCTGAAACACCATCACCAGGCGCCGGTCCGGCCAGCCCGCGCGCGCCGCCTTGATGGTCGCGTCGACTTCGGTCGGATGGTGACCGTAATCATCCACCAGCATGGCGCTGCCGCTTTGTCCGTTTACCCGCTCCAGCGGGTATTCACCCAGAAAATCAAACCGTCTGCCGGTGCCTTCAAAGCGCTCCAGCGCGCGCAGGATCGCCTCGTCGTCAATCCCCTCGTCCATCGCCACCGCCACCGCGGCGGCGGCGTTCAGCGCGTTGTGACGCCCCGGCGCGTTCAGCGTCACCTGCAGCAGCGGCTTATCCTGGCGCGCCAGGGTAAAGTGCCCCTGCGCGCCGGTCTGCCGATAGTCGGCGACGCGCACGTCGGCGTCGTCGCTAAAGCCGTAGGTGGTGATATGGCGCCCGACCCGCGGCAGCAGCTCGCGGATCACCGCATCGTCCACACACATCACCGCCCGGCCGTAAAACGGCAAATTGTGCAAGAAGCTGATAAAGGTCTGCTTCAGGTTTTCAAAATCGCCATGATAGGTATCCATGTGATCGGCTTCGATATTGGTCACGATCGCCACCATCGGCTGCAGATGCAGGAACGAGGCGTCGCTTTCGTCCGCTTCCGCGATCAGGTAGCGGCTGGAACCCAGACGCGCATGGGTGCCCGCCGCCTTCACCAACCCGCCGTTGACAAACGTCGGGTCCAGCCCCGCTTCGGCGTAGATGCTGGCGACCATGGCCGTGGTGGTGGTTTTACCGTGCGTTCCCGCCACCGCGATGCCGTGACGGAAGCGCATCAGCTCGGCCAGCATTTCCGCACGGCGGATCACAGGAATACGCGCCTCGTGCGCCGCCACAATCTCCGGGTTATCGGCGGAAATGGCGCTGGAGACCACCACCACGCTGGCGTTCAGCACGTTTTCCGCCCGGTGGTGAAAATAGATCTGCGCTCCCAGTTCGCTCAACTGCTGGGTGACGGCGTTCGGCGCCAGATCGGACCCGCTTATCTGATACCCTTCATTAGCCAACACTTCGGCGATACCGCCCATGCCGGCACCGCCGATGCCGACAAAGTGGATGTGCCGGACGCGATGCATCTCGGGCACGATTGAACGCAGTTTCGCCAGTTGTTGAGTATTCACTTTTTCTATCGCTACCTTATTTAATCCCCGAACGGCAACGCCGCCCGGCGATACTGTATTAATTAATCAGCTATGGACCGCACGGCCCGCTACGGCGCTTACCGCCTTCGCCACACGCTCCGTGGCGTCGGGAACGGCCGCCGCTCGGGCTTTTTCCGCCATCGCCAGCAGCGTGGCGCGATCCCAGTTCGCTAAAACTTCACTTACCGACGCCGCGTTAAACCGCGGCTGTTCGATAATCTTCGCCGCCCCCGCTCTTTCCAGCGACAGGGCGTTCCAATACTGCTGCCGGTCCTTATGCTGGAAAGGGACAAACAGCGCCGGCAAACCGGCGGCGGCGATTTCACTGACCGTCAGCGCGCCGGAACGGCAGACCACCACGTCGGCCCAAGCGTAGGCTTGCGCCATGTCATCAATAAATTCAACGATCTTGTGCTGCGTCCGCCCGACCTGCCGATAGGCCTGCTCAACGTCCGCCAGCGCGCCTTTACCCACCTGATGCCAGATTGTCACGCCGTCGCCCAAGGTCGCGGCAACGCCCGGCAGCGTCTGATTGAGGACTCGCGCCCCCTGGCTGCCGCCCAGCACCAGCACCCGAACCGGGCCGCTGCGGCCGGCCAGACGAAGCGCGGGGGCGGGCAATGCCAGCACGTCCGCCCTCACCGGGTTGCCGACCACGTCGGCTTTCACAAAAGCGCCCGGAAAAGCCTGTAATACTTTTTTGGCGATATGCGACAGCCAGCGGTTGGTCAGCCCGGCAATGCCGTTTTGCTCATGCAGCACCACGGGTACGCCGCACAGCCACGCGGCCAGGCCGCCGGGGCCGGAAACATAGCCGCCCATCCCCAGCACCACGTCCGGCCGGTAACGGCGTATTATCGCCCGCACCTGCCGCACCGCCTGGAATATACGCAGCGGCGCGGCCAGCTGGGCGCGCAGCCCCTTGCCGCGCAGCCCGGAGATACGGATAAAATCGATCTCGATACCGTGCTGCGGCACTAAATCCGCTTCCATGCGATCCGCGGTGCCTAACCAGCGCACCTGCCAGCCCTGCGCCATCAGATGATGCGCCACGGCAAGACCGGGAAACACATGTCCTCCCGTTCCGCCCGCCATCACCATCAAACGCTTGCCTTCGCCACTCATCGGGCACTCCTTGTAAACGCCTGCGCTTTGGTCAGGCGCGTTTCAAAATCAATACGTAACAGCATAACGATGGCCGTCGACATGATGATCAGACTGGAACCACCGTAGCTGATTAACGGCAACGTCAACCCCTTGGTCGGCAACATCCCCGACGCGGCCCCGACGTTGACCAGCGTCTGAAAGCTGAACCAGACGCCGATCGAGCAGGCGAGAAAACCGGAAAAACGCTGGTTGATCTCCAGCGCGCGCCGCCCGATGGACATCGCGCGAAAAGCGACGAAGAATATCATTAACAGCGCCAAAACCACACCGATATAGCCGAGCTCTTCACCTAAAATGGAGAAAATAAAGTCGGTGTGCGCCTCCGGCAGATATTCCAGTTTCTGCACCGAATTTCCCAGCCCCTGCCCCCACAGTTCCCCCCGGCCGAACGCCATCAGGGATTGGGTGAGCTGATAACCGCTGCCGAACGGATCCTCCCACGGATTCCAGAACGAGGTGACGCGCCGCATACGGTAGGGTTCGGCGATAATCAGCAGGCAAACGGCAAAAATACCGCAGCCGATAATGGCCAGAAACTGCCATAGCTTCGCCCCCGCCAGAAACAGCATCGCCAGGGTGGTGATAAACAGCACCACCACCGTTCCGAGGTCCGGCTGCGCCAGCAACAGCACCGCCAGCACCACCATCACCCCCATCGGTTTGCAAAAGCCCCAGAAGTTATTCCGCACTTCTTCCACTTTGCGCACCATATAGCTGGACAGATAGCAGAACAGCGTCAGCTTGGATAACTCCGCCGGCTGAATGCGCAACGGCCCCAGCGATATCCAGCGCGACGCGCCGTTAACCGAGCTGCCGACCGCCAGCACCACCAGCAGCAGCAGCATGGAGGCCAACAGCAGCACCGGGCTGTAACGCTGCCAAATTTCCATGGGAACGCGCAACGTCACCAGAGACAGCGCCAGAGCCAACCCCAGATACAGCGCATCGCGCTTGGCGAACAGAAAGGGGTCGCTGGCCAGACGCTGTCCAATCGGCATCGAGGCGGAGGTCACCATCACAAAACCGATCACCGCCAGCCCGAACGTCAGCCATACCAGCGTGCGGTCATACAGAACCACGCTCTGCGTATCGCTTTCCCGCGTCCCCATGACCCAGTTTTTTATACGTTCGACAACCGCCAGCCCGGAGAAGCGCATCAGCCCAGTTCCTCCGCCAGACGGGCGAACTCGTCGCCCCGTTGTTCAAAACTGCGGAACTGATCGAGGCTGGCGCAGGCCGGCGACAGCAATACCATGTCTCCTGGCGCGACGCGTCCCGCGATCAACTGCATGGATTGCTCCATGGTTTCCGTCCGTTCGGCGATATCCGGACACAGCGCCGCCAGCTGTTCGCCGTCGCGGCCAAAACAGTAAAGCCGGATGTCGTCGCCCTGAAAATAGCGCAGCAAGGGCGAGAAATCGGCGGATTTGCCGTCTCCGCCCAATAGCAGATGCAGAGTGCCGTCCACCTTCAGGCCGCTTAACGCCGCTTCGGTGCTGCCGACGTTGGTGGCCTTGGAATCATTGATCCAGCGCACGCCGTTGCGCTCCCAGACCAGTTGGAAACGATGCGCCAGCCCGGTAAAGGCGGTCAGGGCCGTCAAGGCCGACGAACGCGGAATACCCACGGCGTCCGCCAATGCCAGGGAGGCCAGCGCATTGGTGTAGTTGTGCTGCCCCACCAGTTTAATCTCGCGGGTGTTCAACACCCGTTCGCCTTTAATCCGCAGCCAGGTTTCCCCTTGCTGCCGATTCAGGTGGTAATCGCCGACGTCGACGCCGAAGCTCACGCAGCGCTCATCCGCGCCGCGAATCGGCATGGTCAGCGCGTCATCGGCGTTAACCACGCACACGCCGGCGTTTTCGTAAATGCGCAACTTGGCGGCGCGATACTGCTGCAAGCCAAACGGATAGCGGTTGGTGTGGTCTTCGGTCACGTTCAGAATGGTCGCCGCCGCCGCGTGCAGACTGCTGGTGGTCTCCAGTTGGAAACTCGACAGTTCCAGCACATAGAGCTGGCATTCATGCTCAAGCAGACGCAGCGCGGGCAGGCCGATATTGCCGCCCACCCCCACCTGCCACCCGGCGGCCCGCGCCATGTCGCCCACCAGCGTGGTTACCGTGCTTTTGCCGTTGGAACCGGTGATCGCCACGATGGGCGCCTGCGCTTCACGGCAAAACAGCTCGATGTCGCCGACGATCTCAATGCCCGCCTCGGCGGCATCGCTCAGTATCGGCGTCGCCAGGGCGATGCCCGGGCTGGCGACGATGAGATCCGCGTCCATCAGCCAGGTTTCGTTGAGATCGCCGAGATGGCGCTCGACGTTTTCCGGCAGCTTATCCAACCCCGGCGGACTGATACGGGTATCCACCACGCGCGGCACCACGCCGCGCGCGAGGAAGAAATCAACACAGGAGAGCCCGGTCAGCCCCAACCCGATAATGACCACTTTTTTACCCTGATAGTCCGCCATATTTTACCGTACCTTCAGCGTTGCCAGGCCAATCAGCACCAGCATCAGCGAAATAATCCAGAAACGCACGATCACCCGCGGTTCCGGCCATCCTTTAAGTTCATAGTGGTGATGAATCGGCGCCATGCGGAAAATACGCTGGCCGCGCAGCTTAAAGGACCCAACCTGTAAAATGACCGACAGCGTCTCCACCACGAATACGCCGCCCATAATCACCAGCAAAAACTCCTGACGCAGCAGCACCGCGATGGTGCCCAGCGCGCCGCCCAGCGCCAGCGAACCCACATCCCCCATAAACACCTGGGCCGGATAGGTGTTAAACCACAAAAAGCCCAGTCCGGCGCCCACGATAGCGGTACAGACCACCACCAGTTCGCTGGCATGGCGGATATAGGGAATATGCAGATAACCGGCAAAATTCATATTCCCCGTCGCCCAGGCGACCAGGGCGAATCCGGCGGCGACAAATACCGTCGGCATGATCGCCAGTCCGTCCAGACCGTCGGTCAGGTTCACCGCGTTGCTGGTCCCGACAATCACAAAGTACGCCAGCACAATGTAGAGCAGCCCCAGCTGCGGCATGATGTCTTTAAAAAACGGCACCACCAGTTGGGTGGCCGGCGTGTCTTTACCAATCGCATACATGACGAAGGCCACCACCAGGGCAATCAGCGACTGCCAGAAATATTTCCAGCGCGCGATCAGCCCCTTGGTGTCTTTACGCACCACCTTGCGGTAATCGTCGATAAAGCCGACCACGCCGTAGCCCAGCAGCACCGCCAGCACGCACCAGACATAGGGGTTGGATAGGTTGACCCACATCAGCACCGAAATAATGATCGACGCCAGAATCATCACGCCCCCCATCGTCGGCGTTCCCCGCTTGCTGAAATGCGACTCCGGCCCTTCACTGCGAACCACCTGGCCGATCTGCAAACGTTGCAGCCAGGCAATCAAATGCGGCCCCATCCATAGGGAAATCACCAGCGCGGTCAGCAGGCTGACGATGGCGCGAAACGTCAAATAGGAAAAGACGTTGAAGCCGGAATAAAACTTGACCAGATGCTCGGCCAGCCACACTAACATGTTGCATTCTCCTGTAATGCACGTACTACCTGCTCCATCGCGGTGCTCCGTGACCCCTTAACCAATATGCTTATTGTTTTATGTTCGGCTATCAGCGCGCCCAGGCGCGAAACCAGCGCGCCCTTATCCTGAAAATGTTCGCCAGCGCCGCCGGCGCGGCCGATCAATTCGCTTAACGTCCCCACGCTCAAGACTTTATCGATGCCCGCGGCGCGAACGGCCTGGCCGACCTGACGGTGGCACTCCCGCGCCTCGTCGCCCAGTTCCCCCATGTCGCCGACCACCATCACGCGGTATCCCGGCATTTCAGCGAGAACCTGCGCCGCCGCGGTCATCGAGCCGACATTGGCGTTGTAGCTGTCGTCCAGCAGCAATTTTCCCGGCGCCAGCACAATCGGGAATAGCCTGCCCGGCACCGCCTGAAGCTGCGCCAAACCGGCTTTCACCGCCGCCAGCGTGGCGCCGACGGACGTGGCCAGCGCGGCGGCGGCCAGCGCGTTGGCCACGTTGTGGCGCCCCGGCAGGGGCAGCGTCACCTCAATTGCCCCGAACGGCGTATGCAGGCTGAACCGCGTACCCTGCGCCAGTACCTTGATATCGCTGGCAAAAAAATCGACATCCCCGGCGGCCTGCGGTGAAAAACGCCATACGGTTTTATGGGTCAGCGTCACCTGCCAGTGCGGAAAGTCATTGCTGTCCGCATTGATAATCGCCACGCCGTCGGCCGGCAGGCCGGCAAAAATCTCGCCTTTCGCCTGCGCCACCCCCGCCAGCGAGCCGAAGCCCTCCAGATGGGCGGCGGCGAGGTTATTGACCAGCGCGCTTTCCGGACGCACCAGATCGGTGGTGTAAGCAATCTCGCCGATATGGTTGGCCCCCAGTTCAATCACCGCGAACTGATGCTCCGGCGTCAGGCGCAGCAGCGTCAGCGGCACGCCGATATCGTTATTAAAGTTGCCGGCGGTATACAGCACATTACCGCACTGACGCAGAATGGCGGCGGTCATCTCCTTGACCGAGGTCTTGCCGGAAGAGCCGGTCAGCGCCACCACGCGGGCATTGGACTGCTGCCTTACCCAGCCGGCCAGCTTGCCCAGGGCCAGACGGGTATCTTCCACCAGCAGCTGCGGCGCATTAACTGGTAAGCGCTTACTTACCAGCAGAGCCGACGCGCCGTTTTTCAGTGCATCCGCGGCATAGTCATGCCCATCGAATTTCTCGCCGCGCAGCGCGACAAACAGGCAGCCGGCCCGCAGCTTGCGCGTATCCGTGGCGACATCGTCGATTTCGACGCTGCCGCCGATCGGTTGGGCGCCCAGAATCGAGGCTATCTGCTGTAGGGAAACGCGCATCATGCGATAACCCCCAACAGGCGGGCGACGGTAATGCGGTCCGAATAATCCAGCCGCTGATTGCCGACCAGTTGGTAATCCTCGTGGCCTTTACCGGCCACCAGCACCACGTCGTTCTCTTTCGCCTGCATAATGGCGCTGGTGACGGCCTCGGCGCGGCCGGAAATGACCTGGACGCGTCCGGCATCCAGCAGCCCGGTTAAAATATCCTTTACGATGGCGCGCGGCTCTTCGCTGCGCGGGTTATCGTCGGTCACCACCACTCTGTCGGCCAGCTGTTCCGCGATGCCCCCCATAAGCGGGCGCTTACCTTTATCGCGATCGCCGCCGCAGCCGAAGACGCACCACAGTTGCCCCGCGCAGTGCAGCCGCGCCGCTTCCAGCGCTTTTTCCAGCGCGTCCGGGGTGTGGGCGTAATCCACCACCACCGTCGGTTTGCCGGGGGCGCTGAACACCTCCATCCTGCCGCACACCGGTTGCAGATGCGCGCCGGCGCTAATCAGCCGATCCAGCGAATACCCCAGGGAAAGCAGCGTCGCCAGCGCCAGCAAGGTATTGCTGACGTTAAAGGCCCCCATCAGGCGGCTGGCGATTTCGCCATTGCCCCAGCTTGAGTCGAAACGAATGGTGGCGCCGCGGTCGTGATAATCGACGCCGGTGGCCTTCAGCCAGCGGCCGCGGCAGCCCGGAACCAGATTGTTTTCCATGGTGACGGCGACGGCGTCCGGCAGTTTGTCGAGCCAGCGGCGGCCGACGTCGTCATCCGCATTGATGATCGTCTGCCCCACCCGGTGGTCGGCGAACAGCGACCATTTCGCGGCCTCATAGCGTTCCATATCGCCGTGGTAATCCAGATGGTCGCGGCTCAGATTGGTGAATACCGCCGCGGCGAACGGCAGCGCGGAGACGCGGTGTTGCACTAGACCGTGGGAAGAGACCTCCATTGCCGCAAACGTCGCGCCCTGATCGACCAGTTGCCTCAGCACCTGCTGTACCTCCACCGCCGATCCGGTGGTATTGCCGGTCGGCGCGACGTGCCCCAGCAGGCCGTTTCCCACCGTGCCCATTACCGCGCTGGTTTCGCCCAACGCCTGGCTCCACTGCGCCAGCAGCTGCGCCGTGGTGGTTTTACCATTGGTTCCTGTCACGCCGACCAGCTGCAATTTTTCCGCCGGCTGCCGATAGAAACGTCCCGCCAGAGCGGAAAGACGCTGATGCAGATTGCTCAGGTAAACCACGGGAATGCCGTGCATTTCACGCACGTCCCCATCAGCGGCCTCGCCTTCGGCTTCGGCGATAATCGCGGCGACGCCTTGCGCAATGGCCTGCGGGATATAGCGCCGTCCGTCCGTTTGGTGGCCGACAATCGCCACAAACAGATCCCCGGCAGCCGCAACGCGGCTGTCTAATGTCATTTCCCGCAGCGCACAGGCCGGGGCATCCTGCACCCACGGCGCTAATAACTCGCGCAAATTACGATCTGCCACCTGGAGCCTCTTCTCGGTTAATTACAAACTCGTTTTTATCGCCGATGGGCAAGGCGTCTGGTTCTATGTTCATCGTCCGTAATACCCCCCCCATGATGGCGCCGAATATCGGTGCTGAAACCGCACCGCCGTAATATTTCCCGGCCTGCGGATCGTTGATGACCACGACCAGAGCAAAGCGCGGGTTACTGGCGGGCGCGACGCCCGCCGTATAGGCGATATATTTGTTGATGTATTTGCCGTCCGGACCGACTTTTTTCGCCGTGCCGGTTTTAATCGCGATCCGGTAGCCTTTAATCGCCGCCTTGGTGCCGCCGCCGCCGGGCAGCGCCACGCTTTCCATCATATGCACCACGGTGCGCACCAGCGCTTCCGGGAACACGCGTTCGCCGGCGACCGGCGGATCGACTTTGGTAATCGACAGCGGGCGATAAACGCCAAAGCTGCCGATCGTGGCGTAGACTCGCGCTAACTGTAACGGCGTTACCATCAGCCCGTAGCCAAAAGAGAAGGTGGCCCTCTCTATGTCAGACCACCGTTGTTTTTGAGGATATAAGCCACTGCTTTCTCCGACCAACCCCAAATTGGTCGCCTTTCCCAACCCCATGCGCGAGTAAGTATCCACTAACGCCGAGGAGGGCATCGCCAACGCCAGCTTGGAAACGCCGACGTTACTCGATTTCTGCAGGACCCCGGTTAGGGTCAATTCGTTGTAGCGCGCCACGTCTTTGATTTCGTGACCGTTAACGTAATAAGGCAGGGTATTGAGGACGCTGTTCTCTTTTATCACCCCGCGTTGCAGCGCCGTCATCACCACCATCGGCTTCACGGTGGAGCCGGGTTCGAAAATATCGGTAATGGCGCGGTTGCGCATAATATCTTTGGCGGTGCCGGCCAGATTATTAGGGTTGTAGGACGGGCTGTTGGCCATCGCCAGCACTTCGCCGGTGCCGACGTCAACCAGCACCGCGGTGCCCGATTCGGCTTTGTTAAACGCCACCGCATTGCTCAGTTCGCGATAGACCAGCGCCTGCAAACGCTCATCGATGCTCAGCGCCAGATTATGCGCCGCCTGACTGTCAACGGAGGAGATATCTTCGATCACCCGGCCAAACCGATCTTTACGCACGGTTCGTTCGCCCGGCTGGCCGGTCAGCCAGCGGTCAAAGCTTTTTTCAACCCCTTCGATACCCTGTCCGTCAATATTGGTAAAGCCGATCAGATGGGCCGTGACCTGGCCGGAAGGATAATAGCGGCGGGACTCCTGACGCAGGTTAATACCGGGCAGCTTCAGTTTATGGATATATTCGCCAATGGCCGGGTTAACCTGCCGCGCCAGATAGACAAAGCGCCCTTTCGGGTTGGCGTTAATCTTCGCCGCCAGCTGATCGAGCGGGACTTCGAGCGCGTCTGACAGCGCTTTCCAGCGCGTATCCAGCGTGATGCCGCCCTGTTCGTTCACCTGTTGCGGATCGGCCCACACCGCGTTAACCGGTACGCTTACCGCCAACGGACGACCGGCGCGATCGCTGATCATGCCGCGCGCCGTCGGCACCTCCTGCACGCGCAGGGAGCGCATATCCCCTTCACGCACCAGTTTATCGGGGTTAATCACCTGAAGGTAGGCCGCCCGCGCCATCAGACCGATCATCGCCAGCAGAATACAGCTACAGAGCAACGCAAAACGCCAGCTGACAAAGCTGGCTTGATCTTCCTGGCGTTTTAACCTTCCTGTACGGGCTGCTTTCATGCTGTATTGGATGCCTGCTTAGTTCATTGCTTAACCACAATATTTTCCTGTGACGGATCGACATGCCCCATTTGCAGTTTTTCCGTCGCGATCCGCTCAACGCGGCTATGATCCCCTAACGAATTTTCTTCCAGAATCAGGTTGCGCCACTCAATATCCAGCGCGTCACGCTCCAGCAATAGCCGTTCGCGTTCCGCGGTCAACAAACGCGTTTTGTGCGCCGTCGTCACCACCAGCACCGCGGAAACCAGCACCGCCGCCATCAGCAACAGCGGGATCTTGCCGTTACGCAGCAGATCCTCGCCGATGACGCCGACCAGGCCGTGACGCTCATGGCCGATCATGCCGGCAGCCTCTCGGCAAAGCGCAGCACCGAACTGCGGGCGCGGGGATTGGCGGCGACCTCTTCAGCCGACGGCATCATCTTCCCCACCGGCTTCAGGGTTTGTCCGCCCTGGCTGCGCAGCTGTTCTTCCGTCAACGGCATACCTGCCGGCACCTGCGGACCACGGCTCTGATGACGGATAAAGCGTTTGACGATCCTGTCTTCCAGCGAGTGAAAGCTGATGACCGACAGGCGACCGTGCGGAGCCAGTACGCTCAACGCGCCGTTCAGCGCCTGTTCAATCTCTTCCAGCTCGCTATTGATATAAATGCGGATGGCCTGGAAACTGCGCGTCGCCGGGTGTTTATGCTTTTCGCGAATCGGACTGGCGGCGGCGATCAACTCGGCCAGCTCTTTGGTGCGCGTCAGCGGTTCGGTGCGGTTACGCTCGACGATGGCGCGGGCGATACGTTTGGCGAAACGCTCTTCACCGAAGGTTTTCAGCACCCAGGCAATATCTTCCGCTTCCGCTTTCAGCAGCCACTCGGCGGCGGAAAGGCCGCGAGTCGGATCCATGCGCATATCCAGCGGACCGTCGCGCATAAAGGAAAAACCGCGTTCGGGATCGTCGAGCTGCGGCGAGGATACGCCCAGATCCAGCAATACGCCGTCAATACGACCGGTAAGGTCGCGCTCGGCCATGTAGTCGGCCAGCGCGGAAAACGGGCCGTGAATAATGGAAAACCGGGGATCGTCTATCGCGCCGGCGGCTTCAATGGCCAGCGGATCGCGATCGATCGCCAGCAGGCGTCCTTCCGGTCCCAATTGGGAAAGAATGAGGCGAGAGTGGCCGCCACGGCCAAAAGTGCCGTCTATATAGGTTCCGTTGCTGCGAATATTCAGGCCGTTAACGGCCTCGTCCAGCAGCACGGTGGTGTGTTTATAATTTTCCGGCATGACTATAGCGATAAGTCCTGCAACCGCTCAGACAATGGTTCCTGAGTCGATTGTTCTGCGTCGATATCTTCCCTGACCTGTTGATACCAAGTCTGTTCATCCCACAGTTCAAACTTGTTGAACTGCCCGACCAGCATCACTTCTTTTGTAAGGCCTGCGTGCTGCCGCAACGTACCGGCGATCAATAACCGTCCGGCGTTATCCATCTGACATTCGCTGGCGTGCCCCAGCAACAGGCGCTGAACGCGGCGCTCCGCGGGGTTCATGCTCGACAGGCGCGACAGCTTCTGTTCAATGATTTCCCATTCAGGCAAGGGATAAAGCAGCAGGCACGGCTGATGAAGATCAATGGTGCAAACCATTTGACCTTGCGATTCCTCGTTCAGCGTTTCCCGATAACGGGTAGGTACGGCAAGCCGCCCCTTGCTGTCGAGATTAACCAGCGTTGCCCCACGAAACATGCCTGAGTTACCCCTCCATAACCTTTTTTACCACTTTATCCCACAAATCCCCACGATGAAGAGTGTACGGAGGGTATTAAAACCTTGTCAAGCCAGAGCTGGCGTGCTTTGGAATTATTTCTGCGTGGATTTGGGCCGGCAGGAAGGTGAAAAAAATAAAGGCGGAGAATTAATAAAGATTAAGGTCATGAAAATTTAAGAGAATTTCACTCCCGAAATAATATTGGCTACCGAAATGGCGCTGGATTTCCCTTGGTCGATTATTTTTATTGTCACAGGCTGATACTAAATATAAATGTTTCCAGAATAATCTTAACTTGCCGTAAGCCTTGCATAACAAGGCTTTCACTAATCAGGCGCTATTATACTGCGATTGCCGGCATTTGCTCAACGTCACATTTTTATCCTCAATATCCCCGCGTCTTTATTCAGCGCCCGATTTACTTTAATTTACGTTTTCCGCGCCACAAATCCGCCGCCAAAAAGAAAAATTCCCAGTTAAAGTACCGCGCAATAAATAAAGTCTCAGCCTATTCACCGCCGTTGATTAAAAAGCATGGAGATATATCCAGTTATTTTTAACGCTCATTTTCTCGTCTTACGCCGCTATTTCCCGTTGAATGACACGCTGGCGCCAGATTAAAATAACCTGTTGTTTTTAAATTACTTTATTACTATTTACGCGATAAAAAAGCAAAACGGCAGCGAACCAGAGATAAAGTAGCGAAAAACCTGACCAAGAGGTCAAAAATAAATATTTTTAGCTACTTATTAAGCAACAATGCAGTGATGTACACTACTCACAATTTAAAAAGCAAAACAAAAAGCCATGATTAACCCGTTACTCTGATTTTTGTTCGCCATCTGAAAATGGAGTGAGTGGAGATGTTCTTTTCCCCGGCCTCAAGATTACGCAGCGCCACGGCGGATACCTTCGCCCTGGTGGTTTATTGCTTTATTACCGGCATGGTGATTGAGATCGGACTTTCCGGCATGAGCTTTGAACAGTCTTTATCTTCACGGTTGCTGTCTATCCCGGTCAATATCGTCGTTGCCTGGCCCTACGGCATTTACCGCGATCGCGTGCTCGGCTTCGCCCGACGCCATGGCCCGCAACACTTTCTGCTGCGCAACCTGGCCGATCTGCTGGCGTACGTCAGTTTTCAGTCGCCGGTTTATATCGCCATTCTGTGGACCATCGGGGCGGATTCGTCGCAGATGCTGACCGCCGTAGCCAGCAATGCGGTCGTCTCCATGGTGATGGGCGTGATATACGGCTATTTTCTGGAATACTGCCGCCGGTTATTCCGGGTCGCCGTCACCGGGTAACCGGCTTCCCCGGCAAAGGCGTCACCGATGGGAAACCGTTTTGCGGCGCAGTTTGGCAAGCTGCGTCTTGAGGCGGCTACGTTTCAGATCGGACAGGTTGTCGAGCAGCGACAGCCCGTCCAGATGATCGATTTCATGTTGCAGGCATACGGCAAACTCGCCGCCGGCGTCGATCTCCCGCGCGGCGCCGTCCAGATCGATAAATGCCACCTTGACCCGCTGCGCCCGTTCCGCCGGCATGGGATGGCCAGGAATAGAAGAGCACAGCTCCAGATGTGACGTTTTCTCCGACGAAGAGTGGGTTATCTGCGGGTTAATCAACGCCAGCCGCTGGCGTTCTCCCTTTTCGTCCGCCATGTCTATGACGACGATGCGCAGCGGAACGCCCAATTGGATGGCGGCAAGCCCCGAATCCTTCATGGCGTCAATCACGGCGAACATGCGCGCGACCAGCGCCTTAACCTCATCATCAATAATATCGACGTTGCGGGAACGCTGGTTCATCCGCGGATCGTCGATCCAAAGCACTTCAGTTACATCCATGGTTATCTTCCCCGTTACTATCTATTTTCGCGCCAGCGACATCAGTTGGTTACGCAGCCCGCGATCGTGGGCGTAAATATAGAGGCCGTGGATGGCGCGGGTCATCAGCACATTGATGGCGTTGAGCATGATACGCTCTTTCATCCCGGCGCTATTTTCAATGCGCGATTGTCCCTGAAAAGCCGCGCTATCTTCGTATCTGGCCGCATCGAGCACGATCTCCTCACGCTGCGCGTCCCACGCCACCGACGGCCCCAGAATCAGGCCGACGTAGTTCAGATCGAACCCCTGCACGGTGTAAACCGATCCCACCTCGTCAATGGTGTCTTCGCGCTCGGCCCAGGGCAGACGCTCATTGGGTTTTGCGCGGTCCCAGCGTAAGCGGAACCGCCCCTCTTCGATAAAATAGTCCTGCCCGTCCAGCCGATAGGGATAATCATACGTCGACAACATGCGCGACAGGCCGCTGGCGGCGTTTTTTTCTTTTACCAATTCGTACATCGCCTGGGCATCATCGAATATCCCGATCTCGAAAGCCTCTTCCGCCGCCGGCAGCGGCAGCAGTCGGCGCTGGCAAAAAGCGCGGATCCAGCGCAGGCTCGCCGCATCCGCGCGCATGCGGAACTGCCGCCGCAGCGCGTAAACCTCATGCGGCCAGCGGGCCAGCATGCGCGACAGATCGCTTTCCCGCCACAGGCTCTTGAATTTCAACACCTGCTGTTCATCGAAAACCAGTACCACGATGCGCGCCAGACGAATAATCTCTTCCAGATGATTATCCTGGAAAAAGTGGTTATAGCTATCGCGCCGGGTGAGCAGCAGATGCGCCTCGTCAACCAGCACGATGTCGGCTATCGCACCGCGTTTATGCATCCGGTTGATAAAGGTGGTGGGCCGCTCATAATCTTTTTTTCTCAGCGCGGGCTGGTTATCGGCGGCATTTTTATAGGCTTTCAGCATCTCGGGGTGATTAACGAGCAGATAGTTCTCGCTGCCGTAAAGCGGGTGCCGCGGCCGCAGGCGGGCCTGGGTTTGTATCTCGCCAAACAGGGTATTCAATAAAACGCTTTTGCCCGTTCCGGCTTCGCCATGGATAACGAAGAGCGCATGCTGGTCATGCCGATGCCGGTTCAGGAAATCCTCGACGCCGCGCTTTAACGCCTCCTGCTCGGCGGAAAGCGCTTTTCCCGGCGCGAGCTTAAAACTGGCCTGATTAATTTCTGACATGTTAACTGACTGATTTATGAAAGGTTCAAACGCGACTCGTTTTTCATCGTCGGCGGGCGCCATACGTTGCGCTCATATGGCGCGCCGGGGAGCGATGTTAACGGCGGCTAAGGGAGCCGCGGCGATAAAGGTTGCGGCGAATGCGGTTAAGCCCCGGCTTCGGCTTTTTCGGCTCGTCCAGACTGGCCAATACCAGTTCCAGCACCCGTTCCGCCACTTCACGATGACGCTGAGCGACGGACAATACCGGACACTCCAGAAAATCCAGCAATTCGTTATCGCCAAAGGTGGCGATGGCCAGATTATTCGGCAAACGCCCGCTCTGGCGCAGCGTAACGTCCATCACCCCCTGCAACAGCGGAAAAGCCGTGGTGAACAGCGCCTTCGGCATCGGATGATCGTCAAGGTACTGGGCAAACGCCGCCGCCGCCGCGGTACGCTCATAGCTATTGGCATACAGATAATGCACTTCCCGCGCATCCTCGGCCCAGGCCTGGCGAAAACCCTGTTCACGCAGGAAACTGACGGAAAGCTCAGGCAGCGCCCCGAGGTAAAGAACGGATTCGGCCGGAATTTTCCTCAGTTCCTGCGCCAGCATTTCGGCATCTTCGAGATCGGCGCCGACCACGCTGGTGAAATGTTCGCGATCCAACGCCCGATCCAGCGCGATAATCGGCAGGCTGTTATTCACCCAGCGCTGATAGAACGGGTGCTCCGGCGGCAGCGCCGTCGACACGATGATCGCATCGACCTGGCGTTGCAGCAGGTGTTCGATGCAGCGCATTTCGTTATCCGGCTGATCTTCGGAACAGGCGATCAACAGCTGATATCCGCGCTGCCGCGCCTGACGCTCCAGATAATTGGCAATCCGCGTATAGCTGGTATTCTCCAGATCGGGGATCACCAGACCAATGGAACGGGTGCGTCCGGCACGTAATCCGGCGGCGACGGCGTTGGGATGATAGTTATGCTCTCTGACCACCGCCATCACTTTCTCAACGGTTTTATCGCTGACGCGATACTGTTTTGCTTTTCCATTGATCACATAACTGGCAGTAGTGCGTGAAACACCCGCAAGACGCGCAATTTCATCCAGTTTCACTGGTTACCCCTTCGTAAGCCGGATAAATAAAATAGAGCGATGACCATAAGCTCATCATGGATATGGCGTAGATCTAACCGCAGAAGCAACTGAACGGCAACTGCTTTTGTCATTTATAAGTTATAGAAGGAAAAAATGAACCGGCCCGATGCGCTTATCGGGCCGGTTACGGCAAAAATCCGCGCTACATCCCCCTAACGCATGATCTTATCGCCGCGGGATACGCCAACGATCCCGGAGCGCGCCACTTCCACAATCTCCGCCACTTCACGTACGGCGTTGAGGAACGCATCCAGCTTATCGCTGGTGCCGGCCAACTGGACGGTATAAAGCGAGGAGGTGACATCCACAATCTGCCCGCGAAAAATCTCGGCGCAGCGTTTGACTTCTTCACGGCCGTAGCCCGTCGCCTGCAGTTTCACCAGCATGATTTCGCGCTCGACGTGGGAGCCCTGTCCCAGCTCGCTGACGCGCAGCACATCCACCAGCTTATGCAGCTGCTTCTCTATCTGCTCCAGCGCTTTTTCATCGCCCTCGGTTTGAATGGTCATGCGCGACAGCGTGGGATCGTCGGTCGGCGCCACCGTCAGGCTTTCAATATTGTAGCCGCGCTGCGAGAACAGGCCGACGACGCGTGACAGTGCGCCGGATTCATTTTCAAGTAATACCGATAAAATCCGCCGCATGATCAGGTCCTCTCCGTTTTGCTTAGCCACATCTCATCCATCCCGCCGCCGCGGATCTGCATCGGGTAAACGTGCTCGCCGCTGTCGATTTTGACATCCACGAACACCAGACGGTTTTTCTGCGCCAGCGCCTGCGCCAGCTTGCTTTCCAGTTCGTCAGGGGTATCAATGGCGATGCCGATATGCCCATAAGCCTCCGCCAGCTTGACGAAATCCGGCAGGGACTCCATATAGGAACTGGAGTGGCGGCCGGAGTAGATCATATCCTGCCACTGTTTCACCATGCCGAGGAAACGGTTGTTCAGGTTAACCACCACTATCGGCAGGTCATACTGCAGCGCGGTGGAGAGTTCCTGAATATTCATCTGAATGCTGCCGTCGCCGGTGACGCAGATAACCGTTTCCTGCGGCAGCGCCAGCTTAATCCCCAGCGCGGCGGGCAGGCCGAATCCCATGGTGCCCAAACCGCCGGAGTTGACCCAGCGGCGCGGCAAATCGAAAGGATAGTAAAGGGCGGCGAACATCTGATGCTGGCCCACGTCCGAGGCGACATAGGCATTACCGCCCGTCAGCCGATATAGCGTTTCAATTACCGCCTGCGGCTTGATCGCCTCGCCGTCCGCGTTGTACTTCAGGCAGTGGCGGGCGCGCCACTGCTCGATGTTCCGCCACCAGTCGCGCAGCGCGTCGAACCGCTGCTGCGCCTCATCCTGCGCCAGCAGTTCCAGCATCAGGGTTAATACCTGGCGGGCGTCGCCGACGATGGGAACATCGGCGTTTACCGTTTTGGAGATCGAAGCCGGATCGATATCAATATGCAACACCGTGGCGTTCGGGCAGTACTTGGCCAGATTATTGGTGGTGCGATCGTCAAAGCGTACGCCGACGGCGAAAATCACGTCGGCGTTATGCATCGCCATATTGGCTTCGTAGGTGCCGTGCATCCCGAGCATGCCCAGGCTTTGACGATGCGTGCCGGGGAAGCCGCCCAGTCCCATCAGCGAGCTGGCCACCGGCAGGTTGAGTTTTTCCGCCAGCGTCAGCAGTTCCTGATGGCAGCCGGAGTTGATCACCCCGCCGCCGCTGTAAATAATCGGCTTTTCCGCCGCCAGCAACGTTTGCAGCGCGCGGCGGATCTGTCCTTTATGTCCCTGAACCGTCGGATTGTACGAACGCATGCTGACATGGTCGGGATACATATAAGGCTGCTTATTGGCCGGATTCATCACGTCTTTCGGCAAATCCACCACCACCGGACCGGGACGGCCGCTGGACGCCAGATAAAAGGCTTTTTTCAGCACCGTCGGCACATCTTCCGCCTGTTTGACCAGAAAGCTGTGCTTTACGATAGGCCGGGAAATCCCCACCATATCGCACTCCTGAAAGGCGTCGTAGCCAATCAGCGATGTCGCCACCTGGCCGGAAAGCACCACCATGGGAATCGAATCCATATAGGCGGTGGCGATACCGGTAATGGCGTTGGTCGCGCCGGGACCGGAGGTCACCAGCACCACGCCGACCTCGCCGGTGGCGCGCGCATAGCCATCGGCCATATGCACCGCGCCCTGTTCGTGGCGCACCAAAATATGTTCAATACCGCCAACCGTATGCAAGGCGTCGTAAATATCCAGCACCGCACCGCCGGGATAGCCGAATACATGTTTTACGCCCTGATCGATTAACGATCGGACCACCATCTCGGCGCCTGACAACATCTCCATGGGTTTGCCTCTTAACATAGGGTTTTTAAATATAACGACTCAAAATAACGTGAGATGATAACTCAGGCAACGGCAACCGTCATGATTCAGAATACATGGCGTCGATTTCCAACTGATAGCGCTGATGAATCACCTTGCGGCGCAGCTTCAACGTCGGCGTCAGTTCGCCCTCCTCCATCGAAAACGGCGCCGGCAACAGGGTGAATTTTTTCACCTGTTCGACGCGGGACAGCTCTTTCTGTATCTCGCGCAGGCGTTGCTCGAACAGCTCGATAATATGGCTGTGGCGCAGCAGTTCCAGACGATCGTGATATTTCAGATTGATCGAGCGGGCATGCTCTTCCAGCGCTTCGAAACAGGGAACAATCAGCGCCGACACGTATTTGCGCGCATCGGCGATCACCGCCACCTGTTCGATAAAGCGATCCTGCCCCAGCGTGCCCTCCAGGTGTTGCGGAGCAATGTATTTGCCGCCGGAGGTTTTCATCAGATCTTTCAGGCGTTCGGTAATAAACAGATTGCCTTGCGCATCCAGTTCGCCGGCATCGCCGGTTTTCAGCCAGCCGTCCGCCGTAAAGGCGTCCGCCGTTTCCTGCGGACGATGGAAATAACCGCGCATCACCGTGGCGCCGCGCACCTGAATTTCATTATCCGCACCGATGCGCACCTCAATTTCCGGCAAGGGCGTGCCGATCGACCCCAGGCGGAAGTTCTCTTCCTCCCAGCAGGAGACCGTGGCGCAGGTTTCCGTCATGCCATAGCCATAGACGATGCGGATGCCCATCGACTGGAAAAACAGAATGATATTGTCGTCCAGCCGGGCGCCGGCGGCGGGCAGGAACCTGACCTGCCCGCCCAATAGCTGGCGTAATTTCCCCAGCACCAGACGGTCGGCGTAGCGATGCATCAGGCGACGCCACGCGCCGGGGTGTTTGCCGGCGCGACGCAGCAGAAAGACCCGCCGCCCCTGGGCGACGGCCCAGTGGAATAAGCGCTGGCGATACCAGGGCGCCTGCGCCGCTTTTTCATAAATCGCGCTGTACACCTTTTCGTAAAAGCGGGGCACCGCGCACATCATGGTCGGTTTAACCGCCTGCATGGCGGCGCGCACCAGATTGGTGTCGCTGAGATACACGTTTTGCGCGCCGCTGTGCATGATAAAGAAGCTCCAGGCCCGTTCAAACACGTGCGACAACGGCAGAAAGCACAGGGAAACATCCGCCTCCGACACGCGCAAACGCCGGTCGTGCAGCTTGAGCTGCGTCGCCATATTGGCGTAGTCCAGCATCACCCCTTTCGGTTCTCCCGTGGTGCCGGAGGTATAAATCAGGGTAAACAGATCGTCGAGATCGCGGCCGTCAATGCGTCTTTGCAGCTCATCGCGCCAGAACGCGTCCACCGCCTGCGCTTCGAATTCGCGCAGCGTTACGGCAATATCGCAGCCGCGTAAATCCACGCCGTCGTCCATCACAATGATATTGCGTAATTGCGGACAGGTTTCCCGCAGCGCCAGCAGGGCGTCCAACTGCGCCTGACCGCCGACGAAAATGGTGCGGATATCGGCGTCGTTAATGATAAACGCCGCCTGCGCGGCGGTGTTGGTGGCGTAGATCGGCACGCTGACGGCCCGCAGGTGCAGCATCGCCAGATCGGCCAGCGACCAGTTAAGCGAATTATGCGAGAAAATCGCCGCGCGCTCCTGCACGTCCAGCCCCTGCGCCAGCAGGGCGCTGGCGATTCGCCGTATGCGCTGCCCCGCCTGGGCCCAGGTAAGCCGCCGTTCGCCGTCCGGCGTCCATTCCCGCAACGCGATGCGACCTGAACAATGTTCAACCTGCTGCTGTATCCGGTGTACTACATGGTATTGCCGTAAATGCTCATTCATTTGCAAAAGACTGCCCACAGAGGAAAGTTAGCCTGAAAATTTCAGCGTACAGTGTTGTATACCCTAAATAATTCGAGTTGCAGGAAGGCGGCAAGGGAAGGCGTCCCGATGAGCTTACTCAGGTAAGTGATTCGGGTGACTGAGCGCAGCCAACGCACATGCAGCTTGAAGTATGACGGGTATAAATTATTTGGGACGCAGTCTACCGTTAAAGAATAAAACCGCAACGATCTTTCTAACGTCGGCAGCGGGCCGCAGGTGGTTTACTTGACGCGGGTCACACCAAATCAAAGGTTGACATAACCCTGCTAATCAAGTACCAATAGAGCACTTTACGAATTTCAGATGACGAGACTTCATGTTCAACTTCGCTTTCCTACTAGGCCTACTACTAAACGCATCTACATTGCGCGGTATGCCGGTGGGCAGAATTTAGAACAGATTTCACGCCACCAAATAAAAACCCGCGCCGATGCGCGGGTTTTTTTATGGCGGGCAATCCCGGCCTCAATATAACCCGCCGGGCGCTAAGTAAATACGATAAGGAAACCAATCGATGAGCCAGCAAGTCATTATTTTTGATACGACATTACGTGACGGTGAACAGGCGCTGCAGGCCAGTCTGAGTGTAAAAGAGAAACTGCAGATTGCGTTGGCCCTGGAACGTATGGGCATTGACGTAATGGAAGTGGGCTTCCCGGTCTCTTCCCCTGGCGACTTCGAATCCGTGCAAACCATTGCCCGCAACGTTAAAAACAGCCGGGTTTGCGGCCTCACCCGCTGCGTTGAAAAAGATATTGACGTGGCCGCCGAGGCGCTGCGCGTGGCCGATGCCTTCCGCATCCACACCTTTATCGCCACCTCGCCGATGCATATCGCCACCAAACTGCGCAGTACGCTGGACGAGGTTATCGAGCGGGCGATTTATATGATCAAACACGCACGCAACTACACCGACGACGTGGAATTCTCCTGCGAAGACGCCGGCCGTACGCCAATCGCCGATCTGTGTCGCGTGGTGGAGGCCGCCATCAACGCCGGCGCCCGCACCATCAATATTCCGGACACCGTCGGCTATACCCTGCCCCACGAATTCAGCAATATCATCTCTTCCCTGTACCAGCGCGTTCCCAACATCGATAAAGCCATTATCTCCGTTCACACCCATGACGATCTCGGTCTGGCGGTGGGCAACGCCATGGCGGCGGTCAACGCCGGCGCGCGTCAGGTAGAAGGCACGCTGAACGGCATCGGCGAACGCGCCGGCAACTGCGCGCTGGAAGAAGTGATTATGGCGATCAAAACCCGTCATGATATTCTCAACGTCCATACCGGCATCAATCATCAGGAAATCTACCGCACCAGCCAGTTGGTCAGCCAGATTTGCAATATGCCGATCCCGGCCAACAAAGCCGTGGTTGGCGCCAACGCTTTCGCCCACTCTTCCGGCATTCACCAGGACGGCGTGCTGAAAAATCGCGAAAACTATGAAATCATGACGCCGGAATCCATCGGCCTGAAAGAGGTCCAGTTGAATCTGACTTCCCGCTCCGGCCGTGCGGCCGTCAAGCACCGCATGGAAGAGATGGGTTATCAGGAGAGCGATTATAATCTGGATAATTTGTACGCCGAGTTCCTGAAACTGGCGGACAAAAAAGGCCAGGTATTCGATTACGATCTGGAAGCGCTGGCCTTTATCAATAATAAGCAGGAAGAGGCCGAGTTTTATCGTCTGGACTATTTCAGCGTACAATCGGGCTCCAGCGTGATGGCGACCGCCTCGGTCAAACTGATCTGCGGCGATGAAACCCAGTCCGAGGCCGCCACCGGCAACGGCCCGGTCGACGCCGTCTATCAGGCGATTAACCGTATTACCGGCTACCAGATTTCACTGGTTAAATATCAGCTGACCGCCAAAGGGCAAGGGCGCGATGCGCTGGGTCAGGTTGATATCGTGGCGGATTATCAGGGACGCCGTTTCCACGGCGTCGGTCTGGCGACGGATATCGTTGAATCCTCCGCGCAGGCAATGGTTAACGTTCTGAACAACATTAAACGCGCTCAGCAGGTAGAAAAAGAAATTCAGCGTCTGCAACAGCACAACAGCAAACAACAAAATAGTCAGGAAACAGTGTGATGACAAAGAGTTACCATATCGCCGTCTTACCCGGAGACGGCATCGGGCCGGAAGTAATGGCGCAGGCGCACAAAGTATTGGACGCGGTGCGTCAGCGCTTCGGCATAGGGATCACCACCAGCGAATACGACGTGGGCGGCATCGCCATCGACCGTCAGGGTACGCCGCTGCCGCAGGCGACCATCGCCGGCTGCGAGCAGGCCGACGCGATCCTGTTCGGTTCGGTCGGCGGACCGAAATGGGAGCATCTGCCGCCGTCCGAACAGCCCGAGCGCGGCGCATTGCTGCCGCTGCGCAAGCATTTCCGCCTGTTCAGCAACCTGCGCCCGGCGCGTCTGTATCAGGGGCTGGAAGCGTTCTGCCCGCTGCGCGGCGATATTGCGGCCAAAGGCTTCGATATCCTGTGCGTGCGTGAACTGACCGGCGGCATCTATTTCGGCCAGCCGAAAGGCCGCGAAGGCAGCGGCCAGTACGAGCGCGCCTTCGATACCGAGGTGTATCACCGTTTCGAGATTGAGCGCATCGCCCATATTGCCTTTCAATCGGCACGCAAACGGCGCGGCGTGGTAACCTCCATCGATAAGGCCAACGTGCTGCAAAGCTCCATCCTGTGGCGTGAAATCGTCACTGAAATCGCCAAGGAATATCCGGATGTGAAGCTGTCCCATCTGTATATCGACAACGCCACGATGCAGCTGATTAAAGATCCCTCCCAGTTCGACGTGCTGCTGTGCTCCAACCTGTTCGGCGACATCCTGTCCGACGAGTGCGCCATGATCACCGGTTCGATGGGCATGCTGCCGTCCGCCAGCCTGAACGAACAGGGTTTCGGCCTGTACGAACCCGCCGGCGGATCCGCGCCGGATATCGCCGGTAAAAACATCGCCAACCCGGTGGCGCAGATTTTATCGCTGGCGCTGCTGCTGCGTTACAGCCTGGGCGCCGACGACGCGGCCGGCGCGATTGAAAAAGCCGTGAATACCGCCCTGGCCGAAGGCTATCGCACCGCCGATCTGGCCAGCGACGGTAGAGCCGTCGGCACCAGTGAGATGGGCGATGCCATTGCCCGGTTTGTGGCGCAAGGGGCATAACCATGTGCAAGACGTTATATCAGAAATTATTCGATGCGCACGTGGTGCGCGAAGCGCCGAATGAAACGCCCCTGCTGTATATCGATCGCCATCTGGTGCACGAAGTCACCTCGCCGCAAGCTTTCGATGGTCTGCGCGCCAAAGGACGCAAGCTTCGTCAGCCGGGTAAAACCTTCGCCACCATGGATCACAACGTCTCCACCCAGACGAAGGATATCAACGCCAGCGGCGAAATGGCGCGTATCCAGATGCAGGAGCTGATCAAGAACTGCGCCGAATTCGGCGTGCAGCTGTATGACCTGAACCACCCGTACCAGGGGATCGTTCACGTTATCGGTCCGGAACAGGGTATGACGCTGCCGGGCATGACCATCGTCTGCGGCGACTCCCACACCGCGACGCACGGCGCGTTCGGCTCGCTGGCCTTCGGTATCGGCACCTCGGAAGTGGAGCACGTGCTGGCCACCCAGACCCTGAAGCAGGGCCGCGCCAAAACCATGAAGATCGAAGTCACCGGCGATGCCGCGCCCGGCATCACCGCCAAAGATATCGTGCTGGCGATTATCGGTAAAACCGGCAGCGCCGGCGGCACCGGCCACGTGGTGGAATTCTGCGGCAAGGCCATCCGGGCGCTGAGCATGGAAGGCCGTATGACGCTGTGCAATATGGCGATCGAGATGGGCGCCAAGGCCGGTCTGGTGGCGCCGGACGAAACCACTTTCGCCTATCTGAAAGGGCGTCAGTTCGCGCCGAAAGGCGCCGACTGGGACGCCGCCGTCGCTTACTGGAGTACGCTGAAGTCCGACGACGACGCCCGCTTCGACAGCATCGTCACGCTGGATGCCGCCGACATCGCCCCGCAGGTAACCTGGGGCACCAACCCCGGCCAGGTGATTGCCGTCAATCAGGTGATTCCGTCGCCGGAATCCTTCAGCGATCCGGTGGAGCGCGCGTCGGCGGCCAAGGCGCTGGCCTATATGGATTTGCAGCCCGGCATCAAACTGACCGAGGTGGCGATCGACAAAGTGTTTATCGGCTCCTGCACCAACTCGCGCATTGAAGACCTGCGCGCGGCGGCGGAAGTCGCCAAAGGGCGCAAGGTCGCCAACGGCGTGCAGGCTATCGTGGTGCCCGGCTCCGGCCCGGTGAAAGCCATGGCCGAACTGGAAGGGCTGGATAAAGTGTTTATCGAAGCCGGCTTTGAGTGGCGCCTGCCCGGTTGCTCCATGTGTCTGGCCATGAACAACGACCGCCTGAACCCCGGCGAGCGCTGCGCCTCCACCAGCAACCGCAACTTCGAAGGCCGTCAGGGACGCGCCGGACGCACGCACCTGGTGAGCCCGGCGATGGCCGCCGCCGCCGCCGTCACCGGCCGCTTCGCCGATATCCGCGAGTTGAATTAAGAGAGACGCCGACATGACTAAATTTACCCAACATACCGGTCTGGTGGTTCCTCTGGATGCCGCTAACGTTGATACCGACGCAATCATTCCCAAGCAGTTTCTGCAAAAGGTGACGCGCACCGGTTTCGGTCAGCACCTGTTCAATGACTGGCGCTTTCTGGACGAGTCCGGCCAGCAGCCCAATCCTGATTTCGTGCTGAATAAACCGCGCTATAAAGGCGCCAGCATCCTGCTGGCCCGTGAAAACTTCGGCTGCGGCTCGTCGCGCGAACATGCGCCCTGGGCGCTGACCGACTACGGCTTCAAAGTGGTGATCGCCCCGAGCTTCGCCGATATTTTCTACGGCAACGCGTTCAACAACCAGCTGCTGCCGGTGACGCTGAGCGAAGCGGATGTGGACACGCTGTTCAAACTGGTCGACGGCGAGGAAGGCATTACCTTTACCGTCGATCTGGAAAACCAGACCGTAGTGGCCGGCGGCAACAGCTATCCGTTCGAAATCGACGGCTTCCGCCGCCACTGCATGCTTAACGGGCTGGACAGCATCGGGCTGACATTGCAGCACGATGCGGCCATCGCCGACTACGAGCGGAAGCAGCCGTCGTTCCTGCATTGATGTCGTCCGCACTTACCGGTGGCGCGAGTTCGCCGGTAATAACGCACGATCGATGATCATCAGGAGGTTCCTCCGTCGGGTACCTCTTTTTTATGGTGCGCCAGTTACGGCGTACCATAAAAAAAGCCAGCGGAAGGTTTCGCTGGCTGGTGAAGTGCACCATTACTCAGAATTATTCTTTTATCGTTCTCTGCGACTATATCCAGTGGCGATACTCTTCTTCCGACATTTCCGCTATTTGCCACTGCGTCGCCTGCTGCAATAACGCTATCCGCTGTCGGGCGGAGAGCCAGCACAGCCATTTCGCCCGGCACGTTGTGAGATAGATCTGATAGAACCGGTACAGCATCGGGATTGTCATAAGCCACCTCCGCGCTTTCATTATGGGAAAGTATCAACGTAATATAGGGAAAGATAAATTGATGACTTTAAGGCCAGGAGTTCCCCTTTTATGACTTCATCCCGTCTGCAACAACAGTTCGTGCGCCTGTGGCAGCGCTTTCAGGGGCAAACCACCGCCACCACGCTGCAAGAGCTGGCGAGCGTTCTGAGCTGTTCACGCCGCCATATCCGCTCGCTGCTGGGCGCCATGCAGCAACAGGGCTGGATTATCTGGCAGGCGGAAGCGGGACGGGGCAAACGCTCGCAGCTGACCTTTATCTACACCGGGCTGGCGCTGCAACAGCAGCGGGCCGAGGACCTGCTGGAGCAGGACCGCATCGATCAGCTGGTGCAGCTGGTGGGGGATAAAAACACCGTGCGGCAAATGCTGCTGGCGCATCTGGGCCGCAGTTTCCGCCAGGGCAAACATATTCTGCGCATTCTTTACTATCGCCCGCTGCGCAATCTGCTGCCCGGTTCCGCCCTGCGGCGCTCGGAAATGCATATCGCCCGGCAGATTTTCAGCGGCCTGACCAATATAAATGAGGAAAACGGGGAACTTAAACCCGATCTGGCGCACCACTGGCAAATGTTGTCCCCGCAGCACTGGCGGTTTTATCTGCGTCCGTCGATTCGTTTTCATCACGGGCGGGAGCTCGCCATGCAAGACGTGATCGCCTCGCTCACCCGGCTCAATACGCTGCCCTTATTCTCCCATATCGCTAGCGTGACCTCTCCGATGCCGTTCGTGATTGACGTCCGGCTGAGCAGCCCCGACGACTGGCTGCCCTGGCTGCTGGGCAGCGTGCCGGCCATGATCCTGCCGGAGGAGTGGCGCACCCTGCCTGATTTTGCTCGACAGCCTATCGGAACCGGCCCTTACTCCGTGACGCGCAACAATAATAATCAGCTGAAAATAAAAGCGTTTGATGACTACTTCGGCTATCGGGCGCTGATCGACGAGGTCAATATCTGGGTGTTGCCCGACGCCACCGAGGTGTATCCCTGCTCCCTGCACCTGGAATCGGATGATTCATCCCACGATGAGCTGGAAAGCCGTATGGAAGAGGGGTGCTATTTCCTGCTGTTCGATAAGCGTTCGCCGCTCGCCGGCCAGCCGCAGGTGCGCCGCTGGCTGTGCCAGATATGCAACCCGATCGCCCTGCTCGGCCACGCGGATAACGCGCATCAGCGCGACTGGTCGCCGGCCTATAGCTTGCTGCCCCGTTGGCATTACCGGCAGCATGACGAAGCGCAGGAAAAACCGGCGGAACTGAGAGAGCTCACCCTGACCTTCTATCATGATCATCCTGAATATCAGATGATCGGTGAAATAATAAAGAAAGTGCTTAAAACACACGGCGTTAAACTTACCATCCATACGGTGACCTACGAGGATTGGTATCAGGGGGAAGCGCAGAGCGATATCTGGCTGTGCAGCGCCAACTGCTATCTACCCCTGGAATTCTCGCTGTTCGCCATGCTTTACGAGCAGCCGCTGATGCAGCATTGTCTGGAGGAAGATCTGCATCAGGACGCCGTCCTGTGGCGCAGCAAAGCGCTGCCGATGGCGGAATGGAGCGAAAAACTGGTGCGTAGCGGCCAGTTGCATCCGCTGTTTCACAACTGGCTGCAACTGCAAGGACAGCGCAGTATGCGCGGCATCCGCATGAATACCCTGGGGTGGTTCGATTTCAAATCCGCCTGGTTCGCCCCGCCGGAAAACTGACGCCCCGGCTTTCCCTGCCCTCGCCAAGCCTTTACAATAGGCCGTTCTCAACGGGGTGCGAAAACGGCTTTGTCCCTGATATCAGGCTTTATCAACTGTCTCTAATGCGTTTTTCGCTGAGAAAATACCCGTCGAACCTGATCCGGTTAATACCGGCGAAGGGATTTGAGAGTGTTCATCGCTGACTCAAAGACCTTTGCCACCCTATAACGACAGGAGTGCAAAGTGTTGATTACATCGCTATTAAAACAAAACGGGTTAAAACCCGGGCCGCTGAAACGCCCGCTTTCCCTGTGGAAAACAATCCTTCCCTGCCTGCTGCTGATGTCGGCGCCGGCGTTCGCCAAACCGGCGCTCACGGTCTACACCTACGACTCCTTCGCGTCCGAATGGGGCCCCGGCCCGGTGATCAAAACCGCCTTTGAAAAAGAGTGTGAGTGCGAACTGAATTTTGTGGCGCTGGAAGATGGCGCCTCGCTGCTGAACCGCCTGCGCATGGAGGGGAAAAACAGCAAAGCGGATATCATTCTGGGGCTGGATAATAACCTGCTGCAGGCGGCGGAACAGACCGGGCTATTTAGCCGGCACCAACTGGATACCGCCGCGGCCGTAAAGGTTCCCGGCGGCTGGAACAACGCCACCTTCGTGCCCTATGACTACGGCTATTTCGCCTTTGTCTACAACAAGGATAAGCTGAAAAATCCCCCCAGGAGCCTGCATGAACTGGTCGACAGCAGCGAGCCGTGGAAAGTGATTTATCAGGATCCCCGCACCAGCACTCCCGGACTGGGGCTGCTGTTATGGATGCAGCAGGTGTACGGCGAACAGGCGCCGCAGGCGTGGCAAAAGCTGGCGAAAAAAACGGTTACCGTCACCAAAGGCTGGAGCGAAGCCTACGGCCTATTTCTGAAAGGCGAGGCCGATCTGGTGCTCAGCTACACCACCTCCCCGGCCTATCACATCATTGAAGAGAAAAAAGACAGCTACGCCGCGGCAAACTTCAGCGAAGGGCACTATTTGCAAATCGAAGTCGCCGGACAGCTGGCGTCCAGCAAGAACCCGGCGCTGGCGAAACGTTTTATGCAGTTCATCCTGACGCCGGCATTCCAGCAGGCTATCCCCACCGCCAACTGGATGTATCCGGTGACCGACACCGAGCTGCCCGCCGGCTTCGCCTCCCTTGTCGTACCGGAAAAAGCCTTACAATACAGCGCGCAGCAGGTGGCGGAACAGCGGAATAACTGGATCCAGGCATGGCAACGCGCCGTCAGCCGCTGACCGCGGGCAGCCTGTGGCCGGGCGGACTGGCCGCCACGCTGCTGATCTCGGTGGCGCTGCTGGCTTTCGGCGCGCTGTGGCTACAGGCGCCGGAAAACCAGTGGCGGACGCTATGGCGCGACAGCTATCTGTGGCATGTTATCCGCTTCACCTTCTGGCAGGCATTTTTATCCGCCCTGCTCTCCACCCTGCCGGCGATCTTCCTCGCCAGAGCGCTTTATCGCCGGCGTTTCCCCGGCCATCGCTGGCTATTGCGGCTGTGCGCCATGACCCTGGTGCTGCCGGTGCTGGTGGCGGTTTTCGGCCTGCTGAGCGTCTACGGCCGCCAGGGCTGGCTGGCGCACCTGCTGGAGGCGGCGGGTCTTCCCTACCGTTTCTCCCCTTACGGACTGCAAGGCATTCTGCTGGCGCATATTTTCTTCAACCTGCCGCTGGCGACCCGTCTGCTGTTGCAGTCGCTGGAGGGCATCGCCACGGAACAGCGCCAGTTGGCGGCCCAGTTGGGCATGAACGGCTGGCAGCATTTCCGCATTGTCGAATGGCCCTGGCTGCGCCGGCAGATCCCGCCCACCGCCGCGCTTATCTTTATGCTCTGCTTCGCCAGCTTCGCCACCGTGCTGTCGCTGGGGGGAGGACCGCGGGCCACCACCATCGAACTGGCGATTTATCAGGCGCTGAGCTTTGATTACGATCCGTCGCGCGCCGCGCTGCTGGCGCTGATTCAGATGACCTGCTGCCTTGGGCTGGTGCTGCTGAGCCAACGATTAGGCCGCATGCTGCCGGTGGGCAGTACCCGGCAGTTGGCGTGGCGCAACCCGCAGGACAGCCTGTTCAGCCGGGTATGCGATAGCCTGCTGATCGGCGCGGCGCTGCTGTTGATCGTGCCGCCGCTGCTGGCGGTGGCGGTGGACGGCGTCAACCGCTCCCTGCTCAGCGTATTGCAACAGCCCGCGCTGTGGCAAACGCTGTTCACGTCGCTGCGTATCGCCCTGGCCGCCGGCGTTATCTGCGTCATCCTGACCATGATGCTGCTATGGAGCAGCCGGGAGCTCAAGCTGCGCCGCCGGCCGCTGTCCGGCCAGTTGATGAATCTGAGCGGCATGCTGATCCTCGCCATGCCCGGTATCGTGCTGGCGACCGGTTTTTTCCTGCTGCTGAACAATACGCTGGGATTGCCGCAATCCCCTTATGGCCTGGTGGTGCTGACCAACGCGCTGATGGCCATCCCCTATGCGCTCAAGGTGCTGGAAAACCCGATGGTGGATATCGCCGAACGCTATAATCAACTCTGCCTGTCGCTGGATATCCGCGGCTGGCGGCGGTTGAAAATTATTGAATTGAAGGCGCTGAAACAGCCGCTGGCTCAGGCGCTGGCGTTTGCCAGCGTGCTGTCGATCGGCGATTTCGGCGTTATCGCCCTGTTCGGCAATGAGCAGTTCCGCACCCTGCCCTTTTACCTTTATCAGCAGATTGGAGCCTATCGCAGCGCCGACGGCGCCGTTACCGCGCTGTTGCTGATGCTGCTGTGCTTTATGCTGTTCACCCTGATTGAAAAACTGGCGGATCGCGATGATCTTTCTCGATAAACTGACCTATCTCTACCAACAGATGCCCATGCGCTTCGACCTCCACGTGCGGCCGGGAGAACGCATTGCCGTTCTCGGCCCCAGCGGCGCGGGGAAAAGCACCCTACTGAACCTGATCGCCGGTTTTCTGCCGGCTGACGGCGGCGAACTGCGTCTGAACGGGGAAGACCATCGCCATACCCCGCCCGCCAAGCGTCCGGTCTCCATCCTGTTTCAGGAAAACAACCTCTTTCCGCACCTGACCATCGAGCAAAATATCGCCCTGGGGCTGAATCCCGGTTTGCGGCTCAATGCCGAACAGCGCGAAACGCTGCGGCATATTGCGCGGCAGGTCGGGTTAAGCGAGCTATTCCCGCGCCTGCCCTCGCAGGTTTCCGGCGGCCAGCGGCAGCGTGCGGCGCTGGCCCGCTGTCTGGTGCGCCATCAGCCTATTTTGCTGCTGGATGAACCCTTCTCCGCACTCGATCCCGCATTGCGCCTGGAGATGCTGCAACTGGTGGAACAGGTCTGCGATGAACGCCGCCTGACGCTGCTGATGGTGTCGCACAATCTGGATGATGCGCAATATATCGCCAGTCGGGCAGTCACCGTGTCTGAAGGGCGCATTATCGACAACCGGCAGCTCAAATAAAGCGGCGATAACGTCATTTACCGTTTTGGTTAAAACTAACGCCATTACACAAAAGGAAATGTTAATAAAAGGGAACAAAAATGGCTATTTTCCGACGTAAATGAACGCTTCTTCACACCATATTGTGATCTACCCGGTTATTCTGGGAAAAACTTTAAACTGATGCGTGAAACGCGCTAAAAAATAAAATATGCTACTTGATATCAATCATAGAGCAACGTGGCAATCACTCTATAACAACAGCCACGCAACATAATAATAACATCGCCATTCTTATGGGTAGAAATAGCAATGTTTTTGATTTAGTTGGTTATTTTACCGGCTTTTTCTAAAAACGCATAAACCAGACAACCCATTATTTCTGTTCTGTTTTATTATTCATACTATTTTTATATTACTGAAAGCCTCCGGGAAAATTCATTACATCCAACATATTTACCAATGTTTTCAAGAGAGAACTCGATCAATTTGCAGACTGCAATTAATAAAGAAAAGGGCAGGAGGTGACATTAAGCAACAATTAAATAACCTAATTTAACACGAGCACAACAAATACTTTGATCGAGATTGATAATAAAAGATATCCCGATTTTTTATATCCTGGCGTTATACCGATTATTATATCCTGGCGTTATACCGATTAATAATGCAAATGTGAAATAATAAGCAGGCTATTATTAATTTCCACCCAGGATAAAAAGAAAGGCGTTAACAACCCCCGCCGGGGATTTGTTATCAATCTCAATCAAAGTCACCAATTTGATACGGAATATATTTACTCTCGGCATCGGTTTGTGTAACGCATGCCGCGGAGGTGGAAGCAAAAGCCCTGGCAAGCGCGCACGATGTGTCGTTACCAGCCTCGTGGGCTATTGCCGTCTTACTCAGGGAAAGCCCCTGGCAAATATATTGCTCAATTGGAGACCACCATGGCCGTAACACAAATTGATGATCTTGACTCCTTGGTTGCCCGGGTAAAAAAGGCCCAACGCATCTACGCCGATTATACGCAGGAACAGGTAGATAACATCTTCCATGCCGCCGCGCTCGTCGCCGCCTCCTATCGCATTCCGCTGGCGAAAATGGCGGTGGAGGAATCAGGTATGGGCGTGGTGGAGGATAAAGTAACCAAGAACCACTTCGCATCCGAATACATTTACAACGCCTATAAAAATGAGAAGACCTGCGGCATCCTGTCGGAAGATGACGCCTACGGCACCATCACCATCGCCGCGCCTGTCGGTCTGATCTGCGGTATCGTTCCCACCACCAACCCGACCTCCACCGCGATTTTCAAGGCGCTGATCAGCCTGAAAACGCGCAATGGCATTATTTTCTCGCCGCACCCGCGGGCGAAAAACTCCACCAACAGGGCGCTCGAGATCGTGCTGCAGGCCGCGGTCGCCGCCGGCGCTCCGGAGGATATCATCGGCTGGATTGCCGAACCCTCCATTGACCTGACCAACCAGTTGATGCATCACCCGGATATCAATCTGATCCTCGCCACCGGCGGTCCGGGAATGGTAAAAGCAGCCTACAGCTCAGGAAAACCGGCCCTGGGCGTCGGCCCCGGAAACACGCCGGTGGTGGTGGATGAAAGCGCCGACGTCAAACGGTTCGTCGCCTCCATTCTGATGTCGAAAACCTTCGATAACGGCATGATCTGTTCGTCCGAGCAGTCCGCCATCGTCGTCAAGAGCATTTACGACGACGTGCGCGCGACGTTTAGCGCCCAGGGCGGCTATATCCTGCAGGGCAGCGAGCTCGCGGCGGTAGGCGAAATCCTGAGAAAGAACGGCGGGCTGAATGCCGCCATCGTCGGCCAGTCGGCGGTAAAAATTGCCGAAATGGCGGGCATCAGCGTCCCGCCGGATACCAAGGTGCTGATTGGCGAAGTCAGCAAAGCCGATGAGACCGAACCTTTCGCCCATGAGAAACTCTCCCCCACGCTGGCGCTGTACCGGGCGCAGAATTTCAGCGAAGCGGTCGATATCGCGGAAAAACTGCTCAATATGGAAGGCATCGGCCACACCAGTTGCCTGTACACCGACCAGGATAACCATGCCCACCGCGTGCTCTATTTCGGTGAAAGGATGAAAACCTCCCGGGTGCTGATCAATACGCCGACCTCTTACGGCGGCATCGGCGATCTGTACAACTTCAAGCTGGTGCCTTCGCTGACGCTGGGCTGCGGCTCCTGGGGCGGCAACTCCGTCTCGGAAAACGTGGGTCCCAAACACCTTCTCAATATAAAAACCGTAGCCAAGCGAGCGGAAAATATGTTGTGGCATAAACTTCCCAAATCCATCTATTTCCGGCGCGGTTCGCTTCCCGTCGCCCTGTCAGAGGTCGTACAAGACGGTGCGAAACGCGTATTTATCGTCACCGACCGTTTCCTGTTCAACAACGGCTATGCCGATCAGGTGATATCGCGTCTGAAACAGCACGGCATCGCGACCGAAGTATTCTTCGAGGTGGAGGCCGACCCGACGCTGAGCGTTGTTCGCAAGGGAACAGAGCAGGTGAACGCCTTCGGGCCGGATGTGATCATCGCGCTGGGCGGCGGTTCGCCGATGGATGCGGCCAAACTGATGTGGGTGATGTATGAACACCCGGAAACCCGTTTCGACGACCTGGCGCTGCGCTTTATGGATATCCGCAAACGCATCCATACCTTCCCGAAAATGGGGGTGAAGGCGCGGATGATCTGCGTGCCCACCACCTCCGGCACCGGGTCCGAAGTGACGCCGTTCGCCGTGGTGACCGACGATGCGACGGGCCAGAAATATCCGCTGGCGGACTATGCGTTAACCCCGGATATGGCGATCGTCGACGCCGACCTGGTGATGACCATGCCGAAATCGCTGTGCGCCTTCGGCGGTCTGGATGCGGTCACCCACGCCACGGAAGCCTATGTGTCGGTGCTGGCCAATGAATTCAGCGACGGACAGGCACTGCAGGCGCTGAAACTGCTGCACGGCAATCTGGTTACCAGCTATCAGGAAGGGGCGAAAAACCCGGTGGCGCGCGAAAAAGTACACAGCGCGGCGACCATCGCCGGTATCGCCTTTGCCAACGCCTTCCTCGGCGTGTGCCATTCCATGGCGCATAAGCTGGGTTCCGAATTCCATATTCCGCACGGTCTGGCCAACGCCATGCTGATCTGCAATGTGATTCGCTATAACGCCACCGATAAACCGACCAAACAGGCGACGTTCAGCCAATACGGCTACCCGCAGGCGCGCAAACGCTATGCGGAAATCGCCGATCATCTGGCGCTCAGCGCTCCCGGCGACGATGTGGGACAGAAAATCGACAAACTGCTGGCCTGGCTGGAGGAAGCCAAAGCGGCGCTGGACGTTCCGGCCAGCATTCGCGACTTCGGCGTGCAGGAAGAGGCTTTTCTGGCCAAGGTGGATAAACTGTCCGAGGACGCGTTCGACGACCAGTGCACCGGCGCCAACCCGCGCTATCCGCTGATCTCCGAACTGAAGCAGATTCTGCTGGATACCTACTACGGTCGTGCCTACAGCGATACGCCCAGGCAGGCCGCGGAATCCAAAGCGACCACCAACGGCGGTAAAAAGGGGAAAGCGAAAGGCTGATAGCTAATCTCTACCCACCTCTCTGCGGGCTTATGCGCAACGGCGCATAAGCCCCTGTTTGACGGCCCCCCGCAAGAACAGGCAGTTATCAGGCCGAAAACCACCAAATGTGATCCACTCGCGGATTTTTGATGTTTTTCCCCTGTGGGTATTGTGTCTTTTTTATCAGTCGTGTTTATATAAAGCGGTTGCATACCATTAACAGGAATCCCATGAGACACGCTTCTTCCACTTCAGCACTACTAAGCACCGCGCACGTTGACGCGGTCGTCGTCGTGCGCGTGGTCGTGGTGGTCGTCGGCAGCGCGCCGTAACGGGTTCCGAATCAAAGCAAGATTCCCAAACCCCGCCGGCGCAAGCCGAGCGGGGTTTCTTGTTTCCACCCTCCCCGCTCCGCCACCGCGCCGGCCCTGATAAAGGATATGATCATGCGTTATACAGGCGCCCAATTGATTGTCCGGCTGCTCGAACGGCAGGGCATCACCACGGTGGCAGGCATTCCCGGCGGCGCTGCCCTGCCGTTATACGATGCGCTCGGCCAGAGCACAACCATCCGCCACGTGCTGGCGCGCCATGAACAGGGCGCCGGCTTTATGGCCCAGGGCATGGCGCGGGCCAGCGGGCGGGCCGCCGTCTGTCTCGCCTCCAGCGGGCCGGGAGCCACCAATCTGCTGACCGCCATCGCCGATGCCAAACTCGATTCGATTCCGCTGGTCTGCATCACCGGACAGGTGCCTTCCGGCATGATCGGCACCGATGCCTTTCAGGAAGTGGACACCTACGGCATCTCCATTCCGGTCACCAAACATAACTATCTGGTGAGAGATATCCGGGATCTGCCGCGCGTCATTCCCGACGCCTTTCGCATCGCCCAGTCCGGTCGTCCCGGTCCGGTGTGGATTGATGTTCCCAAAGACGTGCAAACCGCGGAAATCGAGCTGGATGAACTGCCGGCGATAGTCCCGCCCCCGGCGCCGCCGGCGCTCGACGGGCAAAAAATCGAACAGGCCGCTGCGCTGATTAACGCCGCCCAGCGCCCGATTCTCTACCTTGGCGGCGGGATCATCAGCGCGTCCGCCCATCGGCAGGCCGTGCAACTGGCGGAACGCGCCGGTTTACCCACCACCATGACGCTGATGGCGCTGGGCGCCATGCCGGCCGATCATCCGCTGTCGCTGGGCATGCTGGGGATGCACGCCGCGCGCTCAACCAATCTGATCCTGCAACAGGCGGATTTGCTGATTGTGCTGGGCGCCCGCTTTGACGACCGGGCGATCGGCAAGGCGGAACAGTTTTGCCCGCAGGCCGGCATCGTTCACATTGATATCGATGAGGCTGAACTGGGTAAAATCAGACAGCCGCACGTTGCCCTGCATGCGGATGTCGCGCAGGCGCTGGACCGGTTGCTGCCGCTGGTCGTCCCCCAGCGGCGCGACGTCTGGCGCGCGACCGTCAGCGAGCTGCAACGCGAGTTTCCGGTCAACATGCCGGGAATGGATGACCCATTGAGCCATTACGGGCTGATACGGGCCGCCGCGCAGGCGCTGAGCGACGAGGCGATTATCACCACCGACGTCGGGCAGCATCAGATGTGGGTCGCCCAGTCCTATCCGCTGCGCAGGCCGCGACAGTGGCTGACTTCCGGCGGGCTGGGGACCATGGGCTTCGGCCTGCCCGCCGCGATTGGCGCCGCGCTGGCCGAGCCCGGGCGCACCGTGGCGTGCTTTTCCGGCGACGGCAGTCTGATGATGAATATTCAGGAAATGGCCACCGCCGCGGAAGAGGGGCTGAACGTCAAAATCATTCTGCTGAACAATCAGTCCCTTGGCCTGGTTCACCAGCAACAGGAGCTGTTTTTCCAGCAGCGTATCTTTGCGGCGGACTACCGCTACCGCACCAACTTTCTGGCCATCGCCGCGGGCTTCGGTTTCGCCACCTGCGATCTGAATGCGGCGGCGGATCCCCGCGCCGCTCTGGCCGAGGCGCTGAACCAGCCGGGACCGGCCCTGATCCACGTGTCGATCGACGCCAATGAAAAAGTTTATCCGATGGTGCCGCCGGGCGCCGCCAACATCGATATGATTGGAGATTAATACCATGCCAACTCAATCAGCCTCAAAACAGGTGACGCTAGAGCTATCGGTTCGCAACCACCCCGGCGTGATGTCTCACGTATGCGGCCTGTTTGCCCGCCGGGCGTTTAACGTCGAAGGGATTTTGTGTATGCCGCTGGCGGGGGGCGACGAAAGCCGCATCTGGCTGCTGGTGCAGGACGACCAGCGGCTGCAACAGATGGTGAGCCAGGTGGAAAAGCTGGAGGACGTGCTGCAGGTGCGCCGCCACGGCGATGAAATGCGTATCTTTGATCAGGTGGCGGAATTTTATCGCTGATCGCCCGACCGCCCTCGCGCAATGACTATCCCGCCGGCATCCCATTGCGCGAGAGGCGGCGATTTACCCATTCAGCACCTGCCACAGCAGGTGGCGATAGACGGGCATTAACGGATGCTGCAGCAGCATCGTCAGAACCGCGCCCGCCGCCAGCAGCGCCAGCGGCGTTACCCAGCGTAAACGGTTTACTGGCAGCCACTGGCTGAGCCCGTCGCGCTTTTTACGTTTATCTCCCCGCCACCAGCGCCAGCTCAGCCACGCCGCGCTCCACAGCAGTAACACCGTCGCCAGCAGCAGCCATTTAAAACCGGCGCCGTTGGCGGCGGCGGGAATATCAATGGCGACGCCCGCCAATATGCCGGGTAAAAAATAGATCGGCGGCCATAACAGGCAACCGATAATATTCGGCAAGGCGAATTTATAGGGCGAGAGTTCCAGCATCCCGGCGACCAACGGGATTAGCGGGCGGGTCGGGCCGACGAAGCGCCCGATCAGCACGGTGGCGATATGATGTTGATGCAGCGCATATTCCGTTTTGCGCAACATGGTCTGGTGTTTTTTCAGGAAAGACCAGCGATGCAGCGACCCCTTAAAACCCCGGCCGATAAAATAAGAGATCCAGTCGCCCAGCAGGCAGCCGACAATCCCCGCGCCCCACGCCGGATACAGCCCCACCTTGCCGCTGCCGATCAACGCTCCCAGCGTCGCCATCATCACCGTTCCCGGCAACAGCAGGCCGACCAGCGCCAGAGATTCCAGAAAGGCGACCAGCATGACGGCGAGCAGTACATAGGCTAATGACTGCGTCACCAGATGATCCAGCCATGCTTCCATAAAATCCCAACTCGTTGGTGATAAAAAAGGGATTGTGTGGATCTTGGCTGATGCCGTCAACCGGTCATTTTCAATATTTACGCCAGAGGGAAATCTACCCCCCCAGATACATCTTTTTCACGTCGGGATTGGCCAGAATCGCCTGCGCCTGGCCTTGCAGCACGATCTTGCCGTTCTCCAGCACATAGGCGCGATCGGCTATCTTCAGCGCGGCGGTGGCGTTCTGCTCCACCAGCAGGATGGTGATATTATCCTTCTGCAACTGCTTGATGATGCCGAACATTTCGCCCACTATCTTGGGCGCCAGCCCCAGGCTGGGTTCGTCCAGCATCAGCAGCACCGGCTCGCTCATCAGCGCCCTGGCAATCGCCAGCATCTGCTGCTCCCCGCCGCTCATGGTGCCGGCCAGCTGGCTGCGGCGCTCTTTCAGCCGCGGGAACAGCTGGTACATTTTATCTTTCAGATGGTTGAAATTAAGCGGATTGTTGTACGCCCCCATACGCAGGTTTTCTTCGATGGTCAGGTTGGTGAACACCTTGCGCCCTTCCGGCACCAGCGCCAGCCCTTTGCGCACAATCTGATGCGTCAGGCTGTGGGAGATATCCTCATTGAGGAAATTCACCTGCCCGGTCGATTTCACCAGATTGATAATGCCGTTCAGCGTGGAGGTTTTCCCCGCGCCGTTGCTGCCGATCAGGGTAACGATCTCGCTGTTGTTCACCTCGATGTCGATCCCTTTCAATCCCTGAATCAGCCCATAAAATACCTGTAGATCAGCGGCTTTAAGCATAATCGACCTCTCCGAGATACGCAGCTATCACCTCTTTATTGTTAATGGCCTCATGAGTGGTGCCGCTGAACAGCGGTTTGCCGTAGTCCAGCACCAGCACCCGTTCACACAGGGTGTTGACGAAAGACATATCGTGCTCAATCAGCAAAACCGTTAGTTGGTAATCCTCGCGCATTTTAAAAATCAGCTGCGCCAGCTCGTTGGTTTCCCTGGGATTCATGCCGGCCGCCGGTTCGTCCAGCAGCAGTAGCGCGGGCGACGTGGCCAATGCCCTGGCGATCTCCACCTTACGCTGATTGCCGTAACTCAGGTTGGTGGCCAGAGAATTCGCATGCTGCGCGATGCCGATGTAGTCGAGAATCTCCATCGCCTGCGCTTTGGCCCGTTTTTCCGCCGCGAAAAAGCGCCCCATATGCAGCGCCGCCTCAATAAAAGAGTAGTGAATGGCGCGATCAAAACCGATTAATACGTTCTCCAGCACCGTCATGGAATTGAACAAACGAATATTCTGAAAGGTGCGGGCAATGCCGCGATTGACCACCTGATTCGGTTTCAGGCCGGTAATTTTTTCACTACCCAGCATCACCGTTCCCGAGGTCGGTTTATAGTTGGCGGTGATCACGTTAAACAGCGTGGTTTTCCCGGCGCCGTTGGGGCCGATCAGGCCAAAGATTTCCGCCGGATTAAGCGTAAAGCCGACGCCATCGATAGCCCGTAGTCCGCCGAACTGCATAATGACGTTATCAACGCTGAGAATGGGTTTATTTTCCATGGCGGCGCCTCCTGCTCACTTCCCAGATTTCCTGCTTACCCAGCAGCCCTTCGCGGGCGAAAAGCATAATGATCAGCAGTACCAATGAAAACACCACCATCCGCAAACCGGGATAAGTTCCCAGATTTTCGCCGAACAGGTTCAACGGCTGGTCAAGGAAGCGCAGCCACTCGCCGCTGCCCACCACCACAATGGTGCCCAGAATGGCGCCGGTGGTGCTGCCCAGTCCGCCCAGAACAATGATGATCAGCAGTTGGAAGGTCAGCATAAAATCAAACAGATCGGGAGAAATAATCGTCAGCAGCGAAGCCAGCAGACCGCCGCCGATCCCTTCCAGAAAAGCGCTGGTGGCAAAGGCGCAGGTTTTGATTTTAAAAGTATTAATCCCCATGGCGATCGCCGCGTCCTCATCGTCGCGCACCGCCTTCATCGCCCGCCCGTATTTGGAATAGACGATCTGTAAAATAAGCAGCACCGCGATCAGGGCGATAAAGCCGCACCAGTACAGCATATTGCCGGCCTGGGGGATTTCGTTCAGACCTATGGCGCCGTTGGTGATTTGCGGATTATTAATCGCCAGGATTTTAATGATAAAACCAAACCCCAGGGTGACAATCGCCAGATAGTCGCCGCGCACCCGGAAAACCGGAAACGCCAGGCATACCGCCAGCAGCGAGGCGCAGATGCCGCTGATAATCAGCGCGGGCAAAAAGGAGGTATGCAACGCCAGCACCAGCGCGCTGGGGGAAGCCATCTCATACATATCCAGCTTGGTTTCCGCGCTGAGCAACAGGATGGCGGTAATATAGGCGCCGACGGCGACGAAGCCGTTGGGCTCCAAGGATAGCTGACCGGTAACGCCGTTAATCAGGTTGTAGCTCACCGCCAGGATCATAAAAATAAAAATATTACACACAATGCGCAGCACGTAATCGTCAAACAGATGCTGCAACGCAAACAGCGCCAGCAGCATAATCGCAAATAACCCGGCGTAACCGCTTAACAGCGAAAAGGAATTGGTTGGCATTCTCATCAGAAACGGCTCCTTTCCAGTCTTTCATCACCCATAATGCCGACCGGTCTGAATAACAGGACCAAAATCAAAAACATAAATGCAAAGGCGTCTTTATATCCGCCCAGTTCCGGAAATATCGCCACGGCGACCACTTCGGTAAAGCCCAGAATAAAGCCGCCGATCACCGCCCCGGTTACGCTGCCGATCCCGCCCAGTACGGCGGCGGCAAACGCCTTCAGGCCGATTAATACCCCCATTAACGGATCGATGGTCGGGTAGCTGGTGGCGTAAAAAATTCCGCCCAGCGCCGCCAGCGAACTGCCCAACGCGAAGACAAAGGCGATGATATGGTTGGCGTCCACCCCCATCAGGCGGACGGTATTGACATCAAAGGCCACCGCGCGGATCGCCATCCCCTGCCGGGTGCGGTAGAGGATAAACAGAATGCAGCCCAACAATACCAGCGTGACCAGCGGCACCAGCCAGGCGACGTTGGTGATAATGATGCCGCCGAAGGAAACGGTTCGATTAAAAAATTCCGGCGCGGCGAAGAAGCGCGGACTGCCGCCGAACAGCACATTAAACAGATTCTCCAAAAAGAAACTCACGCCGATGGCGGTAATCAGCATGGATATTTTGGAAGCCTGCCGCAGCGGGCGGTAGGCGATCTGGTCGATGCACACCCCCAGCAGGGCCGAAAAGAGAATGGCGAATAAAATAGCGGCCCCGAAAGGCAGCTCAAAGGTGGTGGAACCGAACAGGGCAAGGAATGCCCCCACCATCATGATATCGGCATGAGCGAAGTTGATCAGTCGTAATACGCCGTAAACCATGGTGTACCCAATAGCAATCAGCGCATACATACTGCCCAGGCTCATGCCGTTAACCACTTGCTGAAAGAAAATGGCCGCATCCATAAATTCAATCCTTATTAGCCTTTATTTAGCCAGTAAACTTCACGCTGCGGCGTGGAACGCGGCTTTACGCCCCCCTGAAAGGGGTCGCGTAAAGGAGGTCGCCGCAGCTTAAAAAATGCCAGGGATAATTAAGGATTAACCACCGTTTTAAAGACCATTTTTCCGTCTTTGACTTCATTGATGACGGCGCTACGGATTGCATCGCCGTCTTTCAGCGTCAGCGTGCCGGTCACGCCGGTAAAATTATTGGTGGCGCGGATTTTTTCATTGACGCAAACCCGGTCTTTGGGGTCGCTGCACTGGTTCATGCCGTTGACGATCATTTTGTAAGCATCTGCGGTCATCGCGCCCCAGGTATGGGTCGGCTCTTTATATTTCGCTTCCCAGGCCTTGATAAATTTCTCCCCTTCCGGCGTCTGCTCTTTGGCGTCCGGCGAGTAGTAGTCGGTGGCCATATAGCCTTCCACCGCATCCTGCCCCAGAGTGAAGAAGATCTGGTCAGCCGCCAGACCGTCGCCGCCGACCACCGGCGCTTTCAGCCCCAGCTGTTTGGCCTGCACCGCGATCAGCGCCGCTTCGGTGTAATAGATCGGCATATAGATCATATCGACGTTTTTAGACTTGATGGTGGAGAGCTGGGCTTTGAAGTCCTTACTGCCGCCCGGCACCTGTACTTCGACGGGAATGGTGCCGCCGTTTTTCAGAAACTGGGTGCGGAAGGATTTTGCCAGACCGACGGAATAGTCGTTGCTGCTGTCGAACATGATGGCGGCGGTTTTCGCCCCCAAATCGCGCGATGCCAGATTGGCGCCGACCACGCCCTGGAAGCTATCGGAAAAACATACGCGGCTGACGTACTGGCGGTTGCGGGTCACCCGGTCGTTGGTGGCGGTCGGGGAGACCAGCGGAGTTTTGGTGTCTTCGGCCATTTTGGTCATCGCCATCGTATTGGTCGAGGTGACCTCCCCGATCACCGCGTCGACTTTATCGCTGGAAACCAGACGCTGCATGGCGTTGGCCGCTTCCACCTTGTCGCTTTTGTCATCAATGATGACCAGTTTAATGGTATCGCCGTTTTTCAGCGTCGGCTCCAGGCTATTAATCAGCTCAACGCCTTTTTGCGAGGGTTGCCCAAAGCCGCTAAGCGGTCCGCTTAAAGGCAGGACCACGCCGATTTTCACTTCGGCCGCCAGCGCGCCATTGGCGCAGAGAACGGAGGAAACAAATGCGGCTGCTACCGTTATTCTGACAAAATTATTATTCATGATCGCCTCTTTGATAATGAGAGATGCACATCCCAGTAATGGAATAAAGCCGTACGCCTGACTGTGAGAGTCTGAAAATTGCCGCAGGGATATATTCTGCTGGCGGAACTGAAATCAGCAATAAATGTGCCAGAACGATAAAATAGCAATTAACATATTAATAAATAACAAAAAAATGGATTTATTACGGTAGGAAAAACGGCGGGACGGAAAAGGCATAAAGGGAAATGCACCAATTTGTTTCGTCGTTGCTTTTAAAAAGTGCGCCGTGGTTAACAGCAAGATTCTATATGTAAATCAGCTCCTCAGGGCGAGTCGGCAATATTGTATCCCGATGATTGTCATCTACTATTTATGCTCTGCTCCGGCGTGACGGCAAACAGATGCCATAGTGATTATTCCTTTTAATATGCTATTTCCCACTTTTTATGCTACAGCAGCAGGGGAGGAAAGTTTTTTGCGTCAGGCGTTGGCGAAAAATTTATCATTCCTTCGCCCAAGATGACTATACTAACCAGAATTTACAGGCCATATACCAGCACTTATGATAGCGTCCATTTTTACCACCTCGCCAGTCTGCCCAATATGTTGTTAAAACGCTTCCATCACATCGGATTACGACGATTAATCTTACTGCTGGCCGTTACCAGTGCGCTGATTATGTTGATTAACAGTTTTTACGCCAGTTACCGGGTGCAGCGTCAGTTGCTGATCGATAACACGTTGGAAGCCAATCGCGTTTACGCGGCCAAGCTGGCGGCCACCACCGATACTTTCTTCAAAACATCGCTGCAGCAATTGGCTTACAGCGCCGGCGAGATAGCGGACCACGTGGATGACGGCGACCGCCTGAACCGGGAAACCAGACGTATCGGGTTACAGAGTCGCAGTTTCAACACCGTCTCCATTGTCGATGAACACGGCGTGGTCAAGGCGGCCTTTCCCGATACGTTTCAATGGATAGGAAAAAAGGTCACTACGGCCGGCGTAAGGCAGGCCCTGCAGGAAAGGGATCAGCTGATCAGTTCGCCTTATGACTCCGTGGTCAATAACCTGATCGTCCTTGTCTCCGCACCGATATTTAGCCGCGACGGGCGCTACCAGGGGTTTATCGGCGGCTCCATTCACCTGGAAAAACCCAGTATTCTCAACGCATTGCTTGACCAGCACTATTATCAGGACGGTTCTTATATCTATGTGACCGACCACTTTAGAAAAATTCTGTACCACAAAGACCCCCGGCAGATCGGCGTCGTCGTCCACACCAGCCCGATAATGGATAGCCACAGGGAGAGCAACGGCAGCCGCAAGATGGGGGATAAACAGGGTAAAGAAATGCTGGTCGGATACGCCATGGTTCCCGCCAACCGGTGGGAAGTGCTGGTGCAGCGCCCAACGAGTGAAACCTTAAAGCCGCTGGATAGCCTGATGATGAATGTGTTGCGGCATACTCTGCCATTCGCCTTGCTGACCCTATTCGGCGTTTGGCTGCTGGCCCGGCTTATTGCCCAGCCGCTGTGGCTGCTGGCGCGCAGCGCCAATAAAATGGACGCGCTGAACGTTTCCGACGACATCAGGAAAATTCGCTCCTGGTATTTTGAGGCCACGCAGCTCAAACAGGCGATGCTAATCGGCATCGATCTGCTACAGAAAAAGATCGGCAAGCTGAGCTATGAAGCGCAAACCGACCCCATGACCGGGCTGTTCAACCGCCGGGGAATGGAAAGCATTCTGCGTTACTGGCAGATCGGCCAGAAAAGCTTCGCCATTATCGCGCTGGATATCGACAGCTTCAAACGCGTTAACGACACCTATGGCCATGATGTCGGCGATAGCGTGATCGGCTATCTTGCGCAGCTTATCCGCAACGGTTCGCGCGACAGCGATATTTTATGCCGCAGCGGAGGAGAGGAGTTTCTGATTTTATTGCCGGAAGCCACGATGAAAATCGCGCTGGAGATTGCGGAACGCCTGCGCAACAGGGTGCAGCAAGCCGATATTCCGACGGTCGGCCATATCACCATCTCGCTGGGGGTATCGCTGTGGGTGCCGCACCATCAGGACATCACCATGGAGCGGGCGTTTAAAATGGCGGACGAGGCGTTGTATAAAGCCAAACAGCAGGGCCGCAACCGGGTGATCGCCGCCGCGGACGCCCGCTAAGCCCGCCGGGATGACGGCTTTAATGCCCCCTGCCGTTCAACGGGCGATGTCGGCAAACCGCTGGACATCACCTGTATAAATAACCATACTTAATCCTCTTTCTCCCCCGGCAACCAACGAAAAGGCAGCCTTAGTGACCGAGACTCGTCAGGGCTTTATTCTCACCCGCCACTGGCATGACGCCCCCGCCGGCGCCCAGGTGGAGTTCTGGCTCGCCACCGACGACGGTCCGCTGCTGGCCCGCCTGCCCGCGCAGCAGGCCGTCGCTTTTATCCCCGCCGCGCAACAGGACCAGGCCGGCCGCCTATTAGCCAAAGAGAGAGGCTGGCAGCTACGGCCGCTGGCGCTGCAGGATTTCCATCATCAGCCCCTGCTGGGGCTCTATTGCCAGCAATACCGCCAGGTGCTGCGGCTGGAAAGGCTGCTGCGCGAAGACGGGGTTCAGGTCTATGAGGCGGATATCCGCCCGCCCGACCGTTTTCTGATGGAGCGCTTTATTACCGCCTCCGTCTGGCTGAGCGGCGAGAGCGCGTCGCCCGGCCTGCTGACCCAGGCGCGGATGAAGCCCAATCCCGATTACCGCCCCGATCTCAAGCTGGTTTCGCTGGATATCGAAACCAACCGCCACGGCGAGCTGTACTGCATCGGCCTGCAAGGCTGCGGTCAACGCCAGGTTTATATGCTCGGCCCGGCCAACGGACTCGCCGCGGACGCCGATGATTTTACGCTGGAATATGTCGCCAGCCGCCCGCAGCTGCTGGAAAAGCTGAACCAGTGGCTACAGCGGCACGATCCTGACGCCATTATCGGCTGGAATCTGGTGCAGTTCGACCTGCGGGTATTGCAAAAACACGCCGAGCGCTACCGTATCCCGCTGCTGCTGGGCCGCAACGGCGGTGAACTGGAATGGCGCGAGCACGGCTTCAAGCCGGGGCATTTTTTTGCCGGCGCCGCGGGCCGGCTGATTATTGACGGCATCGAGGCGCTTAAGTCCGCCACCTGGAATTTCGCTTCCTTCAGCCTGGAATTCGTCGCGCAGACGCTGCTGGGCGAGGGTAAAGCCATTGATACCCCCTATCAGCGCATGGACGAGATCGACCGCCGCTTCGCCGAAGATAAACCGGCCCTCGCCCGCTATAACCTGCAGGACTGCGAACTGGTCACCCGTATTTTCGCCAAAACGGAACTGATGCGTTTTCTACTGGAGCGCGCCAACGTGACCGGCCTGGCCGCCGATCGCAGCGGCGGCTCCGTCGCCGCCTTTACCCACCTCTACCTGCCGCGCATGCATCGCATGGGCTATGCGGCGCCGAACCTGGGAGAGGTCGCGCCGCAAGCCAGCCCCGGCGGATTCGTGATGGATTCCCGCCCCGGCTTATACGATTCGGTGCTGGTGCTGGATTACAAAAGCCTGTATCCGTCGATTATCCGCACCTTCCTGATCGACCCGGTGGGTCTGGCGGTGGGAATGCAGCACCCGGACGAACGGCACGCCGTCGCCGGTTTTCTCGGCGCCTGGTTTTCCCGCCGGCAGCACTGCCTGCCGGCCATCGTCGAGCATATCTGGCAAGGGCGCGAGGCCGCCAAGCGCACCGGCAACAAACCGCTGTCGCAGGCGCTGAAGATCATCATGAACGCCTTCTACGGCGTGCTGGGCGCCAGCGGCTGCCGCTTTTTCGATCCCCGGCTGGCCTCTTCCATCACCCTGCGCGGCCATGAAATCATGCGCAAAACGCGCGAACTGATCGAACAACAGGGTTATCAGGTGATCTACGGCGATACCGACTCAACTTTTGTCTGGCTGAAACGCGCCCATTCGCAGGAAGAGGCGGCCCGCATCGGCGATACGCTGGTGCGGCAGGTCAACCAGTGGTGGCGCACGCATCTGCAGCAAACCCACGGGCTGACCAGCGCGCTGGAGCTGGAGTTTGAAACCCACTTCCGCCGTTTTCTGATGCCCACCATCCGCGGCGCCGAACAGGGCAGTAAAAAGCGCTACGCCGGGATGATTGATACGCCCCAGGGCGAAAAAATGATTTTTAAGGGACTGGAAACGGTGCGCACCGACTGGACGCCGCTGGCGCAGCATTTTCAACAGCAGCTTTATCTGCTTATCTTTCAGCAACGGCCTTATCAGCAATGGCTGCGGGACTATGTGGCGAAAACCCTGAACGGCGAATTCGATGCGCAGCTGGTTTACCGTAAACGGCTGCGCCGCCGGCTCGACGACTATCAGCGCAACGTGCCGCCCCATGCGCGGGCGGCCAAAATCGCCGACGACTACAATCGCCGGCAGGGGCGGCCGCTGCAATACCAAAACGGCGGCTGGATTAGCTACGTCATCACCACCAGCGGGCCTGAACCGCTGGAAACCCGGCATTCGCCGCTCGACTATCAGCACTACGTCGAGCGCCAGCTACAGCCGGTGGCGGATGCCATTCTTCCCTTTCTGCACGACGATTTCACTACCTTGATTACCGGTCAGATGGGGTTATTTTAATCATCGGCGTCCGCCGCGGGCTTTTGAGCAGGTGACGAACGCGTCGCCTTCCATTACCATAACGCCCTTTCTCAATTGACATCGACAACGCCATTATCTTCTTCGTGCCGGATGCGCATGGCGAAATAGAACCCGACTCTATACCGACACAGACAAAAATCGAGCTAAGAATTTATGCCTTTTACACTTGGTCAGCGCTGGATCAGCGATACGGAAAGCGAACTTGGATTGGGTACGGTGATTGCGGTCGACAACCGCATGGTCACCCTGCTTTTCCCTGCCAGCGATGAAAACCGACTCTATTCCAGAAGCGATGCGCCCATCACCCGGGTGATGTTCAACCCCGGCGATATCGTCACCAGCCACGAAGGCTGGCAGTTGAAAGTAGACAGCATTGGCGATGAGAACGGGCTGCTGGTGTACCGCGGCCAGCGGCTGGATAACGAGGCCCCGGCCGAACTGCGCGAAATCATGCTGGATAGCAAGCTGACGTTCAACAAACCGCAGGATCGCCTGTTCGCCGGCCAGATCGACCGTATGGATCGCTTCGCCCTGCGCTACCGCGCGCGTAAACATCAGCACGAACAGGCGCTGCAGCAGTGGGGCGGCCTGCGCGGCATGCGCGCCAGCCTGATCCCGCATCAGCTGCATATCGCCTACGAAGTCGGCCAGCGCCACGCGCCGCGCGTCCTGCTGGCGGATGAGGTCGGCCTGGGGAAAACCATCGAGGCCGGGATGATCATCCACCAGCAACTGCTGGCCGGCCGCGCCGAGCGGGTGCTGATCGTGGTGCCGGAAACCCTGCAGCACCAATGGCTGGTGGAGATGCTGCGCCGCTTCAACCTGCTGTTCTCGCTATTTGACGATGAACGCTACGCGGAAGCGAAGCTGGACAGCGGCAACCCCTTTGAAACCGAGCAACTGGTCATCTGTTCGCTGGACTTCGTGCGGCGCAATGCGCAGCGTTTCGAACAGCTGGTCAATGCCGACTGGGGCCTGCTGGTGGTGGATGAGGCGCATCACCTCTCCTGGAGCGAAGAGGCCCCCAGCCCCGAATATCAGGCGGTCGAACGCCTGGCCGCCAATATTCCGGCGGTGCTGCTGCTTACCGCCACGCCGGAACAGCTGGGCCAGCAAAGCCATTTCGCCCGTCTGCGCCTGCTCGATCCGAATCGCTTCCACGACTATCGGGAGTTCGTCGCCGAACAGCGGCAATACCGCCCGGTGGCCGATGCGGTAACGCTGCTGCTGGCGGGAGAAAAAGCCAAAACGCCCGAGCTTAACGTACTGAGCGAACTGCTCGGCGAGCAGGATATCGAACCGCTGCTGAAAGCGATTAACAGCGACAGCGAAGACAACGCGCGCGCGCGGCAGGAACTGATCGCCATGCTGATGGATCGCCACGGCACCAGCCGCGTGCTGTTCCGTAATACCCGTCAGGGGGTGAAAGGCTTCCCGCAGCGTATTCTGCATCAAATCCGCCTGCCGCTGCCGGCCCAGTATCAGACGGCGATCAAAGTGTCCGCCATTATGGGCGCCAACAAAGCGCCCGAAGCCCGCGCGCGCGATATGCTCTACCCGGAGCAGATTTATCAGCAGTTGGAAGGGAACGACGCCACCTGGTGGAATTTCGATCCGCGCGTTGAGTGGCTGCTCAATTACCTGACCGCCAACCGCCACGAAAAAGTGCTGGTGATCTGCGCGCAGGCCGCCACCGCGCTGCAGCTGGAACAGGTGCTGCGCACCCGCGAAGCCATTCGCGCCGCCGTTTTCCACGAAGGGCTGTCCATTCTTGAGCGCGACCGGGCGGCCGCCTATTTCGCCTCCGAGGAAGAAGGCGCGCAGGTGCTGATCTGCTCGGAGATCGGTTCCGAAGGCCGCAACTTCCAGTTCGCCAGCCAGCTGGTCATGTTCGATCTGCCGTTCAACCCCGATCTGCTGGAACAGCGCATCGGGCGGTTGGATCGCATCGGCCAGACGCAGCAGATCCAGATCCTGATCCCGTATCTGGAAAATACCGCCCAGGCGCTGCTGGTGCGCTGGTATCACGAAGGGCTGGACGCTTTCGAGCACACCTGCCCGACGGGCCGCACCATCTATGACGCCCATTATGCGCAGCTGATTGAACGACTGACCGCGCCGGGCGAACAGCAGGGTCTGGATGAGTTTATCCGCCTCTGCCGCCAGCAGCACGAACAGTTTAAACAGCAGCTTGAGCAAGGGCGCGACCGCCTGCTGGAAATGCACTCCAACGGCGGCGAACAGGCGCAGAGGCTGGCGCAGGGCATCGCCGAACAGGATAACGACGTTAATCTGGTCACCTTTGCGCTTAATCTGTTTGATATCGTGGGCATCAATCAGGAAGATCGCAGCGATAACCTGATTATTCTGACGCCGTCCGACCATATGCTGGTGCCCGACTTCCCCGGCCTGCCGCAGGACGGCTGCACCATCACCTTCGATCGCGAACAGGCGCTGTCGCGCGAAGACGCGCAGTTTATCAGCTGGGAGCATCCGCTGATCCGCAACGGGCTTGATTTGATCCTCTCCGGCGATACCGGCAGCTGCGCCGTGTCGCTGTTGAAGAACAAGGCGCTGCCGGTCGGCACGCTGCTGGCGGAGCTGGTCTACGTGGTGGAGGCGCAGGCGCCGAAACATTTACAGTTGACGCGCTTCCTGCCGCCGACGCCGGTGCGCCTGCTGATGGACCGCAAAGGCGCCGACCTGGCCGGACAGGTGGAGTTTGAAAGCTTTAACCGCCAGCTCAGCGCCGTCAACCGCCATACCTCGAGCAAGCTGGTGAACGCCGTCCAGGCGGACGTGCACGCCATGCTCAAGCAGGCGGAAGCGCTGGTGGAAGAACAGGCGCGCCGGTTGATCGCCGATGCCCAGCAGCAGGCCGACCTGCAGTTGCGCCGCGAGCTGGAACGTCTGGAAGCGCTCAAGGCCGTCAACCCGAATATTCGCGACGATGAATTGAGCGCGCTGGAAAATCAGCGCGAGCAGGTGTTGCGTAACCTTCATCAGGCAAACTGGCGTCTGGACGCCATTCGCCTGGTGGTGGTCACCCACCAGTAGCCGGGAGAGAGGCGTTATCGATGGAAGCCTATAATCCCCCCGCCGATCCCTGGCTGCATATCCTGTATCAGGATCGGCACATCATGGCGGTGAACAAGCCCAGCGGCTTGCTCTCCGTTCCCGGCCGCGCGCCGGAACACAAGGACAGCGTGATGAGCCGCATTCAGGCCGACTACCCCGACGCCCAGTCCGTCCATCGTCTGGATATGGCCACCAGCGGGGTAATGGTTGTAGCGCTGACCAAAGCGGCCGAGCGTGAGTTAAAGCGCCAGTTCCGCGAACGCGAGCCCAAAAAGTCCTATATCGCCCGCGTCTGGGGGATAATGGAGCGGGACGAGGGATTGATCGACCTGCCGCTGATTTGCGACTGGCCGAACCGGCCCAAACAGAAAGTCTGTTTTGAGCAGGGAAAAGCCGCGCAAACCGAATACCAGGTTTTGTCGCGCGACGGCGACGGCACCACCCGCGTCAGGCTGATGCCGATCACCGGGCGCTCTCACCAGCTGCGCGTCCATCTGCTGGCGTTGGGCCACCCGATTCTGGGCGACGGCTTTTACGCCCATCCCGCCGCCAAGGCGCTGGCGCCCCGTCTGCTGCTTCACGCCCAGGAGCTGTGCATCACCCACCCGCAATTCAACGCGCCGATGCACTTTCGCTGTGAGGCGGACTTTTAGGGACGGTAGCAGACAGGAGGAGAGAGCGATAAAGGCGGGGGAAAGGAGACGGCGTTACTTTACTTGATCGGCGCTTTTCAGCAGTTCATAGGCGGCCTGAATATCCTGCGCCTTGCGCTTGGCCATATCCATCATCCTCGGCGATAGCCCCTTCGCCACCAATTTATCCGGGTGGTGCTCGCTCATCAGCTTACGATAGGCGCGCTTAATCGTCGCCGCATCATCGTTGCGCCGTACGCCCAGCGTACGGCAGGCGCTTTCCAGCGTGGGTCCGCGCGGGGAGACCGGCGGCCGCTGCCCGCCGTAAGAATGGCCGCCGGACGACTGGCCGCGGCGCTGGTGGGACTTGCCGCTCTGTCTGCCGTCGCCGTGCCTGGCGTGGTAAGCCGAACTTTCCATATTGCGCAGAAAAAAGTCGAACTGCTCGCGGGTCACGCCCAGTTCATCGGCGATAACATACAGCAAACGTCTTTCATTCGGATGCAGCACGCCATCGGCAAACGCCACCTGCAGTTGAATTTCCAGAAACATCTTAATCAGATCAAAACGCCCCAGGCAGGCATCGCGCAGTTTGCGCAGCTTAAGCCGCAGCGGGAAATGGCTGGCCTTGCCTTCGCGAAAAGCCTGCTGCGCCGCGGCGCGCGCCTCGCCGAACAGCTCAAGGCGATCCATCACCCTGGTGGCGATCTGGATATCCGCTTCCGTTACCCGTCCCTTGGATTTGGTAAGGTGGCCCATCGCCTGGAAGGTGGTGAGAAAAAACAGCGACTGGCGCGTGGACTGGGCGGAGAAAAAGTCACGGCGACGCGATGCCCGGGCCCGGTCAAACCAGTGCCCCATCAGCAGTCCCGTGATGATTCCCCAGATGCCGCCGCTGGAGATAATTCCCAGCACAAGCCCCAGCAACTTTCCCCAATACCGCATATACTCCTCAAATCCTCATGCCGCCGGCTAAAAATTGCTTTATCATACCCGTCATTTATCTTTGCACCTAACGGCAGCGCGTATTAAACAGTGGGGATTTAACACTGGCGCAACGCTGACGAGTGATATAGTCTCTGACCGTTTGCCGGCATGATGCCTCTGATGACGGAACACCTGATACCGCGTATGAAAAAAAGTTTCCCAACCCTGCTGGCCACCCTGATTTGGTCGGCGCTATACAGCCAGCAAACGCTGGCCGATCTCGCCGAACAGTGCATGCTTGGCGTACCTACGTACAATAGGCCGCTGGTCACCGGCGATCCCAATGATTTGCCGGTAAATATTCAGGCCGACAAAACCGCCGCCAACTACCCTGACAGCGCCCTGTTCAGCGGCAACGTCAATATCGAGCAGGGCAACAGCGTACTGACCGCCGAGCAGGTGGAGCTCAACCAGATAGCATCCGCCGCTCAGGACGGCGCGCCCACGCGTACCATTACCGCCACCGGCAACGTGCATTACGACGATAACCAGGTCGTTCTGAAAGGCCCCAAGGCCTGGTCGAACCTCAATACCAAAGATACCGACGTGTATGAGGGCGACTATCAGATGGTCGGCCGTCAGGGACGCGGCAGCGCCGACAAAATGAAAGTGCGCGACGGTAATCGCTACACCATTCTGGAAAACGGCACCTTTACCTCCTGCCTGCCGGGAGATAATAGCTGGAGCGTCGTCGGTTCGGAAGTGATTCAGGACCGCGAAGAGCAGGTTGCCGAAATCTGGAACGCGCGCTTTATGATTGGCGGCGTACCGGTTTTCTACAGCCCTTACCTGCAACTGCCCATCGGCGACAAGCGGCGCTCGGGTTTCCTGATCCCCAATGCCAAATTCGGCAGCAGCAACGGCTTTGAGCTGCTGACGCCTTATTACTGGAATATCGCGCCCAATTTTGACGCTACCATCACGCCGCATCTGCAAACCAAACGCGGCATGCAGTGGCAGAACGAATTCCGTTATCTGACCGCCCCCGGCGCCGGCACCATTCAGTTCGACTGGCTGCCCAGCGACGACGAATACGCCAAAGACGCGCCGCGGGACGATAACGACCCCCGCTGGCTGTTTCACTGGCAGCACAACGGCGTGATGGATCAGGTCTGGCGTTTCGACACCGACTATACCAAAGTCAGCGACGATCGCTATTTCACCGATCTGGACTCCGAATACGGCTCCACCACCGACGGCTACGTCTCACAAAAACTCAGCGTGGGCTACGCCAATCAAAACTGGGATACCACGCTCTCCACCAAACAGTTCCAGGTATTTTCCACCGCCAACAGCCGGGACGTCTACCGCGCCGAACCGCAGCTCGATATCAATTACTATCAGAATGATATCGGCCCGGTCGATCTGCATCTTTACGGTCAGGCGGTAAAATTCACCAACGTGAACGATAAACGGCCGGAAGCCACGCGTCTGCATATCGCACCGGCGCTGAGCCTGCCGCTGACCAACCGCTGGGGCAGCCTGAACACCGAAGCCAAGCTGCTGGCGACGCATTACCAGCAGGACAATCTCGATCGCTACCGCGCCGACCCGACGGTCAGCGACAGTTCAAAGTATAATCTGAAAGACTCGGTAAACCGCGTGATGCCGCAGTACAAGATAGACGGCAAGATGGTTTTCGAGCGCGAGATGAACTGGTCGCAGGGGTATACCCAAACGCTGGAGCCGCGGGCGCAGTACCTGTATGTGCCTTATCGCGACCAAAGCGACATCCATACCTATGATTCAACGCTGCTGCAGGCCGACTACTCCGGGCTGTTCCGCGACCGCAGCTACAGCGGCCTGGACCGTATCGCTTCGGCCAACCAGTTGGCGACCGGGGTGACATCGCGTATTTATGATGACGAACTGGTTGAACGTTTTAATGCCTCCGTGGGTCAAATCTATTACTTTGATCGTCCGCGCACCGGCGATAGCAATATGTCGCTCGATCAAAGCGATGATAACGGCAGCATGGTATGGGCCGGCGACGCCTATCTGAAGGTTGACGACAACTGGGGCATGCGGGGCGGATTGCAGTACGACGCCCGCCGCAACGAAGTGGCGCTGGGCGACGCCGTGCTGGAGTACCGCAAAGACGCCGAGCGTCTGGTACAGTTGAACTACCGCTTCGCCAGCCCGGAGTACATTCAGGCCATGCTGCCGAATGTGCGCAATCCCGGTTTCCAACAGGGCATTTCGCAGGTGGGCGTGACCGCCAGTTGGCCGATCGTCGACCAGTGGGCCGTGGTGGGAGCTTACTACTATGATACCAAGGCCAATCAGCCTGCCAGCCAGTTGATTGGGGTGCAGTACAACACCTGCTGCTGGGCCGTCAGCGTCGGGTACGAACGCAAAATCACCGACTGGGAGAGCAACGGCAGCGTGTATGATAATAAGGTGTCGTTTAATATCGAATTACGTGGTTTAAGCAATAATTACAGTCTGGGCTCCGAAAAAATGCTGCGGTCGGGTATTTTGCCTTACCAGCGCGCATTTTGACGCCATCGCGCCGTCAGCCGGTATAAATGGGCGAACAGGCTGTATCAACGAAACTTTTAACCCGCCTTGCGGATGAGATAAATGGGAAAGGTATGAATAACTGGAGAACGCTTATTCTCGGATTGGCACTAAGTGCTTCTACCGCGTTCGCAGCACCACAAGTGGTTGATAAAGTTGCAGCAGTGGTTGATAACAGCGTCGTATTGGAAAGCGACGTCAACGGCCTTTTGCAGTCGGTGAAACTGAATGCCCAACAGGCGGGCCAGCAATTGCCGGATGACGCCACCCTGCGCCATCAGATTATCGACCGTCTGATCATGGATAACATCGTCCTGCAGATGGCGCAGAAAATGGGTATCCAGATTACGGATCAGCAGTTGGATCAGGCTATCGCCAACATCGCCGCCCAGAACCGTATTACGCTCGATCAGTTAAAAAGCCAGCTGGCCTATGAAGGTCTTAACTACAACACCTACCGCAGCCAGATTCGTAAAGAGATGCTGATCGCCGAGGTGCGCAATAACGAAGTTCGCCGGCGCGTCAGCGTGCTGCCGCAGGAAGTGGACGCGCTGGCCAAACAGATCGCCAACCAGACCGGGGAAGATACCGAACTCAATCTGAGCCATATCCTTATTCCGTTACCGGAAAACCCCAGCCAGCAGCAGGTTGATGAAGCTGAAAATCTGGCCGGCTCCCTGGTGAAGCAAATCAACGAAGGCGCGGATTTCGCCAAGCTCGCCATCAGCTATTCCGCCGACTCCCAGGCGCTGCAAGGCGGCCAAATGGGATGGGGCAAGCTGCAGGAGATCCCGACCCTGTTCGCCGAACGGCTGACGCAGGCGCAGAAAGGACAGATAGTCGGTCCTATTCGTTCCGGCGTCGGCTTCCATATTCTGCGGGTTAACGATCTGCGCGGCAGCGATAAAACCGTGTCGGTCACCGAAACCCATGCCCGCCATATTCTGCTGCGGCCTTCGGTGGTGATGACCGACAGCCAGGCGCAGGCGAAGCTGGAAGAGGTCGCCCAGCAGATTAAAAACGGCGGCACCGACTTTGCCGCGCAGGCGAAACTACTGTCGCAGGATCCCGGTTCGGCCAATCTGGGCGGCGATCTGGGCTGGGCTTCCCCGGATATGTACGATCCGGCGTTCCGCGATGCGCTGCTGAAATTGCGCAAAGGCGAAATCAGTCAGCCGGTCCACTCCGCTTTCGGCTGGCATCTGATTCAGCTGCTGGATACCCGCCAGGTGGATAAAACCGACGCGGCGCAGAAAGAGCGCGCCTACCGCATGATTTTCAACCGCAAGTTTGCCGAAGAGGCGCAAACCTGGATGCAGGAACAGCGCGCGGCGGCTTACGTTAAAATCGTCAACGGCGCGGACGACTGATGCACGGCAACGACGATACGCCACGCGTGGCGATCACTCCCGGCGAGCCCGCCGGGATCGGCCCCGATCTGGTTATTGCGCTGGCGCAGCGGCCGTGGCCGGTCGAGCTGGTGGTGTGCGCCGACCCCGACCTGCTGATGAGCCGGGCGCTGCAGCTGCGCCTGCCGCTGACCCTGCGGCATTACCAGCCCGGGACGCCCGCCCGGCCGCAGCAGGCGGGAACCCTGACGCTGCTGGCGCTCCCTGCCCCGGCCACCGTGGTGGCCGGCCGGCTTAACGTCAGCAACTGCGCCTACGTGGTCGAGACGCTGGCGCGCGCCTGCGATGGCTGCCTGAACGGCGAATTCGCCGCCCTGATCACCGGGCCGGTTCACAAAGGCATCATTAACGACGCCGGGGTGCCGTTCAGCGGACATACCGAATTTTTCGCCGACCGCAGCCGCTGCAAGCGCGTGGTGATGATGCTGGCGACCGAAGAATTACGCGTCGCGTTAGCCACCACGCATCTGCCGCTCGCCGACGTCTCGGCCGCCATTACCCGGCAGAGCCTGCATGAAGTCGTCACCATTCTGCATCATGATTTACAGAGCAAATTCGGCATCGAACGGCCGCAAATCTACGTTTGCGGCCTGAATCCCCACGCCGGGGAAGGCGGCCATATGGGCCGTGAAGAGCTGGACGTCATCATCCCCGCGCTGGATGAACTGCGCCGTCAGGGCATCGCCCTTATCGGTCCGTTGCCCGCGGATACGCTGTTTCAGCCGAAGTATCTGCAACACGCGGACGCGGTGCTGGCGATGTATCACGATCAGGGCCTGCCGGTGCTGAAATATCAGGGATTCGGCCGCGCGGTGAATATCACGCTGGGGTTGCCGTTTATCCGCACCTCGGTCGATCACGGCACGGCGCTGGAGCTGGCCGCCAGCGGCAGCGCCGATCCCGGCAGCTTTATCACGGCATTAAACCTTGCCATTAAAATGACAACGCACATTAATGAATAATCGAGTACACCAAGGTCACTTCGCCCGTAAACGCTTTGGGCAAAACTTTTTAAGCGATCGTTTCGTGATCGACAGCATTGTTTCCGCCATTTATCCGCAGCCCGGTCAGGCCATCGTCGAGATCGGCCCCGGACTTGGCGCGCTTACCGCGCCGGTCGGCGAGCGGATGGATCGCTTTACCGTCATCGAGCTGGATCGCGATCTGGCGGCGCGGCTGGAAACCCATCCCACGCTGAAAGATAAGCTGACCATTATTCAGCAGGACGCCATGACGGTGGATTTCTCCGCGCTGGCCGAGCAGGCCGGACAGCCGCTGCGGGTGTTCGGCAATCTGCCGTATAATATCTCCACGCCGTTGATGTTCCACCTGTTCAGCTATACTCAGGCTATCCGCGACATGCACTTTATGCTGCAGAAGGAAGTGGTCAACCGTCTTGTCGCCGGTCCCGACAGTAAAGCCTACGGCCGCTTAAGCGTGATGGCCCAGTATTACTGTCAGGTGATCCCGGTGCTGGAAGTGCCGCCCACGGCGTTTAAACCGGCGCCGAAAGTCGATTCCGCCGTGGTCCGTCTGGTTCCTTACGCGCAGGTTCCGTATCCGGTGAGCGACATCCGTACGCTGAGCAGGATTACCACCGCGGCGTTTAATCAGCGGCGTAAAACGCTGCGCAACAGCCTGGGTAATCTCTTTACGCCGCCACTGCTGACCGAGCTGGGCATCGACCCGGCCTGTCGGGCCGAAAACGTGACGGTGGAGCAATACTGCCGCCTGGCGAACTGGCTGACCGAGCATCCTGCCGCGCCGGAATAACTGGAGTTGTTCGTGATGATTAATGCGCCCCGTGTTTGTGTACAGGTCCAGAGCTTTTACGTCGAGTCTCAGTCACTGCCTGATGAAGAACGTTTCGTCTTCGCTTATACGATCACGGTGCGCAATCTGGGGCGGCATGAGGTACGTCTTCTCGGCCGCTACTGGCTGATTACCAATGCCAACGGTCATCAGACCGAGGTCCAGGGAGAAGGCGTCGTCGGCGAGCAGCCGGTGATCCCGCCCGGCAGTGAATTTCAGTACACCAGCGGCACGGTGCTGGAAACCCCGTTAGGCACCATGGAAGGGCACTACCAGATGATCGATCATCAGGGTAACGCTTTTCAGGTCGCTATTCCCGTATTCCGTCTGGCTATTCCCTCACTGATACATTAATTATGTCTACTTATTTGATTGGCGATGTTCACGGCTGTATAGCGGAACTTGAGGCGCTATTGGCGCAGGTTTCTTTCCACCCGCGACAGGATACCCTGTGGCTGACCGGCGATCTGGTGGCCCGCGGTCCGGATTCGCTTCAGGTGCTGCGTTTTGTTCGCTCGCTCGGCAGCGCGGTCCGCGTGGTTTTAGGCAATCACGATCTGCATTTGCTGGCCGTCTACGCAGGGATCAGCCGCAATAAGCCCAAAGACCGGCTCAACGCCCTGCTGGAAGCGCCGGACGCCGATGAGCTGATTAACTGGCTGCGCCGCCAGCCGCTGTTGCAGGTTGATGAAGACGTAAAGCTGGTGATGGCGCACGCCGGCATTACGCCGCAGTGGGATCTGGCAACCGCGCAAATGTGCGCCCGGGAAGTGGAATCCATGCTGGTCAGCGATAGCTACCCTCTGTTTCTCGACTCGATGTACGGCGACATGCCGAATCACTGGAGCCCGGAGCTTAGCGGCCTGCCCCGCCTGCGTTTCAGCACCAACGTCTTTACCCGTATGCGCTACTGCTTCGCGGGCGGTCAACTGGATATGATCTGCAAAGAGCCGCCGACGCAGGCGCCCTCATTGCTGAAGCCGTGGTTTGAATTACCGAGCCGGATCGCCCCGGCGTACGCCATCGCTTTCGGGCACTGGGCGTCGCTGGAAGGAAAAGGCACGCCGGAGAATATCTACGCGCTGGATACCGGCTGCTGCTGGGGCGGGGAGTTGACCATGCTGCGCTGGGAAGACAAGCGCTACTTCAGACAGAAATCGCTGTCGCGCCCGGATGCGGGCAATGCCGAGTAATCCGTCCGCAATATGACCAGGGCGCGCCGTCTGCGCCCCGATCAAAAGAAATCAGTTTCTTTCCAGAATCTCGAAACAGTAGCTGTGAGAATTGCGCTCATCCGCATCGTGAAATTCGCTGAAAGTGGACGACCACTCATCAGGCTCATAATCCGGAAAATGCGTATCGCCTTCGACTTCCGCATCGATATGGGTCAGATACAGCCGGTCGGCCCTGGGCAACATCTGCCGGTAGATACTCCCGCCGCCGATCACCATCACTTCTGGCGCATCGCCGGCGGCGGCCAGCGCCTCGTCCAGTGAGGACACCCAGGTCACCCGGTCGTCATCGCCGGGATGATTGCTGACCACAATATTGAGCCGCCCCGGCAACGGCTGACCGATAGAACGGAAAGTATTGCGCCCCATCACGATCGGCTTATCTACCGTATTACGTTTAAACCACGCCAAATCCGCCGGTAAATGCCACGGCATGGCGTTCTCCATACCGATAACACGATCCACAGCCAATGCAGCAATCAAACTAATAACCATGGTGAAACCCTATAGGTCAGAAAATTGCTGACACTATACGGAAAGCCCCCGCACTCGTCGATATGGATACCTCTTATATACCCGTCATCTTTCAAGTTGCAGGTGCGTTGGCTGCATTACTCGGCCCATCCGTGGGCCTCGCCCCGTTGGGGCCGCTGCAAGCAGCGTTCAAATCTGCTCCAGGCAGATTTGTCAGTCACCCCAGTCACTTACTTAAGTAAGCTCCTGGGGACTCACTCGGTTGCCGCCTTCCTGCATCTCGAAATCTATTGGGTATAGCAATATATTTAGACGCTGGGGCGCTTGCGGTACAGCCATATTCCCGGCAGCGACAGGCCGATGGACAACGCCCCGACGATAAAGCTGGCCTTAAGGAAATTGGTGATCATTACGCTCATCAATTCTTCGCTGTAGCCAAGGTGCGACAGCTCCACCACGGAAATCATCGCGGTATAGGCCGAAATCCCCGGGAACATGGGAATCACCGCGGCGACGGTGAACACCTTGGGGTGCGCCAACAGCCAGCGCGACCAGCGAATGCCGAGAATGCCGATGGTAATCGCCGCCAGAAACGAGGCCCATTCGATGTTCAAACCGAAATGCATGGCGATAAAGCGCACGCCGTGTCCCAGCGCTCCCAGCGCCGCGCAATAGCGCAGCGCTCTGACGGGAACGTTGAACACCATGGCGAAGCCCAACGCCGGCACCGCCGCCAGCGCCATATCCAGTAACAGTTCCCCCAACAGCGTTAAGCCCATCCGCGTAACCCCCACATCGCCAGCGCCATCACCACGCCAATGCAGGTAGACAGCGTCAGCAGGCTGGCCACCGTCCAACGGGCCAGTCCCGTATTAACGTGTCCTTTAAACATATCGGCCACCGCGTTGATCAGCGGAAAACCGGGAACCAGCAGCAGCACGCTGGCCGCCATCGCCACGGTTGAGGTGTGCTGGAAAACGGGCAGCTTCATCAATAGCCCCGAGGCCGACGTCGCCACGAATGCGGTAATACAGAAGTTAATCAGCGGATTAAGGTGGCGGGCGGTGAATAGCTGGCGCACGTACATCGCCAGGCCGCTGGCGACCAGCGTCACCACCGAGGCGTCCCACCCGCCGCCGTTCAGCCGGCTGAAGCAGGCGCAGGACAGCGCCACGATGGACACCATCAGCCAGCGCGGATAGCGCAGCGGCTTGATATGGGCAAAACGTTTCTCCACCCCGGCCACATCCAGCAATCTATGCTCGGCCATAATCACCGTGTGCTGCACCTCGGTAACCACGTGCATATTGATGCCGCGATCGACATTCTTGCGCGTGGACGTCAGGCAATGCCCCCCTTGGATGGTGGTCAGGACGATGGCGTTCGCCGAGATCGAACTCTCGACGCTATCAACGCCCAGCGCCACGCCAAGCCTGGCGGGCAACTGCTCCACAACCGTACTTTCCGCGCCGTGCTGCAACAGCAACAGCGCGCACTGAATGCACAGCCGGGTAATCTCCCTTTGCCGTGACGTTTCATCGACCATGTTTTTATCCCGATCCCGACCCACAGAAATTAACCCTGAACAAAGCAAGGAGACTTGTTAACATATTACCGGGCAATAGCCAATAATGGTGATGCGAATTAATTGCTCCGGCGCTATTATTCTATCCTGTTTTTATTTCTTATTTCCGCCACCTGGAACCCATCATGCTGGAAACATCGCTATTTGTCGCCACCATTGCCACGCTGGGCATGCTTTCGCCCGGGCCTGATTTTTTTCTGGTAATCAAAAATGCGGCCCGCTATCCGCGAGCCGCGGCGCTGATGACGTCATTAGGCGTAATTTGCGGCGTAGCGACCCATATGGCGTACTGCGTGGCGGGGCTGGCGGTGGTTATCACCACCACCCCTTGGCTGTTCAATTTACTGAAATACGCCGGGGCCGCTTATCTGATCTGGGTTGGCGTTCAGGCGCTGCTGTCCCGCGGCGGGAGTAAAATGAATCTCGCGGGTTTAACGAAACAGCGGGTCAGCATGAAGAGAGCCTTTTTGCAGGGCTACTTATGCAATCTGCTGAACCCGAAGGCAACGCTGTTCTTTCTGGCGATGTTTACCCAGGTGCTGAGCGTCGACTCCGGCGTCGGCGAGAAACTGTGGTATGCCATGATTATCTGGGTTCTGGCCGCAGTCTGGTGGCCGCTGCTGGTGGTTATTTTTCAGAGCGGGCCGGTACGCCGCGTGCTGGAAAAAGCGCAAAAGCTGGTGGATAAACTGCTGGGTACGGTGCTGATTGCGCTCGGTATCAAGGTGGCGCTGGGTTAACGGCGGTTTTAAATTTAAGGCCCGTCGAGCGGGGCAGTCCAACCCCACCCCAACCCTCCCCTTCGCAGGGGAGGGAGCACGCTCTCCCCCCTGACAAGGAAGAGGGAGTAAAAACGCTGGCTCCTCCCCCTGACAAGGGGGAGGCTGGGAGGGGGTCGTTAATGGGCCCACCGAGCGGGCCTTTTGTGCGGCTTAGAGGGTTCCCGTCCCGCCGTCGGAACACCATACCTGGCCGGAGGAATAGCTGCTTTCCGCCGAGGCCAGCGTCACGTACAGCGGCGCAATCTCCGCCGGCTGACCGGGGCGGCCCAACGGGCTATCGCCGCCAAACTCCCTCACTTTTTCCTCGGGCTGACCGCCGCTCGGCTGTAAAGGCGTCCAGTAGGGCCCCGGCGCCACCGCGTTGACGCGAATGCCCTTCGGCCCCAGCTGTTTAGCCAGCGCCTTGGTGAACGCCACATTACAGGCTTTGGTCTGGGCATAATCCAGCAGGATCGGGCTGGGGATAAACGCCTGCACCGACGAGGTGTTGATGATGACGGAGCCCGCCGACAAATGCGCCAGCGCGGCTTTCGAGATCCAGAACGGCGCATACACGTTGGTCTTAAAGGTCGCGTCAAAGTCTTCCGTGGTCAGCGCCTCAATGGACTCGTTATATTGCTGACGTCCGGCATTGTTAACCAGAATATCCAGCCCGCCCAACTTTTCCACCGCTTCCTTGATCAGACTCTGACAGAACGCCTCCGTGCGGATATCGCCGGGGATGGCCACGGCGGTACGCCCTTCGGCGCGAATCAGCGCAATCACTTCCTGCGCATCGGATTCTTCTTCCGGCAGATAGTTAATCGCCACGTCCGCCCCTTCCCGGGCGTAAGCGATGGCGACGGCGCGCCCGATCCCCGAATCGCCGCCGGTGATCAACGCCTTGCGGCCGGAAAGACGCCCGCTGCCGCGGTAGCTTTTTTCGCCATGATCGGGAACGGGTTTCATTTTGCTGGCCAATCCCGGCGGCGTCTGGGGCTGATCTGCAAAAGGCGGTTTGGGGTACGCCTCGGTCGGATTTTTACCGGTTAATGGGGATAACGCGTCTTTGGTTAAGCTTGGATCCTGCTGGTTAACACTCATACTCACCTCTTATATTGTTTACCGCATAAAACTTCAAACAATACGCTTAAGGGTAGACGATTATCTGGATACTTTCCTGAAACACGGCAATAAACCGCCAAAAAGGAAGAAAATAAAAGGAGTTAGGAGGGAGAAAAAAATAAAGAGGGAACAGTGATAAAGCGTAGTTCGGCGACTCAAAAAAAGCCAGCGTTGATCGCCAACGCCGGCTTTACCGGTCAGGAAGGAATCAGCCTTTCACCAGGGCGTGCATTTCCTGCACCGAGATCACTCTCTCGGTGGGATCGGCGTTTAACGACATCGCCGTGGCGAACCCGCCGTTCATGGTGGTATCGTAATGCACCTTGTATTGCAGCGCGCTGCGGCGGATCAGCTTGGAATCCTCAATCGCCTGGCGCCCCGCAGTGGTGTTGACGATATAGGCGTACTCGCCGTTTTTGATGCGATCCTGAATGTGCGGGCGCCCTTCATGCACCTTGTTCACCAGGCGAGGATTAATCCCCGCTTCACCCAGCTCAATGGCCGTGCCGTGCGTCGCATCCAGCTCAAAGCCGTGCTTGAGCAGTTTCGCCGCCAGATCCACCACCCGCGCCTTGTCGCCTTCACGCACCGACAGCAGCGCCCGGCCGGATTTCTTCATCTGCGAGTTGCTGCCCAGCATGGCTTTGGCGAAGGCTTCGGCGAAGGTGCGGCCCACGCCCATCACCTCGCCGGTGGAGCGCATTTCCGGCCCCAGAATCGGGTCGACGCCGGGGAATTTGTTAAACGGCAGCACCACCTCTTTCACCGAGTAGTAAGGCGGGATCACTTCTTTCGTCACCCCCTGCTGCGCCAGCGTCTGGCCCACCATCACCCGCGCCGCGACTTTCGCCAGCGGCACGCCGGTCGCCTTGGAAACAAACGGCACGGTACGCGCCGCCCGCGGGTTGACTTCAATCAGATAGACTTCGTTGTTTTTGACGGCGAACTGCACGTTCATCAGGCCGCGCACCCCCAGCTCAAACGCCAGTTTCTCTACCTGCCGGCGCATCACGTCCTGAATTTCCTTGCTCAGCGTATACGCCGGCAACGAACAGGCCGAGTCGCCGGAGTGAACGCCCGCCTGTTCGATGTGCTCCATAATGCCGCCGATCAGCACCCGCTCGCCGTCACAGATGGCGTCCACGTCCACTTCAATGGCGTCGTCCAGGAAGCGGTCCAGCAGCACCGGCGCATCGTTGGACACCACCACCGCATTCTGGAAGTAGCGACGCAGATCGATTTCGTCGTACACGATCTCCATCGCCCGGCCGCCGAGCACATAGGAGGGACGCACCACCAGCGGATAGCCGATATCGCGCGCCTTTTCCACCGCCTGCTCAATCGCCACCACCGTGGCGTTGGCCGGCTGTTTCAGGTTCAGACGGTCTACCGCCTGCTGGAAACGCTCACGGTCTTCGGCGCGGTCGATGGCATCCGGGCTGGTGCCGATAACCGGCACGCCGGCGGCTTCAAGCGCCCGCGCCAGCTTCAGCGGCGTCTGGCCGCCGTATTGCACGATAACCCCTTTAGGCTGCTCGATACGCACGATTTCCAGCACGTCCTCCAGCGTCACCGGCTCAAAGTACAGACGGTCGGAGGTGTCGTAGTCGGTCGAGACGGTTTCCGGGTTACAGTTGACCATAATGGTTTCATAACCGTCTTCGCGCAGCGCCAGCGACGCATGAACGCAGCAGTAGTCGAACTCGATGCCCTGACCGATACGGTTAGGCCCGCCGCCCAGCACCATGATTTTGTCGCGGTCCTGATGCGGATTGGCTTCGCACTCCTCCTCATAGGTGGAATACATGTACGCGGTGTCGGTGGCGAACTCCGCCGCGCAGGTATCGACGCGCTTATACACCGGGTGCAGGTCGAACCTGTCGCGCAGCTTGCGTATTTCGCTTTCCGCCACCCCGGCCAGCGCGGCCAGACGCGCATCGGCAAAGCCTTTACGCTTCAGCTGGCGCAGGAAGTCGGCGTCCAGCGCGTTCACGCCTTTTTCCGCCACCTGCTCTTCCAGACGCACCAGCTCTTCAATCTGCACCAGGAACCAACGGTCGACATTGGTCAGGTTGAATACGCCGTCGACGGACATGCCGGCGCGGAAAGCGTCGGCGATATACCAGATACGCTCGGCGCCCGCATCCTTCAGCTCGCGGCGGATTTGAGTCAGCGCCTGCGGATCGTCCAAATCGACTTTCGGATCGAATCCGTTCACCCCCACTTCCAGGCCGCGCAGCGCTTTCTGCAACGATTCCTGCTGCGTGCGGCCGATAGCCATCACTTCACCCACCGATTTCATCTGCGTGGTCAGGCGGTCGTTGGCGCCGGCGAACTTCTCGAAGTTGAAGCGCGGGATCTTGGTAACCACATAGTCGATGGAGGGTTCAAAGGAGGCCGGCGTACGGCCGCCGGTAATATCGTTCATCAGCTCGTCAAGCGTGTAGCCCACCGCCAGCTTGGCGGCGATTTTCGCAATCGGGAAGCCGGTGGCTTTGGATGCCAGCGCGGAGGAGCGCGACACCCGCGGATTCATCTCAATCACGATCAGGCGGCCGTTTTTCGGGTTGACCGCGAACTGGACGTTCGAACCGCCGGTTTCCACCCCGATCTCGCGCAGCACCGCCATCGAGGCGTTACGCATGATTTGATACTCTTTGTCGGTCAGGGTTTGCGCCGGCGCAACGGTGATGGAGTCGCCGGTGTGGATCCCCATGGCGTCGAAGTTTTCAATGGAGCAGACGATGATGCAGTTGTCGTTCTTATCGCGCACCACCTCCATTTCATACTCTTTCCAGCCAATCAGCGATTCGTCGATCAGCAATTCTTTGGTGGGCGACAGATCCAGGCCGCGCTCGCAGATCTCTTCGAACTCTTCGCGGTTATAGGCGATGCCGCCGCCGGTGCCGCCCATGGTAAAGGAGGGGCGGATAATGCACGGGAAACCGACCTCGGCCGCCACCGCCAGCGCCTCTTCCATATTGTGCGCGATACCGGAACGGGCGGTATCCAGGCCGATTTTCTTCATCGCCACGTCAAAGCGGCGGCGATCTTCGGCCTTATCAATCGCATCGGCGGTGGCGCCGATCATGGTGACGCCGAATTCGGCCAGCACGCCCTGACGCTCCAGCTCCAGCGCGCAGTTCAGCGCCGTCTGGCCGCCCATGGTCGGCAGCACCGCGTCCGGGCGCTCTTTCTCGATGATTTTGCGCACCACTTCCCAGTGAATCGGCTCGATGTAGGTGGCATCGGCCATTTCCGGGTCGGTCATGATGGTGGCCGGGTTGGAGTTCACCAGAATGACGCGGTAGCCCTCTTCGCGCAGCGCCTTGCAGGCCTGCGCCCCCGAGTAGTCGAATTCGCACGCCTGGCCGATAACAATCGGGCCGGCGCCCAGAATCAGGATGCTTTTAATATCTGTACGTTTTGGCATTTTCTCGCTCCTGATTATTCGGCTGAAGAACGGTAAGTCTTGATCAATTCAATAAAGTGGTCGAAAAACGGCGCCGCATCGTGCGGGCCGGGGCTGGCTTCCGGGTGCCCCTGAAAACTGAACGCCGCCTTGTCGGTGCGGTGAATCCCCTGCACCGTGTGGTCGAACAGCGATTTGTGCGTCACCCGCAGGGTGGCAGGCAGATCGTTTTCATCCACCGCAAAACCGTGGTTCTGAGCGGTAATCATCACGCGATTATTATCCAGATCTTTTACCGGATGGTTGCCGCCGTGGTGGCCAAGCTTCATTTTGACCGTCTTCGCCCCGCTCGCCAGCGCCAGCAGCTGGTGGCCGAGGCAGATGCCGAATACCGGGATATCGGTGTCCAGAAAGGTTTTAATCGCCCGAATGGCGTAGTCGCAAGGCTGCGGGTCGCCCGGGCCGTTCGACAGGAAGATGCCGTCCGGATTCAGCTTCAACACCTCCTCCGCCGGGGTCTGCGCCGGCACCACCGTCAGGCGGCAACCTCTGTCCACCAGCAGGCGCAGAATGTTGCGCTTCACGCCGTAGTCGTAAGCCACCACGTGGTAAGGCAGTTCGCTCTCCGCTTGCGCCGCCGGCAGCCCGCCTTCCAGCGTCCAGCTGCCCTGCGTCCAGCCATAGCTTTCCGCCGTGGTGACCTCTTTCGCCAGATCCATGCCCTTCAGCCCCGGAAACGCCCGGGCTTTTTCCAGCGCCAGCGCGGCGTCCGGCGCGTCGCCGGCGATAATGCAGCCGCTCTGGGCGCCTTTCTCGCGCAGCAGGCGGGTCAGCTTACGGGTATCGATATCGGCGATGGCGACGATGTTGTGGCGTTTGAGGTAGTCGGACAGGCTCTCTTCGCTGCGGTAGTTACTGGCAATCAGCGGCAGGTCTCGAATGACCAGGCCCTGAGCCTGTATGGCGGGCGATTCTTCGTCGGCCGCGTTGGCGCCGACGTTACCGATATGGGGATAAGTGAGAGTCACGATCTGGCGGGAATAGGATGGATCGGTAAGGATTTCTTGATATCCGGTCATCGACGTATTGAAGACCACTTCTCCCACTGCCGAGCCTTCCGCCCCGATGGCCCGGCCATGGAATTGGGTTCCGTCTTCCAGAACCAATAGCGCTGACTTAATCAAAACACCCTCCAAGGAATAAAAAATCATGTTATTTGCATATTAATTCAGATTAATCGATCTAAATCAACGCAAAAACCACCTGCAAGGTAAATTTTTGGCAAATTGGGCGCATTTTAATGATGGCTGGCTAAATTGTCCACTTTAACCGCACTTTTTCCCTTATTTATATAGCTTATGGCATAAATGCCGGCCCACCGCCGCAAAAACGCAGGTTAACTAAGGAAAGTAAACGATTGCTACCCCATATGGTTAAAATAAAGGGGAGAATGACTCAATAGGCTCCGTTTTTCGGCTTCGGGATAGAAAAACGGGCCAGAAAAAACAACAAAAACGAGAAAAATAACGCAGATATGTAAAAATAAAAAACAAAACTACAAAAATAAAAGTAACGACAAAAAATCGCCACTTTTATCAATTGTTTATACTTATTTAAATTCCACTTATTTTTTACAAATCATCCAACCCAAGCACATCTCGCATATCGAAAAGCCCCTCTTTTCTGGATTTAACCCAGATTGCCGCCCTAACCGCGCCATTGGCAAAGGTCATACGGCTGGAAGCCTTGTGGGTAATCTCGACGCGCTCGCCGATATCGGCAAACATCGCCGTGTGCTCGCCGACGATATCGCCCGCCCGCACGGTGGCAAAACCGATGCTTTGCGGATCGCGCTCGCCGGTATGGCCTTCGCGGGCATAAACGGCGCAGGTTTTCAGATCGCGCCCCAGCGCGCCGGCAATCGCCTCACCCATCGCCAGCGCCGTTCCTGAAGGCGCATCCACTTTGTGCCGGTGGTGGGCCTCAATAATTTCGATATCGCTATAATCGCCCATCACCTTGGCGGCTTTTTCCAGCAGCTTGAGCATCACGTTCACGCCCACGCTGAAGTTAGCGGCGAAAACAATGCCGATCTCCCGCGCGGCGTCGCGAATAGCCGCTTTTCCCTGCTCATCAAAGCCGGTGGTGCCGATAATCATGCCCTTATGGTGCTGACGACAAAATTCCAGATAGGCCAGCGTGCCTTCAGGACGGGTAAAATCGATTAAGATATCGAAGTCGTCGCGCACGGCCTCCAGGCTGTCGCTCACCGTCACGCCGGTTTTGCCCAGCCCGGCCAGTTCGCCGGCGTCAACCCCCGCCAGCGACGATCCGGAACGCTCCAGCGCGGCGCCCAATACCGCGCCCTCCGCCTGCTCCACCGCCGCAATAAGCTGACGCCCCATACGGCCGCCGGCACCGGCAACGGCGATACGGATGATTGATGAATCCTGCATAATGTCTCTCTCTTTGCTGATTTCGTCATGAAATAACGCTAGGTTAACGGGCGTGAGGCCCTATCGCCAGCGGATTTAATAGGCGGATAAGAATATTATGTGCGCAGAGAGGGTAACGCGTAAAGCCTGTCCGCCGCCAGCGCTTACGCCGCCACATTAAGCACGATGACGCATAAATATGCATTTTATCCGATAATTAATCGGCGATCGGGCTTATTCGGGGAGAATGGGGGAAGAGGCGGCGCAGCGAAAACGCGCTCCCGCCGCCATCAAGGTTAATCGATTTGCTTCACTTCAACGCGCAGCTCTTTGGGCACCTCAAAGACGATGTTCTCTTCGCGCCCCTGCATTTCCACGGCAATCTCTCCGCCCAGGGCCTGCAAGCGCTTGATGACCTGCTGCACCAGGATATCCGGCGCCGACGCCCCCGCGGTCACCCCGACGCGGGTAATGCCGCTCAGCCAGCTTTCCTGAATGTCCTCGGCGGCATCAATCAGATAAGCCGCTTTCCCCGCGCGCTGCGCCAGTTCGGCCAGACGATTGGAATTGGAAGAGTTCCTGGAGCCGACCACCAGCACCACGTCGGCGTCAGTCGCCAGATTGCGCACCGCCTCCTGGCGATTGGTGGTGGCGTAGCAAATATCGTCTTTGCGCGGACCGATAATGCGCGGAAAACGTTCGCGCAGCGCATCGATCACCGCGGAGGTATCATCAACGGACAGCGTGGTTTGCGTCATAAAGCAGAGGTTGTTTTCGTCCTTCACCTGCAAGCGCCAGACATCCTCGGGCGACTCCACCAGATACATGCCGCCGCGCGCGTTACTGTACTGCCCCATGGTGCCTTCGACCTCCGGGTGGCCGGCGTGGCCGATCAGGATCGCCTCCACGCCTTTGCGGCTGGCCCTCGCCACTTCCATATGCACCTTGGTCACCAGCGGACAGGTGGCGTCAAAGACGGTCAGATCGCGATTTTTGGCCTCGGCGCGCACCGCCTGCGAAACGCCGTGGGCCGAGAAAATCAGAATCGAGCCGTCCGGCACTTCCTCGATCTGTTCGATAAATATCGCGCCGCGCTCGCGCAGCCCGTTAACCACATAGCGGTTATGCACCACTTCATGACGCACGTAGATCGGGGTGCCGTAAATCTCCAGCGCCCGCTCGACGATGCTGATGGCGCGATCAACCCCGGCGCAAAAGCCACGGGGATTAGCCAGCAAGATTTGCATGGGGAACCTCCTGCCGAGATGGGTCGATATCCAATATTTCCATATCGAAGGTAACCGAGCGGCCGGCCAGCGGATGGTTGAAATCCACGGTGACGGACTCTTCCGTCACCTCACGGATAATCCCCGGCATATCGTTGCCGCCCATGCCGCTAAACAACATGATGGTCCCCACGTCCGGCACCCCGGTCTCGGCAAAGTCGCGACGCAGGAAAAACTGGATCAGGTCGGGATTTTCGGCGCCGAAAGCGGACTCCGGCGCCAGCGTGAACTTGCGTTTCTCCCCCCGCCTCAATCCCAGCAGATGCCGTTCCAGTTCGGCGGACAGGCTGCCGTCGCCCAGGCGGAACAGCGCGGGTTTGCCGCTTTCACGGGTAGACTCCGCCGCGGAACCATCCTCCAGCGTCAGGATAAAATGCACCAGCACAGCGCTGTTGCTCTGTACAGTCTCAGACATCAGTGACCCTTTTGCTTGACCGCGTCATCATTGGTGTTGAAAAAGCCTTCCAGCACAATCAGCGCGGCGCCGATACAGATAGCGCTGTCCGCCAGATTGAAGGTGGCGAAATGCCAGCTACCGACATAGAAGTCGATAAAGTCCACGACAAAACCATGCCACATCCGATCAAACAGGTTGCCCAAGGCGCCGCCGATAATCAGCGCATAGGCGATATTGTTCAGCTTCTGCCGCGCGCTGCCGCGATACATCATCACCAGCAGGGCGATAACGATGGCGATGGCGATACCGGCAAAAAACCAGCGCTGCCAGCCGCCCTTGTCCGCCAGAAAACTGAACGCCGCGCCATAATTGCGCGCATAGTGCAGGTTCAGATAGGGAACCAGCGGCTGCGTATCCCCCAGCGCGAAGTGGGCTAAAATCCACTGCTTGCTGCCGAGGTCGACAACCAAAACTACCAGCGCCAGCCACAGCCAGCGCAATCCGCTCGAACAGATCGATTTATTCATCAGACAAATTTACGCTCTTCGCCTTTGCCGCCGACGTTGGTCGCGCAGCGACCGCAAATATCGGGATGATCGGGGTTGCTGCCGATATCCGACTCATAATGCCAGCAGCGCGGACACTTATGCCCTTCCGCCTTGCTTAAGGCAATTTTCAATCCAGGTAGTTCCGTGGCCTGCGCGTCGGCCGACGCGTTTTCATACCCCTCGACCCGGGCTTTCGAGGTCAGCAGGGCGAAATGCAGCTCCTGATGCAGCCGATTAAGCTTACCGGCCAGGTCCGCGTCGGCGTACAGCGTGACCGAGGCTTCCAGCGATCCACCGATACGCTTGTCGTTACGCGCCTGCTCGATCGCCTTATTCACTTCACTGCGTACCTGCAGAATATCCGCCCAGAAAGCGTCATTCATGGTTTCCGCCGTATCCAGACCAAACAGGCCGTCATACCACTCTTCGGTAAATACGTATTGCGCGCGCTCGCCCGGCAGATACGCCCAGATTTCATCCGCGGTAAAGGAGAGGATGGGCGCCATCCAGCGCACCAGCGCTTCCGCAATATGATACAGCGCCGTCTGGCAGCTGCGGCGGGCCACGCTGTCGCCTTTCGCCGTATACTGGCGATCCTTGATGATATCGAGATAGAACGAGCCCATCTCGATAGAGCAGAACTGCATCAGACGCTGAACCACGCGGTGGAAATCATAGCTGTCGTAGGCTTCGGTAATCTCTTCCTGCGCGGCTTTGGCGCGGCCGACCGCCCAGCGATCCAGCACCACCATCTCTTCCGGCTTAACCATATCCGTCCGCGGATCAAAACCGTTCAGGTTGGCCAGCAGGAAGCGCGCGGTGTTGCGAATACGGCGGTAGGCGTCCGCGGAACGCTTCAGAATCTCATCGGACACCGCGATTTCGCCGGAGTAGTCGGTCGAACCGATCCACAGCCGCAGAATATCGCCCCCCAGCTTGTTCATCACATCCTGCGGGCTGACGGTGTTGCCGATGGATTTGGACATCTTGCGGCCCTGACCGTCGACGGTGAAGCCGTGGGTCAATACCTGACGGTAGGGCGCCTTGCCCTTGATCGCCGTCGAAATCATCAGCGATGACATAAACCAGCCGCGGTGCTGGTCGGAACCTTCCAGATACATATCCGCCGCGTGGCCGCCGAACTCGGGGCGCACGTCCACCACCGAGCGGCTGGTCGATCCCGAGTCGAACCAGACGTCCAGCGTATCAGGGACTTTCACATAGTCCGCCGCGTCGGCGCCGAGCAGTTCGGCCGGGTCGAGATCCCACCAGGCCTGAATGCCGTCCTGCTCCACGCGTTTGGCGACCGCTTCGATCAGCTCGCCGGTGCGCGGATGCAGTTCTTCCGTCTCTTTATGGACGAAGAGCGACATCGGCACGCCCCAGGTGCGCTGACGGGAAATACACCAGTCGGGTCGGTTGGCGACCATCGATTCGATACGCGCCTGGCCCCAGTCCGGGATCCACTGTACGCCTTTGATTTCGGCCAGCGACTGCTTACGCAGCCCTTGCTGATCCATGCTGATAAACCACTGCGGGGTGGCGCGGAAAATGATCGGCGTTTTATGGCGCCAGCAGCACGGATAGCTGTGCAGCAGTTTTTCCACGTGCAGCAGCGCGCCGCGCTGGCGCAGGATCTCGACGACGGTGTCATTGGCCTTAAAGACAAACTTGCCGTCCAGTTCCGGATAGGTGCCGCTCAGGTAGCAGCCGTTCGGCCCCACCGGATTGGCGACCTCCAGCCCGTATTGCTGACCGATGACATAGTCGTCCGGACCGTGTCCCGGCGCGGTATGCACCGCGCCGGTGCCCGCGTCCAGCGTCACGTGGTCGCCCAGGATCGCCGGCACGTCGAACGCCAGGAACGGATGCTGAAAACGCAGCAGTTCGAGATCGCGGCCGCTGCATTCGCCCAGCACGGTCCAGTGGCTGACGCCGATGCGTTTCATCACGCTTTCCACCAGATCCGCCGCCAGAATCAACGCCCGGCCTTCCACCTGCACCAGTTGATAGGTGAATTCAGCGTTGAGGGAGATGGCGCGGTTAGCCGGCAGCGTCCACGGCGTGGTGGTCCAGATAACCAGCGCAAGCGGCCCTTCTACCCGGCTGACGCCGAATTTGGCGCTAACCGCCGCGGCATCGATGGCGTTAAACGCCACGTCGATGGAAGGCGAGGTTTTGTCGTAGTATTCCACTTCCGCTTCCGCCAGGGCGGAACCGCAGTCGGCGCACCAGTGAACCGGCTTGGCCCCTTTATGCAGGTGGCCGTTGGCGATAATTTGGCCCAGCGCGCGAATGATGTTGGCTTCGGTCGCGAAGTCCATCGTCAGGTAGGGATGATCCCAGTCGCCCAGCACGCCGAGACGGATAAAGTCTTTCTTTTGACCGGCAACCTGCTCGGCCGCGTATTTGCGGCACTCGGCGCGGAATTCCGCGGCGCTGACCTTCTCGCCCGGCTTACCGATAAGCTGTTCAACCTTCAGCTCAATCGGCAGGCCGTGGCAGTCCCAGCCGGGGATATACGGCGAGTCATAGCCGGCCAGGGTTTTCGACTTGACGATAATATCTTTCAGAATTTTATTGACTGAGTGACCGATATGAATGTTGCCATTCGCATACGGCGGGCCATCGTGCAGAATAAAGGTTTTTTTGCCCTTTTTAGCACGGCGAATAATCCCGTACAGATCCTGTTCATACCAACGTTTCAGCATGTCAGGTTCACGCTTGGCCAAATCGCCACGCATCGGGAACCCTGTTTCCGGCAAATTCAGGGTAGTCTTATAGTCACTCATTAGATTCTCGATTTCGTTTTCGGCTAGAAAAATTAAACCGGTGTCTTTAACCCGAAAAACTCCCGGGCCGTCACCACATCATCAGCGATTTGCTGCTTGAGCGCTTCAAGCGAAGCAAAACGCTGTTCATTACGTATCTTTTTGCGTAGCGCCACATCTATATGGCGGCCATAGAGATCCATCGTCACATCCAGCAAATGCACTTCGAGCTGCTGGCGCTTGTCTCCGGTGACCGTCGGGCGCGTACCGATATTGGCCACGCCCGGCAACGGCTTATCCCCCAGGCCATAAACGCTGACGGCATAAACCCCGCCCACCGGCGACACCTGGCGTTTTAGAGGCAGATTGGCGGTGGGGAAACCGATGGTTCGCCCCAGCTCGTTACCATGAACCACGCGCCCGGAAATGCTGTAGGGATGCCCCAACAGGCTTTCCGCCAGCGCCAAATCGTCATTGTAGAGCGCTTCGCGCACCGCGGTGCTGCTCACGCGCTTGCCGTCGTTGCAGAATGACGCGGTGCTGATAACGTTAAAACCCGCCTCCCGGCCCGCTTTCTGTAATAACAGGAAATCGCCTTCGCGACCAGCCCCGAAGCGGAAGTCATCCCCCACTACCAAAAACCTGACGCCCAGCTTTTCCACCAGCAGGGTGGAAACAAAAGTTTGAGCATGGTTGGCGGCGAAGTGGGCGTCAAACCGCACGCACAGCAGGTAGTCCACGCCGGCTTTCCGCAGATAGTTCACTTTATCGCGCAGACGAGTCAGCCGCGCCGGCGCCTTCTCGGCGGAAAACAGCTCCAAAGGCTGAGGTTCGAAAATCATCACCATGACAGGAAGTCCGCGCGCGCGGCCTTCCTGCTTCAAACGCTCAAGCAGCATCTGATGCCCGCGATGCACGCCGTCAAAATTACCAATAGTGAGCACACAGCCATAATGGTGTGCCCGAAGATTGTGTATACCGCGTATTAGCTGCATGGCTGGCTCAGAACAAATGGGTTAAATTGGAAACCGGCGGATTATACCTTGTACAGCGAGTAAGGTTAACCCGCGATTCGCGCCTTTTACCGCCGGTCTTGCGGATACTGCCGCTATTTTGGCGGTTTTTGGACGGATCGTCGGCGAATAGCGGCGACAAGCGGGCTATTCCGACGGGGTTTTCGCCGTGATTAATTGTTTTATCGCGCTTTAATCGCCTTAAGGTGAATTTATCATGCGAAAAGCTGTATTCCACCGCGTGAAGCTGTTAAAATCCTGCGCCATCACAACGTAACAAGCGTCGACGTACAAACGGCGCTTATTTGCACAAATCCATTGACAAACGAAGGCTAAAAGGGCATATTCCTCGGCCTTTGAATTGTCCTCGATAGAATATATTTGGGAGTTGGACCTTGGCTAATATCAAATCAGCTAAGAAACGCGCCGTACAATCTGAGAAGCGCCGCAAGCATAACGCAAGCCGTCGCTCGATGATGCGTACTTTCATCAAGAAAGTATACGCGGCGATCGCGACTGGCGATAAAGAAGCGGCACAGAATGCGTTTAATGATATGCAACCGATCGTGGATCGTCAGGCAAGCAAAGGCCTGATCCACAAAAACAAAGCTGCACGTCATAAATCCAATCTGGTTGCGCGCATCAACGCCATGCAATAATCGCTTTTCGCGTATTATTGTGGTTAAAGAAACCGGCTTAGGCCGGTTTTTTTATGTCTGTCGTCAGAGCAAAAAAACCGGCCGCTGATTCGCGACCGGTTTTTCCGTCTTATCCCGCTGGCGATAAAAACGTCAGCGCGTCAGATCGTCAAAAAACTTCTTCACGCCGTCGAAGAAACTTTTGGAACGCGGGCTGTTTCTGTCGCCCGACGGACCGCCGAAGCTTTCCGCCAGCTCCTGCAATAGCTCTCTTTGCCGCTCATTCAGGCTGACGGGGGTTTCCACCACCACCCGGCACAGCAGATCGCCCTGGGCGCCGCCCCGTACCGACTTCACGCCCTTGCCGCGCATGCGGAACAGCTTGCCGGTTTGCGTTTCGGCGGGAACTTTCAGCTTCACCCGGCCATCCAGCGTCGGCACTTCAATTTCTCCGCCCAGCGCCGCCATGGCGAAGTTGATCGGCACCTCACAGTACAGGTTGTTTTCTTCGCGCTGGAAAATCGGATGCGCTTTCACCTGAACCTGCACATACAAATCGCCCGCCGGCGCGCCGTGCTCCCCCGCTTCCCCTTCGCCGGACAAACGGATGCGGTCGCCGGTATCCACCCCGGCCGGGATCTTCACCGACAGCGTTTTACTCTTTTCCACCCGGCCGTGACCGTGGCATTTAACGCAGGGATCTTTAATGATCTTGCCGCGGCCGTGGCAGTGCGGACAGGCCTGCTGCACGGTAAAGAAGCCCTGGCGCATTTGCACCTGGCCGTTGCCGTGACAGGTGGGACAGGTGACGGGCGAACTGCCCGGTTTCGCCCCGCTGCCGTGGCAGGCATCACACTCTTCCAGCGTGGGAATACGGATCTCTTTGGTGACGCCGCGGACGGCTTCTTCCAGCGACAGCTCCATGTTGTAGCGTAAGTCGGAGCCGCGGCTCGCGCGCTGGCGGCGACCGCCGCCAAAAATATCGCCGAAAACGTCGCCAAAGATATCACCGAAATCGGCGCCGCCGCCGCTAAAACCACCGCCGCCGCCCATGCCGCCTTGTTCAAACGCGGCATGGCCGTACTGATCGTAAGCGGCTCGTTTCTGTGAGTCGGTGAGGATCTCGTAGGCTTCCTTGATCTCTTTAAATCGCGCCTCGGCTTCTTTCTCACCAGAATTACGATCCGGGTGATACTTCATCGCCAGACGTTTATAAGCCTTCTTGATTTCACGCTCGTCCGCATCTTTAGCAACGCCTAAAATCTCGTAATAGTCTTGCTTCGCCATTCTTTTTTTCCTGCCCTCAACATACGTGCACGGGCGCAGAGTTTCCTCGACGCCCGTGCTGGTTGCCAGCAACAGTATCTACTACTGACCGCTACCGTGCCCGCTCAGGGCAATTACTTTTTATCTTTTACTTCTTCAAACTCGGCATCGACCACGTCGTCGTCTTTACGAGCGGCGTCATCCGCCGCGCCTTCAGCGCCCGCGCCGGCCTGAGCCTGCTGCTGAGAGGCTTCCAGCAGTTTGCCGGAAACCTGAACCAGCGCCTGGATCTTCGCTTCGATATCGGCCTTGTCTTCGCCTTTCAGCGCACTTTCCAGCGCTTTCAGGGCGTCGTCAATGGCGGTTTTATCATCGGCGGCCAGATTATCGCCGACTTCTTCCAGCTGCTTGCGCGTGCTGTGCAACAGGTGATCGCCCTGGTTGCGGGTCTGCACCAGCTCCTCAAACTTACGGTCGGATTCCGCGTTCGCTTCGGCATCGCGCACCATTTTCTGGATCTCGTCCTCATTCAGACCGGAAGAGGCCTTAATGGTGATTTTCTGCTCGCGGCCGCTGTTTTTATCTTTCGCGGAAACGTGCAGGATACCGTCGGCATCGATGTCGAAGGTAACTTCGATCTGCGGCAAACCGCGCGGCGCAGGCTGAATGCCGTCCAGGTTAAACTGTCCCAGGGACTTGTTATCCTGGGCGCGTTTACGTTCACCCTGCAGAACATGAATCGTCACCGCGGACTGGTTATCTTCCGCCGTAGAGAACACCTGGCTGTGTTTCGTCGGGATAGTGGTGTTCTTGGTAATCAGCGCCGTCATCACGCCGCCCATGGTTTCGATACCCAGCGACAGCGGGGTAACGTCCAGCAGCAGAACGTCTTTCACGTCGCCGGACAACACGCCGCCCTGAACCGCTGCGCCGATAGCCACCGCTTCATCCGGGTTGACGTCTTTACGCGGTTCTTTGCCGAAGAAATCAGCCACTTTCTTCTGTACCAGCGGCATACGGGTCTGACCGCCAACCAGAATAACGTCCTGAATCTGCGACACGGACAGGCCGGCGTCTTTCAGCGCGACTTTCAGCGGTTCCAGAGAACGGTTGACCAAATCTTCAACCAAAGACTCCAGTTTGGCGCGCGTCACTTTGATGTTCAGGTGTTTCGGGCCGGTCGCATCCGCGGTGATGTACGGCAGGTTGACGTCGGTCTGCTGCGCGGAAGAGAGCTCAATCTTGGCTTTTTCCGCCGCTTCTTTCAGACGCTGCATCGCCAGCGGATCGTTACGCAGGTCGAAGCCCTGCTCTTTCTTGAATTCGTCAACCAGATAGTTGATCAAACGGCTGTCGAAGTCTTCGCCGCCCAGGTGGGTGTCACCGTTGGTCGCCAGAACTTCAAAGGTTTTTTCGCCGTCAACCTCATCGATTTCGATAATAGAGATATCGAAGGTACCGCCGCCCAGGTCATAGACGGCAATGGTGCGGTTGCCCACTTCTTTATCCAGGCCGTACGCCAGCGCGGCGGCGGTCGGTTCGTTGATAATACGCTTCACTTCCAGACCGGCGATACGGCCGGCGTCTTTGGTCGCCTGGCGCTGAGCATCGTTGAAGTAGGCCGGAACGGTGATAACCGCTTCGGTTACCGGCTCGCCCAGGTAGTCTTCCGCCGTTTTCTTCATTTTTTTCAGCACTTCCGCTGAAATCTGCGGCGGAGCCAGCTTCTGATCTTTCACTTCCAGCCAGGCATCGCCATTATCAGCCGCGATGATTTTATACGGCATGATGTTGGTATCGCGCTGAACTTCTTCATCTTTGAAACGACGGCCGATCAGACGCTTAATCGCGAACAGCGTATTTTTCGGGTTAGTCACCGCCTGACGTTTAGCCGGTTGGCCAACCAGAGTCTCACCGTCTTGGGTATAAGCAATGATTGAAGGCGTGGTGCGATCGCCTTCGCTGTTTTCCAGTACTTTAACCTGCGTACCGTCCATAATCGCTACACAAGAGTTGGTCGTACCAAGGTCGATACCAATAATCTTACCCATCTAAACATCTCCACTAAAAAGTCATATTCGGTGTGGTAGTTCAACCTACTATGCGGACGCAATGTCATTTTTCAACTGCACAACAACATTTTCCACCGGCGCGGCCTGATATTTCCAAGACGCCGCGCTAGCGTGACGAGCCGACATAAACCCTTTTTGATTTGGTCAAACCGTTTTGGTTGAAAATAAGATGGGGTCAACAATTCCATCATCAAGGGGGGATATGAAAAAAAATGACCTTTATGCCCTGTTCAATCAAACTATTCCGCATTCGCCATGTTGTGTCCGCTCAACGCGCCGGATATGATGCCGCGCTCGCTGGTAAAACGGGGTACGCTTCCGTCGCTATCACGGGCAATAACACCTTAAACGACATCTATTTTGATAATCTGTTATTGCAGAGGTTTTATGAGCGCAAACACGTTGGCGAATCCCGGTCCGTTAGGGCTGATGGGCTTCGGGATGACCACTATTTTATTAAACCTGCACAACGCAGGCTTTTTCCCGCTTTCTTCCATTATCCTCAGCATGGGCATTTTCTACGGCGGTATCGCCCAGATTCTGGCCGGATTACTGGAATATAAAAAAGGCAATACCTTCGGCGCTACCGCATTCACCTCTTACGGCGCTTTCTGGCTGACGTTGGTCGCTATTCTTATATTGCCGAAAATGGGCCTGGCCGAAGCCAGCGATCCTCAGTTCCTGGGCGTCTTCCTCGGCCTGTGGGGGGTGTTCACGCTGTTTATGTTCTTCGGAACCTTACGCGCCAACCTGGCGTTGCAGTTTGTGTTTGCCAGCCTGACGCTGCTTTTCGCGTTACTGGCCGTCGGCAATTTTACCGGCAACCATGCGCTGCTGACCTTTGCCGGTTTCGAAGGCATTATCTGCGGCGCCAGCGCGATTTATCTGGCGATGGCGGAAGTGCTGAACGAACAGTTCGGTCGTAAAGTCCTGCCCATCGGCGCGCGCGGCGCGCACTAAGTACGCAATACGGTTTAAGACAATGGCGTCACTCCCTGCGCGGCGGGGAGTGGCCAACCGGGATTAAATACCGACCGGCGAACGGGTAGGCTCCGCCTCCGGCGCCTTGCCGGCCTGCTCGCTATTCAGATCGCGCTGTAAATAGATTCCCAGCAGCACCCCGACGCCGGACAGCGCCAGCACGTACCAGGCCGGCGCCAGCGGCGTTACCTTCATAATCACCGTGACGAAAATCGGCGTCAGGCCGCCGAAAATAGCGTAAGCCACGTTATAGGAAAACGAGATCCCGGAAAAGCGGACCTCAGCCGGAAAAGCGCGCACCATCACGTAAGGCACCGCCCCCACCACGCCGACGCTCAGCCCGGCGAGCGCATAGCCGACGAACAGCCACTCCGTATCGCCTGCCGCCGTGCGGTAGAAAAACCAGCTGCACGCCGCCAGCAACAGACTGCCGCAGATGAAAACCTTACTGGCGCCGAAGCGGTCGCTCAGCAAACCGGCGATAACGCAGCCGAACATCAGGGCGATAGTGGCCAGGCAGTTCGCCTGTAGCGCCAGCGCCGCGGAAATGCCGTGAACTTTTTGCAGATAGGTGGGCGCCATCAGAATCACCACCACAATACAGGCGGACAGCATCCAGGTAAGCAGCATCGACACCGCCACCGCTCTTTTATGTTTCAGCACCACCGATTTCAGCGGCATCTCCTCCGCCAGCTTTTTTTGCGCCCTCATGGCGGTAAAAATCGGCGTTTCCTGCAGCCAGCGACGCAGATACATGGCCACCAGGCCAAAAATTCCGCCGATAAAGAAAGGCAGCCGCCAGCCGCCGCCCGACATCTGCGCCGGCGTCAGCACGGTATTCAATAAGGTGGCGACCAGCGATCCCAGTAAAATCCCCATCGTCAGGCCGGCCGTCAAGGTTCCGCAGGCAAAACCGATGCGGGAACGGGGAACGTGTTCCGCCACAAACACCCACGCGCCGGGCACCTCGCCGCCGATCGCCGCGCCCTGCAGCACGCGCATCAGCAGCAGTAATAACGGCGCGGCAATCCCGATGGCTTCATAGGTCGGCAGCATCCCCATCGCCAGCGTCGGCAACGCCATCAGCAAGATGCTCAGGCTGAACATTTTTTTACGCCCGACCAGATCGCCGAAGTGGGCCATGATAATGCCGCCCAGCGGACGGGCCAGATACCCGGCGGCGAAAATGCCGAAGGTCTGAACCTGACGCAGCCATTCGGGAATATCCGCCGGGAAAAAGAGATCCCCGATAACCGCCGCGAAAAAGACGAAAATAATAAAGTCATAGAACTCCAGCGCGCCGCCCAGCGCCGCCAGAGAAAGCGTTTTGTAATCCTGCCGGTTTAACCGGCGCTGCCCTTGGTGAGATTGATGCTGCTCGTGATTCATAAATACCGCGCAATGCCAGAGTGGAAATAAAATTTTACCGTCTTGTGTAAAGCAAAAATTACTATAGCGGCAAAATTCTGATACACCAGCAAAGCTGAATCTTATGTTTGAAATCGCCAAACTTCAGTTTTTTATTTCGCGGATGGCATTTTTAGGACGAAAAGCTGCTACGACGCGCGGATCGGTTTCAATGTAAGGCCCTTCCAGCAGCTGGATACAATAGGGAATACTGGCGAAAATCCCGGCGACGACGGCGTTGCCGTCGCTATCTTTCAGCCCTTCCAGCGTTTCTTTAATGGATTTGGGCTGCCCCGGCAGATTAAGAATCAGCGCATGTTTGCGAATCACCCCCACCTGTCTGGACAGAATCGCCGTCGGTACAAATTGCAGGCTGATCTGGCGCATCTGTTCGCCAAAGCCCGGCATTACGCGATCGGCGACGGCCAGCGTCGCGTCGGGCGTCACATCGCGACGCGCCGGCCCGGTGCCGCCCGTGGTGAGCACCAGATGACAGCCACGCTCATCAACCAGTTCACATAGCGTTTGCTCAATCAACGGCTGCTCGTCCGGCAACAGGCGGGTTTCGATTTCAAAGGGGGTGGTTAACGCGGCCGTCAACCACGTTTCCAGCGCCGGAATGCCTTTATCCTGATAAACACCGCCGGACGCCCGATCGGAAACCGATACCAATCCCACATGCAATACGTTCATAAGAGGACTCCTGGAAAATGAAAACCCAATTTTATCAGGATATTGTCTGCTTCGAGCGGCTAAATCGCCGCAGCACCGCCAGGCTTCGCCATATCGGGATGCCGCCCAGCCCGCATAGAATAATCGTTATTAAGTCCCCGCTCAAAAATGAAAAAAATTCATTTTAATCAGCAACCCGTTGCATTGAATCCAAAGAGATAATAGAACAACGCGAGTTTCCTCAACCGCCCAACGTCCGTTATCCTTTCTTTTTTTAAATAAAAACTTTTAAAAAAAAGAAAAACAACGACCCCGCCTATCATTAACGTTCACTCGGGCGAAGATACTATGATAAAATTCGCGCATAGCTTAACGCCAAGATAATAAGTAAAAAGTCACACCAAGGAAGTATGCATGAATAGCACTAAATATAAGATATTAGAGTTTTTTTCCCACCCGATATCCGCATTTATTCTGTTCGGTTTTATTTCCTTGTTAATCACCGTCGTTGTTATACACGAGTCAGATAAAAGAACCTGGCGGGTGGAGAAGCGTAACCTTGACTCGATCATTAAAACCTATGATTCCTATAATTCCGGCGACGTTACGGACGTCGATACCACGGAAAAAACCGGACGCTATCTTGTCGCGCACATAAGAACCTTCGCCTTTAATACCCGCGATGTGAGCAGTGAATGTATCAACCGGTTATCATCCTCGGATCTGCAATTTAATGATATGGCCATTATCCGCGTCTGTCAGAATAAACTCCCCTCCATAGGCGAGTACGCGGGGCAGGATACCTTGACGGTCATTTTCCCGATTCTGTCGGCAAAAGACGAACTGCTGGGCCTGCGCATCCGCACCACGGCAAGGGAGCCTATTCCTTCGATACTGGATACCTTTTTATCGACCACCTCGGCGGTTGTTATACTGAGCATCGTGCTGTTTTGCTCGATACTGGGGAGCCTGCTCTCCATACTCGCCAAAAAGTATCTGATAGAACTGCCGATAACCGCAAGATATGACGACCTGAGCGGATACCTGCGGCGGGATGCCTTTTTTATGGCCGCCAACAAGGCGCTGCGCATCGCCAATTTCTCCAAACGTCCGGTTTGCGTCATTCTTATCGATATCGATCACTTTAAGAACGTGAATGATACTTTCGGCCATGGCGCCGGGGATGAGGCGCTAAAAGTCGTCGCCGAGGTTTTTAGAAAATCATTCCGCCGGGAAGATATTTTCGGACGTATCGGCGGTGATGAATTTGCCATTGTTTTACCCAATATCGGACTGGAAGACGCCTATCTGGTGGCGGAACGGGCCAGATTACGGGTCAGCAATGCCAATAGCGAAATATTCGGCAATGAGGTGGACCTGACGGTCAGTATCGGACTGGTGGAGTACCATGAAAAAGAAGATTTGATATCGGTAATGAACCGGGCGGACGAAAAACTTTATATCGCCAAAAACACGCGCAATGCCGTGGCGAAATAACTAAAACATGAAACAACCTAAAGTATATGGCGTTATGCGTTTACGCCTTGCAATGGCCGGATGGATATCCGGCCTTTTTTTTCGTGCGGTTTATTACAGTAATTCGGCAATCACTTTTTCCAGTTTTCCCTGGTCGACAGCAAACTTGCGAATGCCATCGGCCAGTTTATCGACCGCCATGGGATCCTGATTATGCAGCCAGTAGAACTGTGCTTCGGTCAGTTTGGCCGGACGCGCCTTAACCTCGCCGCTATAAGAAAGCTTACGCGCCACTTCCCCTTCGCTTTCCGCCAGCTCTTTCAGCAGAGCCGGCGCGATGGTCAGACGGTCGCAGCCGGCCAACTCGATAATTTCCCCCAGGTTACGGAAGCTGGCGCCCATCACCACGGTTTCATAACCGTGCTGTTTGTAGTAGTTGTAGATTTCAGTGACCGAAATCACTCCCGGATCTTCGTGCGGGGCAAATTCTTTCTTATCGCCATTGGCTTTGTACCAATCCAGAATACGGCCGACAAAGGGTGAAATCAGGAATACGCCGGCTTCGGCGCAGGCGCGCGCCTGGGCAAAGGAGAACAGCAGCGTCAGGTTACAGTTGATGCCTTCTTTTTCCAGCTGTTCCGCGGCGCGAATGCCCTGCCAGGTGGAAGCCAGTTTGATCAGAATACGGTCATTGCTGATGCCGGCGTCGTTATAAAGCTTAATCAGGCGTTTTGCCTTCGCCACGCTGGCTTCCGCGTCATAAGAAAGACGGGCATCCACCTCGGTGGAGATACGGCCGGGGATCAGTTTTAAAATCTCGAGGCCGATGTTCACCGCCAGCTTGTCCGTGGCGTCGATCACCTGCTGCTCACGGCTATCGCTCTGCTCGCGCGCCCAGCCGACGGCGTCGTCAATCAGCTTGCGGTATTCGGGGATCTGGGCGGCATTAAGGATCAGCGATGGGTTGGTGGTGGCGTCTTGCGGTTGATACAATTTCATCGCCGCAATATCGCCGGTATCGGCCACAACCGTTGTCAGTTGGCGTAGGGAGGTCAGTTTATCCGTCATATTGGCATTTCTCATTGGTTTATACGTGAATTATTCGAGCATGAACTGGTGGCGGTGTATTTTCGCTTGAATCTGATAATAACACGCGCGAAATCCGGCGCAAGGCGGCCGATGATTACCGCTCCCTGTTATAACCATCGCCGCTTTCTTGCCTGATTTTGTCTGGTTCTTGTTATAGTAAGGACATCAAAATCGGCCCGACAGGATATGGCGCATGCTTATAACCATTTCACCCGCAAAAACCCTCGATTACACCACGCCTTTAGCGACGCAACGCTATACTCAGCCGGAACTGCTGGACTATTCCAGCCGGTTGATTGCCATCTGCAAGCGACTGACGCCGGCGCAGATCGCCTCGCTGATGGGCATCAGCGACAAGCTGGCCGACCTGAATGCCGGCCGCTTTAATGACTGGCACCCCGACTTTACCCCCGAAAACGCGCGCCAGGCGCTGCTGGCTTTTAAAGGGGATGTTTACACCGGCCTGGCCGCGGAAGATTTCAGCGAAGAGGACTTTGATTTCGCCCAGCGCCACCTGCGTATCCTGTCCGGGTTATACGGCGTGTTGCGGCCGCTGGATTTAATGCAGCCCTACCGGCTGGAAATGGGCACCAGACTCGACAATAAAGCGGGCAAGGATCTCTACGGCTTTTGGGGGGACGCGATCGCTGAAAAGCTGAATCAGGCGCTCGGCGAACAGGGTGACGACATTGTGGTTAATCTGGCGTCGGATGAATACTTCAAAGCGGTTAACCGCAAAAAACTGCATGGCCGAATCATCAAGCCGGTATTTCTGGATGAGAAAAACGGCAAGTTCAAGGTTATCAGCTTCTACGCCAAAAAAGCCCGCGGCTTAATGAGCCGTTTTATTATCCGCAACCGCCTGACGCGGGCGGAACAGCTGAAGGATTTCGATCTGGACGGTTATTACTTCGAAGCGGCCCACTCTTCGGCGGACGAGCTGATCTTCAAACGGCGGGAGCGGTAAAATAACTATCCCCTCACAAACCGCGAGATAGCCGCGCGTGCAGTTTTCTATCCAGGATTGAAGAGAGCACCTCTATGGATAGGGTAATGCACCAATAAATAATGGCGGCGGCAATAAACGCCTCGACGAACTGATAGGTTGTTGAGGCGACAAGGTTGGTCTTTCCGGTAATTTCCACCACGGAGATCCAATAAGCGATAGAGCTGGCATGTAATACGTTGATGGATCTCGAGCTTAAATTCTTGATGGTATACAGCACCGCCTGAGGCAAAAGGAGCCTGCGCATCATCTGGAAGCGCGTCATTCCCAATGCTACCGACGCGTCAAGTTCCCCCATGGAAATCGCGCTGATGCCGGATCTCAGTATCTCCGAAAAGAAAGCCGCGGTGCTCATCGAAAGCCCGCCGATCACCAACGCCGATAGCGGTATGCTGTTCGCTCTGACCGGCCATGAAAAATAGTGCGCCAATGCGTCGAAAAAGTGAGGGAAACCGTAAAAAAACAGAAAAATATGCAACACCATCGGCGTGCCGCGAAAAAATGAAACGTAGAATTTCGAAATTTGCGTCAATACAGGAACGTTGAAATAATTGATATAAACGATCCCCAGCGCACCGACAAAACCGAACGCCACCGAGGTTAGGGTGATAAATAACGTCGTGGGTACGGCAGGCAGCACTTCGACGACGGCATGAAGGATAAACGCAAAGTCCAGCATCATATTTTCTCAACGAGATAAGTTACTTTATACCCGTCATACTTCGGCTCGAATTATTTAGGGTATCGCCTATGAAATGAAAATTTTCTTTCAACGAGCTTGAAAATACGCTCCATCCCGCTACAGAGAATAAAATAGATAATGGATATGGATAAAAATACTTCGAAGGAGCGCATGGTCTGGGCGCTAAGGGTTATGCCCCGCCCCATGACATCCATAACGCCGACGGTAAATGCCAACGCCGTGCTCTTTAACGCCACCAGAAATATATTGCTCATATCGGGAATAGCCAGCATAACCGCCTGCGGCATCATTACTCTGCAAAAGACCTGACGGTTTTTCATGCCGATCGAATAGGCGGCCTCTATTTGCCCGCGATCCACATTACCCAGCGCGGAGCGAAAAACCTCACAAAAATTCGCCGACAGATATAGCCCGTTCGCCGCAATCACAAAATACAGTGCGGGAACGGCGTTAATATCTACGCCCAGGCTGATAAGAAATATCGGCAGCAGGTAATACAGCAGGATCAGCTGGACCAATACCGGCGTGCCTCTGGCGTAGGATACGAGCACAACGGACAAGGTATGCAGTATGCATATATTATAAACTCTGAAAATGGCCAGGCATAAACCGAACAGCAGACCGATCAGCGAACTATAGAAAAAAATAGTCAGCGTCACCGGCAGATATTCCACGACGATGGGTAATGCCCGCCAGACAAGATTGGAGTCAAACCAAGGGTCCATAAAACACCATTCGATTTAGGGCCGGTGGAAAATAAATGAAATTTAGCGTTAAAACTTGAGCGGCTTGGTAAAATCAGCGCCAAACCATTCATAACTCAATTTTTCCAACGTACCGTCGCGCTTGATTTCGATAATCGCCTTATCCAGCTTATCCCGCAATTCAGTATCCGACTTTTGCAGCAGCAGATGCGCGCCGGGATCGCCGGGCCGGACATTTTCCGGCAGAAATCCCTCCCCCACCGTTTTCAAACGCTGATTCCTGTATTTATTGAATAAACTTACCTGATGTTCCGGCAAAAACAGGGCGTCGACACGTTGGGAATTCAATAGCCCCACCATTTCGGTATTGGATTTGGAAGGAAACACGGCGACATCCAATACCTTTTTATTGATAATCCCCTCCAGGATTTTGGCCTGTACCCCGGTACCCAACACGGCGATTTTTTTTCCATTCAAATCGTCGACGCCCCGGATATCCGTATTATTCTCCGGCACTACCAGCTTGAACGGGGTTTCATAAAAAACCTCACTGGTATAAAGAAACTGTTTTTCCCTTTCAGGCGAGCGCCAGATATTGCTGTTGATGATTTGCACCTTGCGGCCGGCTAATGAAACAAAAAGCGAGGCGAAATCCATGGTCTTATATTCGAATTTTACGTCCGGGATCCTTTTGTCTATCTCATTGAGCACTTCAACTTCAAACCCGGTAACCTTGCCGTTTTCATCGATATAGCTCAGCCCGGGATTTTCGCCCTGCGTTGCGACAAGCACCGTCTTCACCTCTTCGGCATAGCTATTAAATATCAGCAGCAGCATGGACAATGCCAGGGTGATTTTCTTTTTCATTGTTTTCTCCTTTGATAAAAATCTTTAATGAGCTGGCTGAATATTAACCACGACTCTGCCGCCGAATTTATGATCGAAGAAACCGTTCGCCTTATCGATTACCTGCCGTAATGATATTTCGCTAACGATCAATTCGAGCTTATCGGCATCAAGATCCGACGCCAGCCTTGCCCAGGCGTTTTCCCGCACCGCCAGCGGCGCCTGTACGCTGTCAATGCCATACAGCGTTATTCCCCGCAGAATAAAAGGCAGTACGGTGGCGGGAAAATCATTGCCCCCCGCCAGTCCGCAGGCGGCGACGGCGCCGCCATAAGACGTGGACGCGCAAACGTTGCTTAGGGTTAATCCCCCCACGGCATCAATCGCCCCCGCCCATCGTTCTTTATTTAACGGTTTATGCCGGGCGGACAGTTCGTCTCTGGAGATAATCTCGGCGGCGCCCAACTGGTGCAGCAATGGGTGATTATTCACGTTTCCAGTGGAAGCTATCACCTCATAGCCCAATGACGATAACAGGGCAATGGCGATACTGCCGACGCCGCCGCTGGCGCCGGTCACCAGAATCTTGCCGTCTCCCGGCTTAATACCGTGTTTTTCCAGCGCCAACAGGCTTAATATCGCCGTATATCCCGCCGTTCCGATGCCCATCGCCTGGCGCGTGGTAAATTTTTGCGGCAGCCTTATTAAATAATCGCCCTTGACGAAGGCTTTTTCAGCCAGTCCTCCGGAGTATTTCTCCCCCACGCCAAAACCATTCAGCACCACTTTATCACCCGGTCGCCATTGCGGATGGCGGCTTGATTCCACCGTACCCGCGAAATCAATTCCCGGCACCAGCGGAAATTTGCGGATAACGGGAGCCTTGCCGGTGATGGCCAGCGCATCCTTGTAGTTGATCGTCGACCACTCGACGTCGACAACAACATCGTGCTCATCATTAAGATAATCATCAATCAATGCATATTCGGCGCTATATTTACCGTCGATATTATTAATCAAGAGACCGTATGCCATAAATACCCCTTAAAATGAGAAAAATGGAAATATCGCAACTTAACCAGCAAACAGATAATTATCACTGAAACCTGGGCGCCCTCTTCTCGATAAACGCCTCGATCCCCTCCTGAAAATCGGCGGAGTTGGTGACGCTCTCGATTTTGGCGCGATAGATGGCGGATATTTCGGAAGGACCTTTTGGCAGCGTTTTTCCGACATATTCCTTCAGGGTTTTAATCACCACGGATGAGTTATTGGCAATTTTTTCGGCGTATAAATATGCCGTATCAAGGTGCTCGCCTCGCGGCGTGACCTTATTAATCAAACCAATCTCATATGCCCTGCGCGCGGAAATCTGCTCACCCAGCAGCAGCAATTCCATCGCCACCTTATGCGGTATCCGCGCGGCCAGCGAGGCGATCAGTCCGCCGGTGAAGCCGATTTTTGCTTCCGGGTACGAAAAAACGCTGTGCTCGGCGGCTATCGCCAGGTCCGCCATTTGCACAAAAACCAATCCGCCGCCGACCACCAGCCCGGATATAGCCGCGATGACCGGTTTGTTCACCTCAACGCCGATGCCCGGGATGGCGCGCCACAGGTCGTGGGGAATATCCTTTAAATTAGCGCCGGCGGTAAAGGCTTCATCGCCCTCGCCGGTTAGCACCGCGACCCGGTCTTCGCTATTATTGAACCTGATCCAGGCTGCATTCAGTTTATCGACTATTTCATGGGTGAAGATATTATATTTTCCCGGATTACTTATGGTGATGGTGGCAATTCTGTTTTTTGAAGCATAAGTTACGTCAGCCATTTTTCCCGTCCCTTTAATTCAATAATTTAATTCTCGATGATCTCTACAAGTTTTGTTTTAGCGCCCGAGCGGGGAAACGAACCGTAAGCGACAACTTCCACATGAGGTCTGAAATTTAATATTTCGCGAATTTTCTGTTGCAGATTCCGCGCCAGCTTATCCCACTCGAGCTGACCGGTTTCCGCTCCCGCTTCCACCACGAGCTGCAACGGCGGATTGACCTTGGGGGGAGGAGCATCCAGCCTGATTCTCAACTCCCCCGATAGCTCGGGCTGAAACATTCTCACCACTTTTTGAATCGCCGCCGGATAGACCTTCACGCCTTTTACGGCCAGCATGTCGTCGGTACGACCGATGATTTCCATGCGTACGCCGAAATGTCCGCAGCCGGGACATTCGCCGACGTGAATCCGCACGACGTCTCCGGTCGCATAGCGGAAAGCGGGAGCCGCCTCATATTCCAATCCGGTATGAATCGCTTCGCCCACGGCGCCGTCTTTAAGTTCTATTGGTAACTTCGTTTCCGGATCGACCAGATCGTATCTGAAGCAATAATCCTCGGCCATGTAATGCATTCCGTATGACAAGGCCGAATGACAGGTGATGGTTCCGTTATGCCATGCGGCGCCGGTGGCATCGAACACCTGGGCGCCATAGTGCTCGCGCACCAGTTTCCTGAAAGATTCCTGGCTTGCGCCCGGCTCTCCGCTGCAATAAATGATTTCTATACCCAGGGCCCCGACCGGTTTCCCTATCTCTGCGACGGACCTTTCGATCAACTGGGTTACCATCGACGGCGTCGCGAACAGCACCCGCGGCCGGGTCAGCTCCATAAAGCGCAAAATCTTGGGAACGCCGCCCTCGGCGCCCACGCTTACCGGGCGCGCGCCGTAGGCTTCCAGGGCCTGAACGTAGGTAATACCCGCCAGCCACAGCGATAACCCAAAGGCATGAAACGTCGTATCGCCCGGGCGTATGCCGGCCAGGCGAAACAACCTGGCCATGACTCGGTACGTAATGGCCAGATCTTTTCTGCTGAATACGTAAAAGGTCGGCGTTCCCGTGGTTCCCGAGGTCGCCGCAAGATGTATCGCTTTTTCAGGCGGCACGGTCAGATGCAGTCCCAGCGGGTGGCCATATTTTACCAATGACAGCTCCTGGGACTCCCTATGCCTATTCTTGTCGAGAAATATAGGCAGCCGGCGAAAATCGTCTAAAGATGCAATATCGCGAGGATGGCTGACTCCCGCCGCTAAAAATTTTTGCTGGTAATAATCTTTATTAGACCACACATACTCAATCTGTTTTTTTAATTTATTAAATCTATAATCATTTAATCTCGACATATATTCATCAGGATCTCCGCCCCCCAAATTAAGATAATCAAGAGGACTGTCATTAACACGACGTTCATTCATAAATTAATTATCCTAATTGATAATACTTTCGCCTAAGCGCAAAGACTTCCGCAGGGACAAGAATAAGTTATTCGACTACGCTTAATCATAGTAGGGTTTCCCCTCTATCATCACAACCAACCATATCAAATATATTTATAACAACAATGGATATACCCAACATATATTTCGGGAAAATTAATTATTTCCTCCGAATCAATAATATTAAGGTTGCTGACAACCCCTTCACCTTCATCGTCATCCTCGCGAAGGCGGGGATCTGCTTTCAGCTAATGCATTGATATCAGAAAGATTCCTGCTTTCGCAGGAATGACGAATTTGGGGGCGGCATTACAGATGCTTACTTTGTCAATGGTCTGATTAAGATTTATCCTATAAAAAAGCGGTTAACGCCTTTCCATATAATCCATAAAAAGCATTAACCGCCTATGAAATTATAATAAATCCGTTTTTGTTAATAATTCGTATAATACTTTTGCCGCGCATTTAAAAAACGCGTAACAATTTCCCAAGCCAATAGAGCATTTTCACGGCGCCGCGCCTTTAATGCCCCGGCTCGATACCGGCGATACGATCGACGAAATAACCGGCAAGGCCGGTATAGCGATGGGGAGCGAGCAATTCCGCCAGCTCGCCAGTTTCCAGCCATTGCGTAACCCTTGCGTCCTGTTGAAGCGCGTCCTGTAACGACCCGCCCTGTTCAAATACGGCCATGCAGATATGGTAAAGAATGTCATGAGCTTCCTGGCGGCCGATCTTTTCTCCCAGACGCATCATCACCGCTTCGGACAGCAGCAGCCCTTTTTGCAGATGGAGGTTTCGTTCCATATTGCCGTCACGCACGCTCAAACCAGCGGTGATGGCGGCGGTTTTTTTCAGCACCGCGTGCGTCAGACTGAACGCCCGGCTGATAAATTCCCGCTCGGTCTGCAAGGCGATTTTGTCGCGCTCATGATCGGCAATCATCGCCTCCAGCGCCAGCGGCACCGTACTGCGCACGATGCGCGCCAGCGCCACCACGGTTTCACAGGCGGGTGGATTACGCTTATGCGGCATGGTGCTGCTGCCCACTTTGCCTTCATTAAACGGCTCTTCCAATTCCGCGATTTCACTTTTTTGCAGGTTATATATTTCATGGGTAATGCGGGCGGCCGACTGGGAGACCATGGCCAGCTGAGCCACCAATTCCGCGATGCTATCCCGGCTCACATGCCAGCTGATGCCGGCGTCATTCAGGCCGAGCGCCCGAAAAAGCCCCTGCTGCACCGCGATGCCTTTATCGCCAAGCGACGCCAGCGTACCCACCGCCCCGCCAAACTGGCCGACCAATACCCGCGGCTTGATCTCCTGCAGGCGCTGCTGTCCGCGCCGCAGCTCCTGCGTCCAGCCCGCGGCCTTAAAGCCAAAGGTGATGGGAAGCGCCTGCTGGCCGTGGCTGCGTCCCACCATCGTCAAATCACGATATTTAACCGCCAGCGCCAGCGTATGCGCTATCAGCTCCGCCAAACTTTTCTCCACCCACGTCAATGCGTCGCGGATTTGCAGCACCGTTCCCGTATCCATGATGTCCTGCGTGGTCGCTCCCCAGTGAATGTACTCGCCGCTGTCTCCGGCGCAGAGCTGTTTCATGGCCTTAAGCAGCGGCACAATGGGATGCGCCATACGATCCATATCGGCCTTGAGCGCCGCCAGATCGATAAGCTCGGCGCGCGCCTGGCGGCGGATCTCGACGGCGGCGGCGGCCGGGATAATACCGAGCTCCGCCTGAACGTCGGCCAGAGCGGCCTCAACGTCGAGCCAGCGCTGTACCGTGGCGCGATCGCTGAAAATATCGCGCATTTCCGCCGTACCGAATTGGTCGCCGAACAGTTCACTATCAATAACATAGGCACCCATAAGACCATTATCTCCTGCGAAAAATTTTCCTGTCCCGTCTTACCCGCCCACGGTTTTATCGCAGGCGCGACGCGGCCATGGCATCGGTGATTTATTCCTGAAAAACTTCCTGCCGGGAGCGATTCAGCCGGGGTAAAAAGATAAGCAGCACCAGCAGCAGCGCGGCCAACAGCAGGCCCGCGGAGAGCGGGCGGGTAACGAAGACGCTGAAATCGCCGCGTGACAGCAGCAACGCCCGGCGCAAATTCTCCTCCAGCAGCGGCCCCAGTACGAAGCCCAGCAGCAGCGGCGCCGGCTCCAGCCGCAGTTTGCCAAGCAGATAGCCGAATAGCCCAAAGGCCAGCATCTGCCAGAGATCCGCCGCGGCGTTTTTCACCGAATACACGCCGATGCAGCAAAACACCAGGATCATCGGATACAGCAAGGTATAGGGAATGCGCAATAGCCGGGCCCACAGGCCGACCAGCGGCAAATTGAGCAGCACCAGGATCAGATTGCCCAGCCACATTGAGACAATAAGCCCCCAGAATAGCGCCGGGTTGGTGCTCATCACCTGCGGCCCGGGCTGGATGTTGTGGATCATCATCGCCGCGACCATCATCGCCATCGTGGCGCTGGACGGGATCCCCAGGGTCAGCAGCGGGATAAACGAGGTCTGCGCGGCGGCGTTATTCGCCGATTCGGGGCCCGCCACGCCTTCAATCGCTCCCCGGCCGAACTCCTGCGGCCGCGCGGTACATTTTTTTTCCAGGCTATAAGAGGAGAAGGCGGCCAGAGTGGCTCCGGCGCCCGGCAATACCCCCAGCAGGCTGCCCAGGCCGGTGCCGCGCAGGATGGCGGGCCACATGCGGCGCCAGTCCCGGCGCGCCGGCCATAGGGTGTGGATCGGCGCGGTGCCGTCGGCCCGCGCCGCCCCCTGCTCCAGGTTGCGTACGATTTCCGCTATGCCGAAAATGCCCATGGCGATGCAGACGAAATCCAGCCCGTCCAGCAGGCTGAGCTGGCCGAAAGCGTAGCGCGCCATGCCGGAATTCACGTCGGTTCCCACGGTGCCCAGCAGCAGCCCCAGGATAATCATGCCGAAGGTTTTACTCAGCGCGCCGGAAGCGATCACCACCGAGCCGACCAGGCCAAACACCATCAGGGAAAAATAATCGGCGGGACCGAAATTGAGCGCGATGACGGTAAGCGGCTGGGCGAACAGGGCGATAAGCAGCGTCGCCACGCTGCCAGCGAAGAAAGAGCCGATGCCGGCGGCGGCCAGCGCCACGCCTGCCCTGCCCTGAAGCGCCATTTGATGACCATCCAGGGTGGTGATGACGGAGGAGGACTCGCCGGGCAGATTGACCAGTATGGCGGTGGTCGAACCGCCATACTGCGCGCCGTAATAGATGCTGGAGAGCATGATTAGCGCCGCCGTCGGGGACATGCCGTAGGTGATCGGCAGGAGCATGGCTATCGTGGCTACCGGCCCGATGCCGGGCAGTACCCCGATCAGCGTACCCAGCAGGCAGCCCAGCAGGGCGAACAGCAGATTTTCCAGGCTCAGCGCGGTGGCGAACCCCAACTGCAGATTGTGTAGTAACTCCATGATCCTATCCTATGAAAAACGGCCATAGGGGCAGCGGCAGGCCCAATCCCTTGACGAACACCAGCGCGCTGAACAAGGCCAGCGAACCGCCCAGCGCCGCCGCCCGGAACAGCGAGGCGTGCGGCGCAGCCAGGGTGGCGACCAGCACCATCAGCACGATGGCGAACAGCAGGCCGCACCAGGGCAAGGCCAGCGCAAACGCCACGATGGACCCGGCGACCAGCCCCAGGGCGCGCCAATTCGTAGGGGACAGACGTTCGGCAAGGCGGGAACGTATGCCCTGCGCCAGTACCCAGCCGCCGATCAGCATCAGCAAGGCACCGAGCCAGAACGGCAGAAAGCCTGGCCCCATGCGCGCCGCGCCGCCCAACGGGTAATGCCGCCAGGCGACGATCGCGAACGCGCCGCCCAGCAGCAGATACAGCAGGCCGCTGAGCGCGTCAGGTTGATTAATGCGCCGTGACATACACAGCCCCCGGGCGGAGGCCGAGGGCCCGAATAAACAACCCGAAATATATTTCCCGTTTATTTGCGTTCATATCATTGTCTGCTTTTCATTGCCTGTTTTGTTATATCAGCCCAAAGAGCGATATCGCTTTAGCGATGAATCAACTTTAGTCAGCAAAAAAATATATAGATAGTTTGCATAATACCGGTTATTTATATCATGTAATTTTATAATTATGCCCCTATTCTAAGTACGCATTTTTAATTTCTAAAGATAAATTCCACATATTCATTGCCGGGATAAATAAAGAGGGAAAATAGATAATGAAATATGCATTTATACGCGTCGCCGCCGTCATGGCGATCGTGGCGGGGACGCCGGCACAGGCGCAGGAAGCCTATCCGACGCGCCCCATCACTTATGTCGTCCCTTATACGCCGGGCGGCACCAATGACAATTCAGCGCGCATCGTCGCGCGCGCGCTGGAACAGCGGCTGGGTCAACCGGTAGTGATAGAGAACCGCCCCGGCGCGGGCGGCACGCTGGGAGCGGCCAAAGTGGCGCATGCGCGTCCGGACGGTTATACCCTGCTGAATGCCTCCATCGGCAATCTGGCCATCGCGCCGCAGCTGCTGCCGGCGCAGTTTGATCCGTTCAAGGACTTCACGCCGCTGGCCCATATTGGCGGCTCGCGTTCCGTTATCGCGGTCAATCCATCGCTGCCGATTAACTCCATTGAAGAACTGATTGATTATGCGAAGAAAAACCCAGGAAAGCTAACTTACGGCACCTCGGGGAACGGTACGCCGGGCAATATTTCCATGGAATATTTCAAGATGCTGAGCGGCGTCGATATTCTGCATATTCCCTATAAGGGCAGCGCCCCCTCGCTGGCCGACGCGGTGGCCGGACATATCGACCTGGTTTCCGATCCGCTGGCCAACGGCTTTGTCAAAGCCGGGAAACTACGCGGTCTGGCCTATTTCGGCGCCGACAGCGCGCCGGATTTACCCGGCGTTCCGTCGATTACCGCCAGCTATCCGCAGTGGAACTTCTCCGGCTCATTTATCGCCGTCGCGCCCGCGGGCACGCCGCAGCCGGTGGTGGAAAAATTGCGCCGCGCCTTTAGTGAGGCGTTAAGCGATGCGAAAACCCAGGCGGAATTAACCGGCATCGGCGTATCGCCGGAAATAAAAACGCCGGAGCAAACCAGCGAATTAATTAAGGCCACCTATTCCATCAGTAAAGATATCATTCAACGGGCCAATATTTCCGTCAATGAATAAGCCAATATCCTATCCATATAATCTCGGGCTATTTTTTCGGCCCGATAAATATAGCGCCCGTTTATTATGAAAATAGATGATATCGACGCCTTTGTGACGCTGGTGCAGTTGAAATCCACCCAGGCTACCGCGACTCAGCTGGGGCTAACCCAGCCGGCGGTCACGCGCCGCGTACAAAATCTGGAGCAGGCGCTGGGCGTGCAGCTGCTGGACAGGCAAACCAAGCCGCTCAAGCCCACGCCGCTCGGTCTGAGCGTCTACCGGCAGTGCCGGCGCATTCGGCACGAGATCGACGCCCTGCGTCAATTGGTATCGCGCAAAGAGGGCCCGAGCGGCGCGCTGCGCCTGGGGTTGCCGCACAGCCTGGCGGAGCGGGGGGTGATGTCGGCATTGGCGACGCTGTCCGGCGAGTACCGCGATATCCGGCCGCAGATCGTCAGCCACTGGGGGCTGCCTTTGCTGGAGAGCCTGCGGCAGGGAGCGCTGGACGCCGCGGTGCTGATGTTTCCCGCCGGCAACGTGTTTCCCGACGGGCTGCATAGCAGCGATCTCGGGCCTGTGCCGCTGGCGGTAGTGGCGCCGCGCGACAAAACGCCCCCGCCGCGGACGTTGGCGGAGTGCTATCCCCACGGCTGGGTGCTTAATCCGGAGGGGTGCGGTTTTCGCGCCGCGCTGCGACGCGCGCTGGCGGAACAAGGGTTGCCGCTGCGCATCACCATGGAAGTGATCGGCTCCAACCTGCAGCAGTCGCTTATCGCCAGCGGCGGCGGGTTAGGTCTGCTGCCGCGCTTTCAGGTGGAAAACGGCCTGTGGGCCGATCGGCTGCGCATTTTGCCCCTGGCGGATTTCGCCCCGCAAAACCGCCTGTGGCTGGTGCATGCCGCCCTGCCGCACCAACTGCGCGACGCGGCGGCCAGCTTCGCCGCGTCGGTGGCCGCCGGGCTGGGGCTGCCGGCGCCGCACGCCGCATAGACCGGCGCGGCCGCCGGACAAATCCCCCGCGCCAGCGCGCGCGGGTTTTGCAAACCAGAGTGAAGGAGAGAATATGAGCGCAACGTTAAGACACGACCGGCTACGCGACTTTATCGACAAACTGGCGGCGGCGGTGGAGTCGGCTGACGATGAAGAGAGCCTGCTGCGCCAGGGCCGGCCGCTGCTGGCGGAATTGATACGCCACGACGACTGGCTGGATGAGGATTTCACCCGCCCGCACCCCGACCACTATCAGCAGTATCTGCTGCATGTGGATTCCCGCCAGCGGTTTTCGGTGGTGAGTTTCGTTTGGGGGCCCGGACAATCCACGCCGGTGCACGACCATCGGGTCTGGGGGCTGATTGGCCTGCTGCGCGGGGCGGAGCGTTCGCAGTCGTTTGTGCGTCGCGATGGGCGCCTGGTGGAAGACGGACCGCCGGTGCTGCTGCGCCCGGGCGAGGTGGAGGCGGTGTCGCCCACTATCGGCGACGTTCACCGGGTAAGCAATGAGCTGGAGGACGCGGTCTCTATCAGCATCCATGTCTACGGCGCCAATATCGGCGCCGTGCGGCGCGCGGTGTATGACGCCGACGGCCGGGAAAAAACCTTTATTTCGGGCTATTCCAATACCCTGCTGCCCAATATTTGGGACCTGTCCAGGCAGCAGCAATAGCGCCGGCGCGAAGATAACAAGTTGGAGAATGAGAGTGCAAGGCGGACGCCGCCGCCTTACACCAAGGTTACTCCGGCAAGGTTATCAGGAACTGACGCAGCTGCGCGAAATCAGCCGGGAAATGGTGCGACAGCAAATCCAGATCGGCGCGTTTCGCCAGCGCGTCCGGCAGCTCCAGCGTTTTGCCCAGAATGGCTTCCACGCTCTCCTTGAATTTCGCCGGATGCGCCGTACCCAGAAACAGCCCGAACTCGCCGGGCTGAAGCTGATCGCGCAGCAAACGGTAGGCAATCGCCGCGTGCGGCTCGGAGGTATAGCCCAGCGCTTCAAGCTCATGCAGGGTCTCTTTGGTGGTGTCGTCGCTTACCGCGCCGAAGCCCAGCGTTTTCAACTGCCAGTCTTTACGGCGGAACAGTTCTTCCACCCGCGGCCAGTTGTTCGGCTGGCTCACGTCCATGGCGTTGGACAAGGTGGCGACGGTCTTGTTCGGTTGCCAGGCGCCGTTGCTCAGGAAACGCGGCACGGTGTCGTTGGCGTTGGTGGCGGCGATAAAGCGTTTAATCGGCAGGCCGAGGGATTTGGCCAGCAGGCCGGCCGTCAGATCGCCGAAGTTGCCGCTCGGCACCGAAACCACCAGCTGATTGCGCGCTTCCTGCGGCAACTGCGCCACCGCTTCAAAGTAGTAGCAGATTTGCGCCAGCAGCCGGCTGATATTAATCGAGTTGGCCGAATTCAGACCGATGGCCTTTTTCAGCTCTTCATCGTCAAAGGCCTGCTTGACCAGCGCCTGACAGGCGTCAAAATCGCTGTCGACGGCGATGGTGTGAATATTGCCGCCCAGCGTGCAGAACAGTTTTTCCTGCAACGGACTGATTTTCCCTTCCGGGTAGAGGATCACCACGCGGATGTTTTCCAGACCGTAAAACGCGTGCGCCACCGCCGCGCCGGTATCCCCCGAGGTGGCGGTAAGAATGGTGATTTTATTGTCGCCCGCCACTTCCGTCAGCATCTGCGCCATAAAACGCCCGCCGAAATCCTTGAACGCCAGCGTCGGGCCGTGGAACAGCTCCAGTGCAGCGATATCTTCCGTTACGGCGGCGACGGGCGCCGGGAAGGCGAATGCCGCCTTGACGCGCTGATAGACCGTCTCATCGGCCATTTCATCGCCGATATAGGCGGATAAAATGCGGCTGCTGCGGGTAACGAAATCCATCTCCAGCAGTTCATCAATTTGAGTGCGCTCGAACTCGGGCAGTTCCAGAGGAAAGAACAGTCCCTGCTGACTTCCCAGCCCCCGTTGAATAGCCTGCGCAAAGCTGACCTGCTCGTTATGATCTTTAAGATTGTAGAGTTTCATGCATTATCCCAGTTGTCGCGCGCCTGTGGTATCCAGACGGCAAATATGAACAAAACCTTCATCGTTCTGCAAATAGTTATCCCGCAGCCAGTCGGCCAGCCGCTGCGCGCTGCCTATGTCATCGCATACGGAAAACAATGTCGGGCCTGAACCGGAGATACCGCAGGCCAGCGCCCCGATATCCTGTGCGGCCTTGCGCGCCTCGGCAAAGCCGGGCAGCAGTTTGGTCCGATAAGGTTCTGCTATTACGTCTTTCATCAGTTTAGCCGCCAGCGAGGCTTGCCCGGTATGGCAGGCGTGAATAAAGCCCGCCAGATAACGGCCGTGGCTGATGCAGTCCTGGCGGCGATATTGCGCCGGCAGAATGGCCCGCGCTTCGGCGGTCGACACCTTGATGCCCGGATAGGCCATCACCCACAGCCAGTCGTCAAACGCCGGCACCGGCTGGCTGATAATGCCCTCTTCCCCCAGCATCAGCTGAATGCCGCCGAGAAAACAGGGCGCTACATTATCATAATGTACGCTGCCGGAAATACGCCCTTCCAGTTCGCCCATCAGCGTCAGCAGGCGGGTATCGTCCAGCGGCTTGCCGCAGAATTCATTCATCGCCATCAGGCCCGCCACCACCGAACAGGCGCTGGAGCCCAGGCCGGAGCCGATCGGCATATTTTTTTCCAGCGTCATCGCCACCGGGATGGTTTTACCGATTTCCTGACAGAAACGCTCCCAGCACTGATAGACGATATTTTGCCGCGGATCGTCCGGCAGCTTGGCGACAAATCGCCCTTCGCAGCGCAGGCTGAATTGATCCGCCGCGACGGCGGAGACGCAGTCCCCCAGCAGCGAGCCGTCCAGCGGCGAAACGGCGGCACCCAGCACATCAAACCCGACGCTGACGTTGCCAATCGACGCTGGCGCATACACCTTAACCATAATCAAGCTCCCAACTTCCATGACAGGGTTCGCAGCAAGTCGGCGAATACGCCGGCTGCGGTAACATCATTCCCCGCGCCATAACCCCTTAATACCAATGGCAACGGCTGATAGTAGCGGCTGTAGAAGGCCAGCGCATTTTCGCCGTCTTTAACTTTAAACAGCGGATCGTTGCCGCCCACCGCGCTAATCTGAACCTTACAGTTCCCCTCTTCGATCACGCCGACATAGCGCAGCACTTTACCCTCATCGCGCGCCCGGGCGACGCGGTTGGCGAACTCGCCGTCCACCGACGGCAAACGGCTCATAAAGCTCGCCACGTCGCCGGAGGCGTCGAAACCGGCCGGCAGCACGGATTCCACCGCGATGTCGTCCAGCTCCAGTTTATAACCCGCTTCGCGCGCCAGAATCAGCAGCTTGCGCGCCACATCCATACCGGACAGATCGTCGCGCGGATCGGGCTCGGTGTAGCCCTTTTCTTTCGCCTGACGCGTGGCTTCGGACAGCGACAGCCCCTCATCCAGCTTGCCGAAAATAAACGACAGCGAACCGGACAGGATGCCGGTAAAGCGGATCAGCTCATCGCCGGCGTTCAACAGATTTTGCAGGTTCTCGATAACCGGCAGGCCGGCGCCCACGTTGGTGTCATACAGGAAGCGGCGGCGCGATTTCGCCGCCGCGCTGCGCAATTGCTGGTAGTAGTTCATCGACCCGGTATTGGCTTTCTTGTTCGGCGTCACCACGTGGAAGCCGTCGGCCAGGAAATCGGCGTATTGATCGGCCACCGCCTGGCTGGAAGTACAGTCCACGATCACCGGATTGAGCAGATGATACTCTTTTACCAGACGGATCAGCCGCCCCAGATTAAAGGGCTCGCGGGCTTTCGCCAGCTCATCGCGCCAGCTGTCCATCGGAATACCGTTGACGTTGGTCAACAGCGCCTTGGAATTGGCGATGCCGACCACCCGCAGGTCGATATGCTTCTGCTTCAGCCACGGCTGCTGGCGATGGATCTGCTCCAGCAGCGCGCCGCCGACCCCGCCGACGCCGATGACGAACACGTCGATCACCTGGTCGGTATTAAACAGCATCTGGTGCGCGACGCGCACGCCGGTGGTCGCCACGTCGTTGTTGACCACCACGGAGATGGAGCGCTCGGACGAGCCCTGGGCAATGGCGACGATATTGATATTGGCGCTGGCCAGCGCGGAGAATAAACGGGCGGACAGGCCGCGCAGCGTGCGCATGCCGTCGCCCACCACCGAAATGATGGTCAGGCGCTGCATCACGTCCAGCGGGTCCAGCACGCCCTCTTTCAATTCCAGATAGAACTCATCTTCCAGCGTCTTTCTGGTGCGCGCCAGCTCGCTCTGCGGCACGCAGAAGCTGATGCTGTATTCCGAAGAGGACTGGGTAATCAGCACCACCGAGATGCCCGCCCGCGACATGGCCGCGAATACGCGGGCCGCCATGCCGATCATCCCTTTCATGCCCGGCCCGGAAATATTGAACATCGCCATATTGTTCAGGTTGGTGATGCCTTTGACCGGATATTGGGTGTCGGTGCTGTCCAGGCCGATCAGCGTGCCGGGAGCCTGTGGATTTTCGGTGTTTTTGATAAGGCAGGGAATCTGGAACTGGGCGATGGGGGCGATGGTTCTGGGGTGGAGGACTTTGGCGCCGAAGTAGGATAGCTCCATCGCCTCCTGATAGGACATCGACTTGAGCAATCTGGCGTCCGGCACCTGGCGCGGATCGCAGGTATAAACGCCGTCGACGTCCGTCCAGATCTCGCAACAGTCGGCGCGCAGGCAGGCGGCCAGCACCGCGGCGGAATAGTCGGAGCCGTTGCGGCCCAGCACCACCAGTTCCCCTTTTTCATTACCGGCGGTGAAACCGGCCATCAGGATCACGTGCTCTTTCGGGATGGCGCTTTCCGCGATGCGGCGGGTGGATTCGGCGATATCGACGGTGGATTCAAGGTAGTGCCCCTGCGCCAGCAGTTTTTCCACCGGGTTGATAACGGAAACCCCGTAGCCGCGCGCCTGAAACACCGCTTCCATAACGGCGATGGAGAGCTTTTCGCCGCGGCAGATAATGGACGCGTTCACGCTGTCGGGGCACTGCCCCAGCAGGGAGATACCGTGCAGCACCTGTTTTAACTGCGCGAATTCCTGATCCACCAGCGCTTTCAGGCGGGTAGCGTCAAATCCGGGCTGAGACTGCGCCAGACCTTGCAGCAGGGAAGAGAAGATAGCTTCGGCGTCGTTAAGATGAGGCAGAATATCCTGTCCGGCGACGGTTTTATCAATCATCGCAACCAGATGGTTGGTGATTTTCGCCGGCGCCGACAGGACGGTGGCAACCTGTCCCTGGCGCGCATTGTTCTCGATAATGTCGGCCACGCGTATAAATCGCTCCGCGTTCGCCACCGAAGTCCCGCCAAATTTCAACACTCGCATTTTTATCTTTTCTCCTGAATTTCCATCGACAAAAACGCCCGGAGCGTTTTTGAACGCCGCTTACCGCGGCTTAAGGTGCGGCGGGCAGGGTAGCCCGCACTAAAAAAATCGCCTGGAGCGATTTTAAACGTCGCCCCGCGACGGCCTGTCAAGGTGGCGGACAAGGATAGTCCGCCATAAAAAAAGCCCGCACTGTTCGGTGCGGGCTTTTTTCGATTCTTCTGTATGCGTCAGCCCGCACCGTTACTGGTTGTAATGGTGATGGTAATAATCGTGGCGATCGGGCTGATATGGCGCATGATAAAATCTTGTCTTGGTAAATTTAAATCCGATGACCCTATTAGTTAGGGCAATCGCCCCTTGAAGTCAACGGATTTCTTTTTTTTCATCGCGGCGGAGGCCAAGCGACAAACGTTGAATAATCTATGAAAAGTTTATCTTTAAAAATAATTATTCACAAAAATAGAAAAGCTAATACATTTAACTGCAAAAGAATCATTGATAAACTTTTTATTTCGATAGGGTTTTCTCGATGTCATGCAGCAACATATGCAGCATTGCCGTGTCCCGCCGCTCCAACCGCCCCAGCCGCTGATGGATCCAGTCGCGCAGCTTTTCATCATCCTCCACCGCCAGATTGATTAACAACCGCTCCAACCGTTGACGCAGCGCCGACAATTGCCCCTCCTGCGGCGCGACGGCGGCGTCGGGTTTCACCTGCATCAGCTCCGCCAGCTGGTAGCAGTACACCATCACCGCCTGACCAAGGTTGAGGGAGGGATAATCCGCCTTCATCGGCACGCCGGTTAAAATATCCGCCAGTTCGAGCTCTTCATTGGTCAGGCCGGAATCTTCCCGCCCGAAAACCAGCGCCGCCGTTCCCACCCAGTGCTGTTTTTCCCGCATCACCCCCAGCAGTTCGGCGGGGGTGCAGTAATAACGGAATCTGGCGCGGCTGCGCGCCGTGGCCGCAACGGTAAAATCAATATCCGTCAACGCATGGGCCAGCGTAGGAAAGGTGGTCGCCGCATCCAGAATATCCCCGGAGCCATGGGCGACGCGGCGCGCGGCCGGATCCTGATGAATATTGCCGCCGACGATGCGCAGCCCGCCGAATCCCATGGTTTTCATCGCCCTGGCGGCGGCGCCCACATTTTCAGCCCGCGCGGGTTCAACCAAAATAATATGAAACTGCATCACCACTTCCCCGTACCCTACGTCACCCGTTAAAACAAAAAAAATAAAACCGCTTGCTTACCGCTGCCGTTAAACGAAGGGTATGTTTATTTTTCATAACGTAATCTGGAATTGAGCTAACCCCATCATTTTCTTTACTTTATATTTACCTGAACGGTTTCGACGACAGCCGCGCAACAGGCCAGGCGCGGATAAAACCTGACGTACCAGACTACCATTTCTTGATTCAGGATGAAATTAACATGCCCGCTTCCGCTGTACTTTCCACCGGCCCATTCCGCGCAATAAAAAAGCTGGCCGTCGTCGCGTTTTCCCTATTTTTGCTGGCCGGCTGCGATAGCGCCGATACCGCCGGCGGCGCTTCGCCCTCCACCATTCGCTACGCGCTGTGGTCTTCGCCCAGCGGGAATTTTCATCCTGAACTTTACTTCACCGATTACGATCGCGCGGTCATTTTCGTCACTTTCGACCGGCTGGTGGAACTTAGCCCGCAGCAGGAATTTACCCCCTCGCTGGCCTCGCGCTATGAATATTCGCCGGACGGCAGAACCCTGACGTTTCATCTCCGCGACGGCGTGAAGTGGCACGACGGCCAACCCTTCACCGCCCGGGACGTGGCGTTTACCTATCAGGCCACCGCCGATGCGCACTGGCCGGCGGATACGCCGGAATTCGCCACCCAGCTCGAAGGGTTCAAAGCGTATCATGAAGGCAGCGCCGACGCCGTCAGCGGCATCAAGGTCATTGACGATCGCACGGTGAGCTTCACCTTTACCACGCCCTATGCCTCGGCGCTCTCCTATTTTGCCGACCGCCCGGTGCTGGCGAAGCATATCTGGGAAAAGACCCCGATCGCCGAGTGGAGCAGCGCCACCGCTCTGCTGAATAGCCCGGTGGGAACCGGGCCGTATAAAGTGACGAGTTTCGTGCCCGATCAATACGTTGAGCTGGCGCGCAACGACGACTATTTCAAGGGCGCGCCCAAGACCGAACGGCTGATCTTCAAGGTCAGCAATCGCGACACCGCCCAGTCGGAATTAATTAACGGCGAGCTGGATATCGTCGAGCTTTCCTCGTTTAACCCGACGGATTTAAAACTCTACCAGGATGCGGGCATCAATCTGATTGTGCTGAACGGCACCAGCGGCCAGTACATCTCGGTCAATCATCAGGATCCGATCCTCGCCGATACCCGCGTGCGGCAGGCGCTGATTTACGGCATCAACCGCCAGGGCATTATCGATCATCTGCTGTTCGGCAACGGTCAGCTATTTAACGCCAAGATCCACCCGCAGGATCCCGCCTACCCGCCGCAGTTGAACGAGTATCCCTACTCGGCGGAGAAAGCGGCCGCGCTGCTCGAACAGGCGGGCTGGGTCGCGGGCGGCGACGGCATCCGCGTCAAAGACGGCAAGCGTCTGGTCCTGACGCTGCACGTGCCGACCGGCAACCGCACGCGCGAACAGTCGGCGGCGATCATTCAGCAGGATCTGAAGCAGATCGGTATCGACGTCAATATCATCGTCGGCGACTTCAACTCCACGCTGGCCATTTTGCAAAACCCGCAGACGCCCTACCAGCTGCTGCTGATGGGCGGCATGTTCCGGCCGGGGCAGTACAGCAATGATTACTGGTGGGAGCGCTTCAGCGACGAGCGGCTTAGCCAACTGGGGGATGAAGCCAATCGCACGGTGGAAAGCGGCGCGCGCAATCAGCTATTGCACCAATGGGCGCAGCGCCAGAACGAACTGGCCATTCTCACCTGGCTCTATATTCCCAGCCTCGGCTATGCGGTCAATCCGCGCATTAGCCAGTACCAGCCCTACGCGTATGAGGCCTTTAGCCAGGTGAATCAGTGGACTATCGCCCCATGACGCCAAACCGTTGCGGCCCTGTCCCGGCGTCGACAGGGAGCGCCCTAGCCTGATGTTGCTCGCTTATTTCGCCCGCCGCCTGCTGCTGGTGCTGCCGATTGCCCTGGGGATCTCGCTGCTGGTTTTTCTGCTGATCAATCTGCAGCCCGGCGATCCCTATGCGTTGATGATCGACCCCAGCGCCCCGCCGGCGGTAAAAGAGGCGCTATTGCGGAAAGTCGGCTATTACGATCCCCTTTATCTTAAATACCTCAAATGGTTAGCGCGTATCGTGCAAGGGGATTTCGGCTTCTCGCTGCACTATCGCGCCCAGGTCGGCGAGGTGATCGCCGGCCGCCTCGGCAATACCCTGCTGCTGGCCGGCGCGGCGCTGACCATCTCGCTGCTGGTGGCCGTGCCGGTGGGCATACTCGCCGCGCTGCACCGCAATTCGCCGCTGGACACCCTCGCCGTCTCCCTGAGCTTTGTATTTTTCTCCATTCCGTCGTTCTTTTTCGGGCTGGTGTTGATCAAAATCTTCGCGGTCGATCTGCGCTGGCTGCCGGTTTCCGGCAAAGTCACCCTCGGCCACTCTCTGCAGGGGATCGATTATGCGCTGGACGTGCTGCGTCATCTGGCGCTGCCGGCGCTGGTGCTCGGGTTGATGAACAGCGCCGTGTTTATCAAATACCTGCGCAGCAGCATGCTGGGGATTATCGACCAGGACTTTATCCGCACCCTGTACGCCAAAGGATTGTCGCGGCGCCGCATCATTTGGCGACACGCGCTGAAAAACGCCGCCAAGCCGATGATCACCATTCTGTCGCTGGAAATTCCGGTGCTGTTTTCCGGCGCGCTGATGACCGAAACCGTGTTTTCCTGGCCGGGGATCGGCCGCCTCAACTATGAAGCGGTGTTGAACCGCGACTACAACCTGCTGATGGGCATCATCATGCTGCTGGCGTTGCTGACGCTGGTGGCCAATCTGCTGGCCGATATGCTTTACGCGCTGGTCGATCCGCGAGTGAGGTACGCATCATGAACAGCACGTTTCCTCCGCTGGCCGGCGCGGCGCAGCCCGCGGGCAATGTGATGTGGCGGCGCTTCCGCCGGCATCGTCCAGGGATGATCGGGCTGGTGGCGCTGAGTCTGATCGTGCTGCTGGTGATCGTCGTTCCGCTGGTCAGCCCGCTGGATCCCAATCATATCGATCTGTCGCAGATAGAAGCGCCGCCGTCCGCCCGCCACTGGCTGGGCACCGACGAACTGGGACGCGATGTATTCACCCGGCTGATCTACGGCGGACAGGTGTCGGTGCTGGTGGCGTTCAGCGCCACGCTGTTGCAGCTCATCATCGGCGTGACGCTGGGCGGGATCGCCGGCTACTTCGGCAAAGGGATCGACGCCGTCATTATGCGCTTTACCGACATCATCATGTGCTTTCCCTTTTACGCCATCGCCATCACCCTGGCGGGGATCCTCGGCGCCAGCACCTGGAACGTGGTGGTGATTATCGGCGTACTGAACTGGACCGGCATCGCCCGTCTGGTGCGCGCCGAGTTTCTCTCTTTATCCCGCCAGGAGTATGTAGATGCCGCCCGGGTCATGGCGGTCGGGCACGGGCGCATTATTTTCCGCCATTTGCTGCCTAACGCGCTGGGACCGGTGATTGTCTACGCCACGCTGGCCATCGCCACCGGTATTCTGGCCGAAGCGGCGCTCAGCTTTCTCGGGCTGGGGGTGAAACAGCCCACGGCAAGCTGGGGCAATATGCTGTCGGCGGCGCAAAGCATGCGGGTGCTGGGCAATGCCTGGTGGCTGTGGCTGCCGCCGGGAGTAATGGTGTTTGTTATGGTGCTGTCCATCAATTTTATCGGCGACGCGCTGAAGCAGGCGTTCGATCCATCCTCGCCGCCAGCCTAGTCGTTACATAACCGGAATAACGGAGGCGATATGTCTACATCCCTGAATCAGCAAGAGCAGCAGTGGCTGTCCCGCATCGATGAGTGGGTGGCGCAACATCAGCAGGAACTGCTCGACGATTTGAGCGCCTGGGTGCGCGTTCCCAGCGTCAGCCGGGCGGATCAGGCCGCCGAGGGCGCGCCTTTCGGGCCGGCCTGCGCCCAGGTGCTGGATCTGGCGCTTCACCGCGCCCGCGAACTGGGATTTCGCACCGAAACCCATCAGGGGTACGCCGGTTCGATTATTTACGGCGACCATCCGCAGGAGATCGGGCTGGCCAGCCATCTGGACGTGGTGCCGGAAGGGGAAAACTGGGTCTATCCGCCGTTTGACGTCACCCGCAAAGGCGAGTTTCTGATCGGCCGCGGCGTGGCGGATAACAAAGGCCCCGCCGTGCTGGATCTCTACCTGCTGCGCCTGATCCGCGATCTGGGGATCCCGCTGGCGCACAACCTGCGCATTATCTACGGTCTGGCGGAAGAGACCGGCATGGAGGATCTGAGCTGGTACGCGCGGAACGCGCCGGTTCCGGCGATCTCCATCGTTACCGACGGACGTTTTCCGGTCAATTACGCCCAGAAAGGACAGCTTACCCTGACGCTGAACGTCCCGGTCGGCGAGCATCTGGCGAATTTTTCCGCCGGGATCGCCGGCAACAGCGTGCCGGAACGCGCCGGCCTGCTCCTGACCGGTGTCGATCAAAAGACGGCCGGCGAACGGCTGGCGCAGCTTGCCGGACTGGCGCAGGGCCGCATCAGCACAACGCCCAAAGACGGCGGGCTGTGGGTGGAGGCGCAGGGCATCGCCGGCCACGCCGCCTTCCCCGAAGGCACGCTCAGCGCCGTGCGGGTGCTGTTTTCCGCGCTGCTGGAGGCGCGTCTGCTGAAAGATCTCGACCGGCAGGCGGCGCTGTTTTTTGAACAGGCGCTGTCGTCTCCTTACGGTGAAGAGATCGGCATCGCCTTTGAAGATCGGCCGTCCGGTAAGCTGACGTTTAACGCCGGGATTTGGCGCCCTCATCCGCACGAACGCGCCCTGCAGGTTTCGCTGGATATTCGCTATCCGGTGACGCAAAACGCGGAAAGCCTGCTCGCCGCGCTGGAACGCAATCTGCTGCCGCATGGGATCCGGCTGCTGACGTGGAAAGACGCGCCGCCTTTTTATATTGAAGAGAACGATCCGCGCGTGCAGATCCTGCAGCAAAGCTATCAGGCGATCCGCCCCGGCGATGAAGCGCCCTACGCGATGGGCGGCGCCACCCATTCGAAGGTGCTGCCGCGCGGCATCACCTTCGGACCCGGCTATGCCCGCACGGAGAAGCGAATTCCGGACTTTCTGCCAGAAGGGCACGGTTACCCGCACGGCGCCGACGAGTCTCTGCACCTGCCGTCGCTGCTGTCGGTATTCCCGATTTACGTGCTGGCCATCATCCGCCTGGATCGCTGGCTGCGTCAGAACCCGCAATAACCCGTTTATCGCCCAGAGGAAATGCGCCGATGCCCGCAGACAAGCCGTCCCCTTTACTGACAGTGCGCGACCTCAACGTCGGGTTTCAGCACCCGTCGGGCTACCAGCTCGCGCTGACCAATCTCAGCTTCGAGCTGTACCGACATGAAGTGCTGGCGCTGGTGGGGGAGTCCGGGTCGGGCAAGAGCCTGACGGCGCTGTCGATTCTCGGTCTGTTGCCCGCCGGCGCCCGCATCGGCGGAACGGTGACCTTTGCCGGCCAGTCGCTGCTGGACGCCTCGCCGCGGCAATTACAGCAATTACGCGGCAAACGCATCGCCATGATTTTCCAGGACCCGCGGCTGGCGCTGGATCCGGTGTTCAGCATCGGCGAGCAGATCGCCGAAGTGCTGCTCACCCATAAGAAAGCGAGCGACCGGGCGGCGGCCAGGGCGCGTACCCTGGAATTACTGCAACTGGTGGAGATCCCCGACGCCGCCGGCCGTATCGACTCTTACCCGCACCAGCTTTCCGGCGGCCAATGCCAGCGGGTGATGATCGCCATGGCGCTGGCCTGCGATCCGGACATGCTGATCGCCGATGAGCCGACAACGGCGCTGGATGCCACGATACAGAAAGAGATACTGCAGATGCTGCGCCAGCTTCGCCGGCGCATCGACATTGCCATCCTGCTGATTACCCACGATATGGGGGTGGTGGCGAATATCGCCGATCGGGCGATCGTGCTGCGTCGGGGGGAAATCGTCGAAACCGCCGATATCGCCGACCTGTTCTCTCGGCCGCGGGCTGACTACACCCGCGCCCTGCTGGCCGCCATCCCGCGCTATCAGCGCAAACCACCGGCGGCCGCGTTTGCCGATGCGCCGGTGCGGGTGAACGTTGAGGGGTTGCACGTGGAATATCGCCGCCGCAGGCAGCGTTTTCATGCGCTGGACAACGTTTCCCTGTCGCTGCAGGCGGGCTGTTTTACCGGCCTTGTCGGCGAGTCCGGTTCGGGGAAATCGACGTTGGGACGGGCGCTGGCGGGACTTATCGCCCCCAGCGCGGGCGATATCACCATCGATGACGTCAGCATGGTGCGCGGAAAAAGCGAGGATATCCGGCGTATCCGCCGGACCATCGGCTTTGTGTTTCAAAGCCCGCGTAGTTCGCTCAATCCGCGCTACAGTATCGCCCAGTCCATCGCCGAGCCGCTGGAAGTGCATACCGGCGCCAGTAAAGCGGCCGTCGCCGCCGAGGTGGACCACCTGCTGGAACAGGTCGGGCTGGGGGCGCAATGGCGTCAGCGCTATCCGCACCAGCTCTCCGGCGGCCAGTGCCAGCGCGTGGCCATCGCCCGGGCGCTGGCGCTGAAACCGACGCTGCTGATTGCCGATGAGCCGACGTCGGCGCTGGATGTGTCGGTGCAGGCGCACATTCTGGACTTGCTGCAAAAACTCCAGCGGGAATATCGGTTCAGTTGCTTATTTATCAGCCACGATCTGGTGGTGGTCAGCCAGCTGTGTCGCGACGTGGCGGTCTTAAAAGAGGGCCGCCTGGTGGAATACGGCAGCGTGGATAACGTCCTCCATCGGCCCGGCCACGCCTACACCGCGCGGCTCATCGACAGCGTGCTGCACCCGCTGACGGCAAGCCGAAAGCCCTAAACCTTGCGCACGCCTCGCGGACCTCACCGCGCCGCAAAGCCCGGTCAAAAGACGTTATCAGCGCTAACCAGGCGGAAAGCGCTATCGCAACATGTAAAAACATTTAATTCACAAAAACACCCCAATGCGTTTTCACCGCCGGGGAAAAAAATTTTCCAGCAGGGTAAAAATCATTGAGCGATAAATTTTATTTATATCATGCCGTTAATAAAAAGGGAGTCGGCACAGCCCGATTCACCCCGGCGACCGGCCATGCTGAATCGTTCTCAAAAAATGCTAAATTGTGACTTAAACAGGCAATCTGCTAAGTGTTTTTCACAAAATAGTTAACGTGCTACAATGAAATTTGATATATGTCAATGGAACCGTAGATTTATCAGCCGGTAAAATCAGTGTTTACTGTTATGTTGCTGTTAATAAGGTTAAACTGTGCACCACTTTGAGCTCTGTTAGGCTGGTTCCGCTGTCGCCTGTTTAGCGTAATTTCGTGCAGGTGAAATGTGCATCAAGAACGCATTTACGTACTTTAGTCCAATGTTGAGTGAGATGGTGACCTTTTACCTAAAAACTCCAATGATAACAGCGACTTCTGTACTTCTCTTTATTATTCTAGTTGGCAATTTTAGGTAGCAAACATGCAGACGCCGCACATTCTTATTGTTGAAGACGAGTTGGTAACTCGCAATACCCTCAAAAGTATTTTTGAGGCGGAAGGATACCTGGTTCACGAGGCCACTGACGGTGCAGAGATGCATCATATTTTGTCCGAGAACGACATTAATCTGGTGATTATGGATATCAATCTGCCAGGTAAGAACGGTTTGCTATTGGCGCGTGAGCTGCGTGAGCAAGCCAGCGTCGCGCTGATGTTCCTGACCGGTCGCGACAACGAAGTGGACAAAATTCTTGGTTTGGAAATCGGTGCCGATGACTATATCACCAAGCCGTTCAATCCCCGTGAGTTAACCATCCGCGCCCGTAACCTGCTGTCGCGCACCATGAATCTGGGCGGCGGTACGGAAGAGCGCCGTTTGGTTGAAAGCTATCGCTTTAACGGTTGGGAGCTGGACATCAACAGCCGTTCGCTGGTCAGCCCCACGGGCGAGCAATACAAGCTGCCGCGCAGTGAATTCCGCGCCATGCTGCATTTCTGTGAAAACCCGGGCAAGATTCAATCCCGCGCGGAGCTGCTGAAGAAAATGACCGGCCGCGAGTTGAAGCCGCACGACCGTACGGTCGACGTCACCATCCGCCGCATCCGTAAACATTTTGAATCCACCGCCGATACGCCGGAAATTATCGCCACCATCCACGGCGAAGGTTACCGTTTCTGCGGCGACCTGGAAGAGTGACTCCCCTCGGCCGAAGCAGCGTAGTCCCTGCTTCGGCCGTTCCTCTTGCGCCGCCGATGGTTTTCCCGCTACTCCTCGCCGTCACTCCGCGCCCACGGCATCACCGGTACGGCGCTTAACGCATTTTTCGGCGACCCTTCCACCAGACGATCGGAATAGGCCAAATAGATCAGCGCATTGCGTTTCCCATCGTAAAAGCGCACCACCTGCAATTTTTTAAACACCAGCGAGGTGCGTTTCTGGAACACCACCACCCCTCTCTTGCCGCCGTTTTTTATTTTGTCGCTCAGCGCGATCGGCCCGACCTGCTGACAGGAAATCGCCGCGTCCGCCGTATCCTCCGCCAGCCCTAACCCGCCCTTGATGCCGCCGGTTTTCGCCCGGCTGATGTAGCAGGTCACGTTATCCACATCAGGATCGTCAAAGGCTTCCAGCACTATCTTGTGGTCCGGCCCCAGCAGCTTAAACGTGGTATCGACGGAGCCGACCTCTTCGGCCTGAACCGCGTTCACAAACAACATCAATAAACCAACGCTCAGCATAAATTTTTTATTCATATTCCTACTCTCAGATTACTCATCATCAGTGATTAATATCCGCATGATGGAGGGGCGCTCCACTTCGCTGCCCATATTGTATTGTTGAAATAACCAACAAAATATCGTCAAAATCTTAGGCAGTGCCAATGTAAAAAAATTGCTATGATGCAGGCTCTCCATACGCTTAGTGCTCAGTGTGTTTTATGAGGAAGATCTTCTATGGATCAAGCCAGTATTATACGTGACCTGCTTAACTGGCTGGAAAGCCACCTCGATCAACCGTTATCGCTTGATCATGTGGCGGCAAAAGCAGGTTATTCCAAATGGCATTTACAAAGAATGTTCAAAGATGTCACCGGACATGCGATTGGTTCCTACATCCGCGCCCGCCGGCTAACCAAAGCCGCCGTGGCGCTATGTCTCACCAGCAGACCGATCCTTGATATCGCCCTGCAATATCGCTTCGATTCCCAGCAAACCTTCACTCGCGCATTCAAAAAGCAGTTTGCGCAAACGCCCGCATCCTATCGGCGCTCCGATAACTGGGACACCCATGGCATCCATCCGCCGATCCGGCTTGGCGAGTTTACCCTGCCGCAACCGCAGTTTGTTACGCTGCCGGAAACTCAACTGGTGGGGATGACGCAATCCTACAACTGTAGTCTGGAGCAGATTTGTAATTTCCGCACCGAAATCCGCGTTCACTACTGGCGTCAGTTTCTCGGCGAAGCCACAATCGTTCCGCCGGTGCTTTACGGCCTGCATCACTCACGGCCCAGTAAAGATAAAGACGACGAGCATGACGTTCTCTACACCACCGCGCTGGAGCCACGGCATTTGCCTGAAGGCGCACATCCCGGGGAATCCATCACCCTGCCAGGCGGGGAGTATGCGCTGTTTATCTATGAAGGTCCGACGGACGGGCTACAGGACTTTATCGTCACCCTGTATGACACCTGTTTGCCGACGCTCAAACTTGTCCGTCGCAAGGAATACGATATCGAACGCTTCCATCCCACGGATGAAGCGAAAGAAACCAAAAACGGCCCGCCGGAGATCATCCGCTGTGAATACCTGATTCCAATCAGCGGCTCATCGTTATCGTTGTAGCTCATCCAGGGCCGGGGCATCCAGATGCGAAATATCACCGGCCGTTTCAACCACCCACCCGGAGGCCAGCCACGGACTGTGTTGATAATCAAGGCGTGACAGGGAACAGTTGCGCAGACGCAGCCGGCGCTCAGCCCAAGCGGGCAAGCCGAGCACCGTGCTGAGCAGGCATCCCAGCGCCATACCGTGACTGACCAACAGCGGGCGGCTCCCCTGCGGCAGCGCCAGGCAACGGTCCAGCACCGCGTGCATGCGCGTCGCCAGTTCCGCCATCGACTCGCCCTCCGGGATGCGTCCGTCAGGCGTGCCATCCACCAGCTGTTTACGCCACACTTCCTCTTGCGGACTCAGCAGGTCAATATCCCGTTCCTCCAGGATGCCCATGTTAAGTTCGCGCAGGCGCGGCTCAATGATTACCTGACAGTCGCCGCACGCCTGGGCGATAATTTCCGCGGTCCGGCGGGTACGCCCCAAATCACTGGTAAGAATATGCGTGATGCCCAATTTTTTTACCCGTTCCGCGACCTGTTGCGCCTGGTGCTCCCCCCTGGGCGTTAGCGCGCTGTCGGAGTGCCCCTGAATACGTCGCGCCACATTCCATTCCGTTTCGCCGTGGCGAACAAGATATACCTGTAACATGGTTGTTTTCCGTTATACTGCGTCAAATTAACTAATGAGTATGAAACCGTTATGTATCACGTTGTAGCTGCGACCACCAACCCGGCAAAAATTGAAGCTATTACTTTAGCATTCACGGATGTCTTTGGCGCAGACAATTGCCGTATCGAGGGCGTCGACGTCGACAGCGGCGTGCCACGCCAGCCGCTCGGCTCGGTTGAAACCCGCACCGGGGCCAGAAACCGGGTGATGATGGCTCGTCAGGTACGCCCGGAAGCCGATTTCTGGGTTGGCGTCGAGGCCGGAATAGAAGAACATATGACCTTCGCCTGGATGGTGGTTGAAAACACCCACCAGCGCGGTGAATCACGTTCCGCCAGCCTGGTTCTGCCTGAAAGTATATTACAGGGTATCCGCGAGGGGAGAGAATTAGGCGATGAAATGGCGCGGCTGACGGGGATTCTGGACATCAAACGCCAGGGCGGCGCAATCGGCGTTTTCACCAACGGTAAGCTGTCGCGCGCCAGCGTTTATCATCAGGCGCTGTTGCTGGCGCTGGTCCCTTTCCATAATCCCATCTACCAGACGCCGATACAAATCGTAAATTAACCCTCGTCGCCCCGCTCTTCATCTACGGGCAGCAACTGCGCTTCCAGCCACTCTTTCAGTGCGGGAGGCGCGGCCTTCAGGCTGTTCGACCCCCGGGTGATGGTGGCGATCCCCGCCCCCAGTTCATTCTTCAACTCACGCTGACTCATTTCGCCGCGTATCAGTTCCTGAATAATACGTACCCGCGTGCCCAGCGCGGTGCGCTCGTCCGCGGTCAACATCAGCTGTAGTAACGGCAGATGAAGGTCTTCGTTCATTGACTGCTGCAACAGCGCCACAAAACGTAGCCAGTCTCTATTTTCCTGCGCGGAGAGCGCGGGATCCTCAAGGGATAACGGGGTCATAACAGGGCTGCCATACTATTTAACTAGTACGGCAGCATAACACAAGTTGCGCAAAATGTTCGCCCGGACGCGCTCAATAGCGCCGCTGCCATTCCGCATCGGTCAGCACGCCGGCGGACTGGCGCAGGAAGTGACGATAAAAAACGTCATAGGCCAGCACGTTTTTCACGTAACCGCGCGTTTCGGAGAACGGAATACTCTCAATAAACGCCACGGCATCGATGCGTCCCGCGCTGTTTCTCAGCCAGGTATTGACGCGCGACGGCCCCGCATTATAGGCGGCCGAGGCCAGAATCCGGTTGCGGCCGAAGGTCTGATAAACATATTCCAGATAACTGGTTCCCAACAGGATATTCGTCTGCGGGTCAAATAGCTGGCTGCTGTTGCCGTAACCGGCGATATTGCTCATCTTCGCCGTCTGCTGCGCCGTCGCCGGCATCAGCTGCATCAGCCCCGAGGCGCCGACCGGGGAACGCGCCTGCGGATTCCAGGCGCTCTCCTGGCGGGCTATCGCCATGGCGTAACTCTGGCTGATGCCTTTATCCTGCGTGGCGCGCAGGAATTCATCGTTCCAGGCCAGCGGGAAACGCTCTTCCAGATGATCCCACAGCTTGGCGACGATGGTGGCCTGCACGCTTAAGTCGGCCCAGCGCTGCTCAAACGCGTAGCGCGCCAGCGCCTCCTGCTGCGACGGCGTGCTGCCGGCCACCAGCCCCACCCACTCGCCGCGCGCCAGGTTGTCCATGCGCCAGAACATCAGTTCCCGCACGCGGGCGACCTCCGGCCGCTGCGCCAGGGCGCGATCCGGCCTGACGGCGACTTTTATGGTTATCGGGTAGGGTTCACGCAATTTCTGCGCCGCCACCATGGGATAGAATCCGCGCTCCGCCATCAGCGCGCGCAGCAAGGCTTCCCCTTCCTGGCGTTTTCCCTGATCCAGCAGCAAAGCGGCCTGCCAATAACGCCATTCATCCTTTTGCCGCGCCTCCGCCGGCAATCGCGCCAGCCAGACCGCCAACCCCTGCCGGTCCCCGGTTCCCAGCGCCATGCGCACCCGCCGCTCCAGCAAGGTGGTGGAAGCGCTGCGCCGCACCACCTCATCGCGCCAGCTGGCCTGTTGCGGGGTGGCGTCATTACCCATCAGACGCCAGGCGATGGTTTCCTCCATTCCCTGGCGCTCCTCCGCGCTCAGTTTTTGCAGGCGAACCAGCACCGGCAGCATGGAACGGGCGTTATCCGCATCCTGACGCGCCACGCGACTGAATGCGGACAGCGTGACTTTACGGGTAAAGTCGGTCGGCCCCGTCGAGCGGGCAAAGCTTTCCAGCGTGTTCGGATCGCTTTGCAGCTTCAGCAGGGCGTCGCTAATGGTTTTGTAATCGTCGGGAAGCTGTTTGGCCAGATACGTCACCAGCCCGCTGCTGCCTTCGTTCATCGCCAGCCGCATCCGCTCCAGCGTCGTCAGCGGCGTCTGTTCGCCCGCCTGTTGCCAGACGGCGAACAGTTTGTCGCAGACCGCGGGCAGCGAACGCCCCGTCAGCCAGATATCGCGGGTGGCTTCCCAGACGCCCTGACGCTGCCCGGTCGCCCACTGCGCGTAATAAAAATTACAGCGCGCCGCCACCGGTTTCGGCGGCTGGGGGCTGAAAGCCAATAGCCCTTGCCAGTCCTGACGGCGCGCCAGCTCATTGACAAAGCTGGTGTGCAGATTACGCGCCGGCGGCAACGTGGGATGGGTGGTGATGAATTGTTGCACCTGCGAGGCGCTGACCTGGCTCAGATCCTGCGTCAGCGAGCGGTATTCCAGATAGGGATAGAGCGGATAGTCGCGCAGCGTCGGCATAACCCGCGCCACGACGTCCAGTTGGTTGCTATCCCACGCCTGGTTAACCTGCTGATAACGCTGACGCTGCTCGTCCAGAGAATCCGCCTGCGCATAAGCCGAAGCCCCCGCCAGACATACCGCCGCAATGGCGTACCACCAATGACCCGCTTTAACCATAACCTGCGTTAACCTCATCCGTTATCGACATGACGCGAAATATCAACGCCATCAAACCGCTTGTGCAAAACATCGCCGTTGCCCTGTTGGCACCGTTCAAGTGTGGCACATCATACAAAACAACGACATGCCAATTCGGGAAGAATGCCGCACCAAGCGCATCTTTTCCTCAACGGCGGCGGCTGCGCCATCTACCGATCACGGCAAATGGCCGGATAGCTGGGATCGGGCGCCGAAACCGGCTACACTCCGGGATCTAAAGTGATCGATCCGCCGCAGAGGTATCATCCTGTGCGGTGATGTTCCCGACACGACCGCCCACGCGCGGCGCATAAATCATCGTGTCAATACAACACAGACAGAAAGAGGCGAAGTCGCAACGTGGCTCAATATGTTTATACCATGCATCGCGTCGGTAAAGTCGTTCCGCCGAAGCGTCATATTCTGAAAAACATCTCCCTCAGCTTTTTCCCCGGCGCCAAGATTGGCGTGCTGGGCCTGAACGGAGCCGGTAAATCGACGCTGCTGCGCATTATGGCCGGCATCGATAAGGACATCGAAGGCGAGGCCCGCCCGCAGCCCGGCATCAAAATCGGCTATCTGCCGCAGGAGCCGCAGCTCAACCCGGAGCATAGCGTGCGCGAATCGGTTGAGGAAGCCGTAGCCGAAGTGGTGACGGCGCTGAAACGTCTGGATGAAGTGTATGCCCTGTACGCCGAACCGGACGCGGATTTCGATAAACTGGCCGCCGAGCAGGGCAAACTGGAAGAGATCATCCAGGCCCACGACGGCCACAACCTGAACAACCAGCTGGAGCGGGCGGCGGATGCGCTGCGCCTACCGGACTGGGACGCCAAGGTCGCCAACCTTTCCGGCGGCGAGCGCCGCCGCGTGGCGCTGTGCCGCCTGCTGCTGGAAAAACCGGATATGCTGCTGCTGGATGAACCGACAAACCACCTGGATGCGGAATCCGTGGCCTGGCTGGAGCGCTTCCTGCACGACTTCGAGGGCACCGTGGTGGCCATCACCCACGACCGTTACTTCCTTGATAACGTCGCGGGTTGGATTCTGGAACTGGACCGCGGCGAAGGCATTCCCTGGGAAGGCAATTACTCCTCCTGGCTGGAGCAGAAAGATCAGCGTCTGGCGCAGGAAGCCTCTTCCGAAGCGGCGCGGCGCAAATCCATCGAGAAAGAGCTGGAGTGGGTGCGTCAGGGAGCCAAAGGTCGCCAATCCAAGGGCAAGGCGCGTCTGGCGCGCTTTGAAGAGCTTAACAGCACGGAATACCAGAAACGCAACGAAACCAACGAACTGTTTATTCCACCGGGTCCGCGCCTGGGCGATAAAGTGGTTGAAGTCGTCGGCCTGAGCAAATCCTATGGCGAACGCCAACTGATCGACGGGCTCTCCTTCTCGGTGCCTAAAGGGGCGATTGTCGGCATCATCGGGCCGAACGGCGCCGGTAAATCGACGCTGTTCCGCATGATGTCCGGCCAGGAACAGCCGGATAGCGGCACCATCGAACTGGGTGAAACGGTGAAGCTGGCGTCGGTCGATCAGTTCCGCGACGCGATGGACAACGGTAAAACCGTGTGGGAGGAGGTTTCCGGCGGGCAGGATATCATGCGTATCGGCAGCACCGAGATGCCAAGCCGCGCCTACGTGGGCCGCTTCAACTTCAAAGGGGTCGACCAGGGTAAGCGCGTCGGCGAACTCTCCGGCGGCGAGCGCGGCCGTCTGCATCTGGCGAAGCTGTTGCAGGTGGGCGGCAACGTTCTGCTGCTTGACGAACCCACCAACGACCTGGATATCGAAACCCTGCGCGCGCTGGAAAACGCCCTGCTGGAATTCCCCGGCTGCGCCATGGTGATCTCGCACGACCGCTGGTTCCTCGACCGTATCGCCACCCACATTCTGGATTATCAGGATGAAGGGAAAGTGGAGTTCTTCGAAGGCAACTTTACCGAATACGAAGAGTACAAAAAGCGCACGCTCGGCGCCGACGCGCTGGAGCCGCACCGTATCAAATACAAGAAGATCGCCAAGTAAACGCCCGACGGCCCGCGCTTGCGGGCCGTTTTGCTCTCCCCTGCGGAGCGATAATCGAAAAAACGCGTTATCCTCTCGGCACCATGCCGTTCTACACTGTGTATTAAGCAAGTCATATGCAGTAATAAACCAAAGAGGAACCACGCCATGACCGCTCATGCAATAGCCGTCGACCCCCGGCAGCCGGAAAACTTGATCACCATTACTCAGGAAATCCCCGAGCCGGGAGAATACGATCTTCTGGTGGAGGTCAAAGCGGTTTCCGTTAACCCGGTCGATACCAAAGTGCATGCCGGACTGCGCCAAAACGGTTTACAACAGCCGCGCATCCTCGGCTGGGACGCCAGCGGCGTGGTGGTGAAAACCGGCAACGCCGTCGGCAATTTCAGGGTGGGCGACGAAGTATGGTACGCCGGCGACATTACCCGCCCCGGCAGCAACAGTACCTATCAGTTGATCGACGCCCGCATCGCGGCGCATAAACCCGTCTCGCTGGACTGGCCCGCGGCCGCGGCGCTGCCGCTCACCTCCCTTACCGCCTGGGAAGGCTTATTTGAACATCTGAAAATCCAGCAGGCGGATGAAGAAAAAACGCTGCTGATTATCGGCGGGGCCGGCGGCGTAGGATCGCTGGCGATTTCGCTTGCCGCCCTGCGCAGCCCGGTAAAAATCATCGCCACGGCGTCGCGCCCTGATTCGGCGGAATGGTGTCGCCAGCCCGGGGCGCATCTGGTGGTCGATTATCGCCATCTGATTGACGGGCTGGAAAAAGAAGGCATCAAACAGGTGGACTATATTTTCTGCCTGAATGATACCGACGGCCACTGGGATGCCATCGGCAAACTGATCGCCCCGCTGGGACACGTCTGCACCATCGTGGAAAATCAGCGTCCGCTCGATCAAAACGCCCTGAAGCTGAAAAGCGCCGCGCTGCATTGGGAATTCATGTTTACCCGCAGCATGTTCAACACGCCCGATATCAGCCGGCAGGGAGAAATTCTGCAGGAGGTCGCCCATTTGGTCGATACGGGAAAATTACAGGGAACGGCAAGCGAAACCCTGCAGGGGCTGAGCGTTGAAACGCTGCGCCAGGCTCATCGGAAAGTGCTGGAAGGACATATGCGCGGCAAGGTGGTTATCGCTTTTTGACGGGAAACACCAGCCCCGCAAGGGGCTGGTCAACAGCGGATCAGTACAACAGGCGGGCACGGATAGTGCCGGGTATCGCCTTCATCAGCTGTAACGCCGTGTGCGCGCAGTCAGTTTCAACATCAATCACCACATAACCAATCTCCGCGCTGGTTTGCAAATACTGCGCGGCGATATTGATGCCCTGTTCGGCAAAAATCTGGTTAATCTTGGTGATAACGCCCGGGCGGTTTTCATGAATGTGCAGCAGGCGGGCGCGGGCGCCATGGACGGGCAGCGAAACCTCTGGGAAGTTGACCGCGGACAGCGTGGAGCCATTGTCCGAATATTTAGCCAGCTTTCCGGCGACTTCATCACCGATATTTTCCTGAGCTTCCTGCGTTGAACCACCAATATGCGGCGTCAGCAACACGTTATCAAACTCGCATAGCGGTGACAGGAACGGCTCGCTGTTGGATGCCGGCTCTTGCGGGAAAACGTCAATCGCCGCGCCGACGATATGCTTACTGGTCAATGCCTCGGACAGCGCGGCGATATCAACCACCGTACCGCGCGAAGCGTTAATCAGAATCGAACCCGGCTTCATCAGCGCCAGCTCTTCGGGCCCCATCATATTCTGGGTGCTTTCCGTTTCCGGCACGTGCAGGCTGACCACATCGCTCATATTCAGCAGATCGGAAAGATGGCGAACCTGCTGAGCATTCCCCAGCGGGAGCTTACTTTCGATATCATAGAAATAAACGTGCATACCCAGGCTTTCCGCCAGAATGCCCAACTGCGTACCGATATGGCCGTAGCCGATGATACCCAGCTTCTTGCCGCGCGCTTCATAGGAGCCGACGGCCAGCTTGTGCCAGACGCCGCGGTGCGCTTTGGCGTTCGCCGCCGGAATGCCGCGCAGCAGCAGCAGCATTTCGCCAAGCACCATCTCAGCTACCGAGCGGGTATTGGAAAAAGGCGCGTTGAATACCGGAATGCCGCGTTTTGTCGCCGACGGCAGCTCAACCTGATTGGTACCGATACAAAAACAGCCGACCGCAATCAGTTTTTCAGCGGCGGCGAAAACGTCTTCCGTCAGATGCGTACGCGAGCGAATACCGACGAAATGCGCGTCGCGGATGGAGGCTTTCAACGCTTCCGGTTCCAGTGCGCCTTTGTGATATTCGATGTTGGTGTAACCCGCGGCACGCAGATTTTCCAGCGCGCTCTGATGCACGCCTTCAACGAACAGAAACTTAATCTTATCTTTTTCTAATGATACCTTTGCCATTTCCCGACCTTATTTTCAGACTTCAGATGCGGCAGTTTGTAAACAACCTCTGCCAACATAACAAAAATTACGCCGCCATCAATACAACCGATTGCCTCTCGCGTACGGCTCGTTGCAGGAGCGCTCAACATTTCTGGCAAAAAATATGGCTAAATAGGCACATCGCCATATCGACGATAAACAAAATAAGAAAAAGTGATATTAAGTGCCAAAAATGAGCTATTGACGACAAATTCATTTTTATACAAAAAATTTTCCGGCGCGGCAATCCGCCCGCGCCCGGCACGGCGGGAGCGTTACCTGACCGTTTTCACCCCCGTCGAGGTACCGACCAGCGCCACATCCGCGCCGCGGTTGGCGAACAGCCCTACGGTGACGACGCCGGCAATGCCGTTAATGTGATTCTCAACGGCAACCGCATCCATAATGTTCAGGTTGTGAACATCGAGAATAATATTGCCGTTGTCGGTCACCACGCCCTGACGATATTCCGGTTGTCCGCCCATTTTGGCCAGTTCGCGCGCCACATAAGCCCTGGCCATCGGGATAACCTCAACCGGCAGCGGAAATTTACCCAGCACGTCCACCTGTTTTGACTCATCGACAATGCAGATAAACTGACGGGCGATGGCGGCAATGATCTTTTCCCGGGTCAGCGCCGCGCCGCCGCCCTTGATCATCTGCATATGCCCGTTGATCTCGTCCGCGCCGTCGACGTACACGTCCAGGGAATCCACCTCGTTACAGTCAAAAACCGGGATCCCCAGGCTTTTCAGTTTGGCCGTCGAGGCATCGGAACTGGATACCGCACCGGTAATCTGCCGTTTGATCGACCCCAGCGCATCGATAAAATGCGCGGCGGTCGAACCGGTTCCCACCCCAACGATGGTATCGGGGCGAACGTAATCAAGCGCCGCCCAGCCAACTGCTTTTTTCAGTTCATCCTGTGTCATAGTCTGTTTCAGGCCCATAGCTACGAAAGTACGAAAACGTGTGCGTATTATAGAACACCCATGGGGGGAAATGGCGTAAATTCCCCCCGCCGCCGGCGCATTATTTTATCGCCGCCGCAGGTATATAAGATTTCTGCATGGAAAAGCGCAAAATGTGGCATAGTGAAAAAAACAGATTTCGTTCAGAGGAATTTTTACTTTCATGAAACGCCCGGACTATCGAACGCTTCAGGCTTTGGACGCCGTTATCCGCGAACGGGGTTTTGAGCGCGCCGCGCAGAAGTTATGCATCACGCAATCGGCGGTATCCCAGCGCATCAAGCAACTCGAAAATCTGTTCGGTCAGCCGTTGTTAGTCAGGACCATCCCTCCCCGCCCCACCGAGCAAGGACAGAAACTGTTGGCGCTGCTGCATCAGGTCGAGCTGCTGGAAGAAGAGTGGCTGGGTAATGAAGCCAGCAGCGATATTCCGCTGCTGCTATCGCTGGCGATCAACGCCGACAGTCTGGCGACCTGGCTGCTGCCGGCCCTGCAACCGGTGCTGGCGGACTCGCCCATCCGGCTCAACCTGCAGGTGGAGGACGAAACCCGGACCCAGGAAAGATTACGCCGCGGCGAAGTGGTGGGCGCGGTGAGTATTCAGCCACAGCCGCTGCCAAGCTGTCTGGTGGATAAACTGGGCGCCCTGGACTACCTGTTTGTCGCCTCCCCCGCCTTCGCCGCCCGCTATTTTCCCAACGGCGTGACGCGCTCGGCGCTGCTACGCGCGCCGGCGGTGGCATTCGATCATCTTGATGATATGCATCAGGCGTTCCTGCAGCAAAACTTCGATTTATCCCCCGGCAGCGTCCCCTGCCATATCGTGAACTCTTCGGAAGCCTTCGTGCAGCTGGCCCGCCAGGGCACTACCTGTTGTATGATCCCGCATCTGCAAATCGAGAAAGAACTGGCCGACAACGAACTGATTGATCTGACGCCGGGGCTGTTTCAGCGCCGGATGCTCTACTGGCACCGTTTCGCCCCGGAAAGCAGGATGATGAGAAAGGTTACCGATGCCCTGCTGGCGCACGGGCATCAGGTGCTACGACAGTCTTAAACGCCGTTAGTTTACGGATTCCGCTGCAGTTCAAACACCACATCGACCTGATCGTCAAAGTGGATGGTTTGCTGTTCATAGGTTTGCGCCGCTTCGCTTTGAGCCGCCACATCCGCCGTTTTAAACATCCGGGCCACCGGCATGGGCTGATAGTTGGCGACGTGGTAGCGAATACTGTAAATCGGTCCGAGCTTGGCGTTAAATCCCTGAGCCAGGGATTGCGCCTGACTGGTTGCCTGCTCAATGGCCTTTTTACGCGCCTCGTCACGGTAGGTATCCGGATTGGCCACCCCCAGATCGACGGTGCGAATTTCATTCAGACCGGACTTCAGCGCGCCATCCAGCAGCTCATTCAGCTTATCCAACTGGCGCAGCGTCACCTCGACCTGACGCACCGCGCGATATCCTTTCAGCACCGCACCGCCGTTCTTCTGGTAATCATATTCTGGTTGGGTGCGTAAGTTGGCCGCATTGATATCTTTCTTTTCAATGCCGTTTTTCGCCAGAAAATCAAAATACTGGGCGACGCGGGCATCAACCTGTTTTTTCGCATCCGCGGCATCTTTGGACGACACGCTGACCTCAATCGCCAGACGGGCGATATCCGGCGTGGCATCAACGCTGGAGGTGCCCGACGTCACGATATGCGGGCCGTCCGGCAATTCCGCGGCCAGGCCGACAGCCGGGGCGCCTAAACCGACCATAGCGGCCAATGCCAATACTTTTAGCTTCACAATGTCTCCTTTATTGATATTTTGTCGCCGAGACGGCCGCCTGAACGGCTTACCGTCGTCTGTTTTCCACCGCGGCGGTAAACGGACAGCATACCGCGCGGCCGACACAACAAAATATAGGTGAATTTCCGAAACCTGGGGCTAAAGCCGGGTAATTTATTGCCCGCCGTAGCGCGCCAACTGGAAGGCAATTCCCCACATCACCACGCCGACGAACAGGTTAATCACCCGCTGCGCGCGCGGCGTATTCAGCCACGGAGCCAGCCAGGCCGCCAACAGCGCCAGAGCAAAAAACCACAGGAAAGACGCGGTGATGGTTCCCAGCGCAAACCAGCCGCGGGCCCGATCGGCAAACTGGTTGCCCAGGCTGCCCAGCACCACGAAGGTATCCAGATAGACATGCGGATTGAGCCAGGTGACGGCCAGCAAGGTCGCCATAATGCGCCCGCGGCTCTGCTTCATCACCGCGCTTTCGACCCGCGCCAAATCCTTACTGAATGCCGTCTTGAACGCGCCCCAGCCGTACCACAGCAGAAAAGCGACGCCGCTCCAGGTCACCAGCCCCATCAGTAATGAAGACTGGCTGAGCAACGCGCTGCCGCCGAAGACGCCCGCGCAAATCAACGCCACATCGCTAAGCGAGCACAGGAGCGCAATCATCAGGTGATATTGCCGCCGAATCCCCTGATTCATGACAAACGCATTCTGCGGGCCCAGGGGCAGAATCATTGCCGCGCCAAGAATAAATCCCTGTAGATACACCGCCAACATCACCGTCTCCCTGCAACAATCATGGTTGAGATGAGCGGCAGTTTATGGAGCGCTTTATATTAATGGAAATTTAAATTTCTAATAACACATTAGAAACCCTAATAACAAAGAGGAAAGATTAACCTTCTCAGGGATCGCGGGGCGGGAAAACGGAAGACGCACGCTCCTTCTTCTGGAGAAAGAAAGTGATAAAAAACAGCGAAAGCATAAACGGCAGCTCGTACAGCTCTTCCATCATATTTTTATACCGTTCGTCATACACAAACAGAAACGCCAACAGGCGCTGATGCTCTATCACGTCGGAAATCAGATAACAGCTCACCATCAGCCCGATGTCCCAAACCGGCAGGGTTTCCGTTTGCAAACGCCGGATGATTTCACGCCTGATAGAGGGAAGTAAGAGCATCAGCAGGGGAACGCCTATCAGCACGACGGATATCGCCCGGAAATAGATCCTCGGCGCATCCGGCAGATAATTGCGCCCCCAGCTGATGCCGCGGCCAAAAAGCACCAGCCACAGGCTGATGCTCCATAACCAGAAAATACGCTTATCCCTTTCGCAGCGTAGCGGTTTGATATAAAACCAGGTGAATATCGCCCCGAACAATAGCCAAAAAGACTGGAATAACTCAATGGAATCAAGAAATTCCTGACTGGCGGGAAGGACATGCTGTCCGATGTATGGCAGAAACAGGGCAAAAAGAAAAATGACGACCGTATGAAAATACGGCGTGCGGTCTAGCTTCATTGTCGGTATCAAACAAAAGGAAAAATGAGGTGGGCTACGATAGAACAAAAGCAGAATATTATCTTCACCTTTAAAGCGATTATGTTGCGTAACGCGCCTTTTGGGATGGGTATTGCGCTATTACGGCGGGAACGTTATCCGGGAATGACATTCCCGGATAACCCAGCCAATAGGTCAGTTCGCGCCCTGCCGCTCGGCGTTATACAGATGCACATCCATCTGCGGGTAAGGGATGCCGATACGATTTTCGTCCAGCGCCCTCTTGAAGCTCTCCAGCAGATCCCAGTACACCGCCTGAGCATCGCCGTTGGCGGTCCACACCCACACCACAAAGTTAAGCGAGGACGCCGCCAGTTCATTCAGCCGGATGGTCACGCCTTTATCGTGCTGGATACGTTTATCAGCCGCCACAATATCGCCCAGTAGCTTTTTCACCACCTCGATATCCGCATCATAGGCCACGCCGACAACGATCTCGGTGCGCCGATCGGGCTCACGCGAGCTGTTGATGATATTCCCGGCGATGATCTTGCCGTTCGGCACAACGATAATCTTACCGTCGGCGGTACGCAGCGTGGTGGAGAAAATCTGCACCTGCGTCACCGTGCCGGCAATACCGCCCAGATCGACCCACTCGCCGACCCGGAAAGGCCGGAAGGTCACCAGCAGCACGCCGGCCGCAAAGTTTGCCAGCGACCCTTGCAGGGCCAAACCAACGGCCAAACCCGCCGCACCCAGTACCGCGATGACCGATGCCGTTTGTACGCCGACCCGGCTCAATACGGCAATCAGCGTAAACGCGATAATGCCGTAGCGCACCAGCGCCGCGAGGAAATCGGCCACCGTTGAATCAATAGAACGGCTCACCAGCAGGCGATTCAGCGTTCCGGACACAATTCGGGCGATAACCAGACCAACAATCAGGATCAGTAAGGCGGCGACGATATTAACCACGTACTGCAACAAGATATCCTGGTGGCTGACCAGCCAGCCGGTCGCCTGTTCTACACCAACGTTCAGTTCTTCCATTTAATGACTCCTGTTTCTTGCGCTCTCTGACCGAGCGTCACTTTCACACCAAAAAACCGCAATCTGCGGCGAAATCCGTACCTATAAATAAGGCTCCCGTGGGAGCCTTAGCGATATACCCGTTATACTTCAAGCTGCAGATGCGTTGGCTGCGCTCAGTCACCCGAATCACTTACTTGAGTAAGCTCATCGGGACTCCTTCCCTTGCCGCCTTCCTGCAACTCGAATTATTTAGGGTATAAACCTTTAAGAATCTTAGTTAAAGAACGTCGATAGCGTTCAGTTCTTTAAAGGCTTTTTCTAAACGCGCAACCATTGTGGCCTGTGCGGCACGCAGCCATGCGCGCGGATCGTAGTATTTCTTGTTCGGCTTTTCAGCGCCTTCCGGGTTGCCCAACTGAGCCTGCAGATACCCTTCGTTTTTCTTGTAGTACTGCAGAATACCTTCCCAGGTCGCCCACTGGGTATCGGTGTCGATGTTCATCTTGACGACGCCGTAACCCACCGCTTCTTCAATTTCCGCGGCAGAAGAACCGGAACCGCCGTGGAACACGAAGTTCAGGCTGTTGTGCGGCAGGTTGTATTTTTCAGAGACGTAATCCTGCGAGTTGCGCAGAATTTTCGGCGTCAGCTGAACGTTGCCCGGCTTGTAAACGCCGTGCACGTTACCGAATGACGCGGCGATAGTGAAGCGCGGGCTGATGGCATTCAGTTTTTCATAGGCATAAGCCACGTCTTCCGGCTGAGTGTACAGCGCGGAGTTATCCAGATGGCTGTTGTCCACGCCGTCTTCTTCGCCGCCGGTGCAGCCGAGTTCGATCTCCAGCGTCATACCCAGTTTCGCCATGCGAGTCAGATATTTGCTAGAGATTTCAATATTTTCTTCCAGAGACTCTTCAGACAGATCGATCATGTGGGAAGAGAACAGCGGCTTACCGGTGGCGGCAAAATGTTTTTCACCGGCATCCAGCAGCCCGTCGAGCCACGGCAGCAATTTTTTGGCGCAGTGGTCGGTGTGCAGAATAACCGGCACGCCGTAGTGTTCCGCCAGCTGATGCACGTGGTGCGCGCCGGAAATGGCGCCCAGAATAGCCGCCTGCTGGCCTTCCGCCTTCAGGCCTTTACCAGCGATAAACGCCGCACCGCCGTTAGAGAATTGAACGATCACCGGCGCGCGTACTTTGGCTGCGGCTTCCAGCACGGCATTAATTGAGTCGGTACCGACGCAGTTTACTGCCGGCAGGGCGAATTTGTTTTCTTTCGCTACTGCGAAAACTTTCTGAACGTCATCACCAGTGATGACACCAGGTTTTACGAAATCAAAAATTTTAGACATGTTACGTGTCCCGTTTCGTTGGCCGTGGGGGGTTAAAAAAATCGATCGTTAAATCGATAGCCGTCCCGACACCACTGACGGGACGGCCAGGGTTGAGGCAGTAAACTGCGCTCAACCTAAAGCATTACTGTTTCGCACGTTCTTCCAGCATAACAACCGCTGGCAGTTTTTTACCTTCGACGAACTCCAGGAAAGCGCCGCCGCCGGTAGAAATATAGGAAATTTTGTCGGCAATACCAAACAGGTCGATCGCCGCCAGCGTGTCGCCGCCGCCGGCGATGGAAAATGCATCGCTTTCGGCGATGGCTCTGGCGACAATCTCGGTGCCTTTACGGAAATTCGGGAATTCAAATACGCCGACCGGACCATTCCACAGAATGGTTTTGGCGTTTTTCAGAATGTCCGCCAGACGTTCGGCGGAAACGTCGCCCAGGTCCAGAATCTGTTCATCGTCTTTGATCGCGGTGACGGATTTCAGGGTTGCGGCGGCGGTTTCGGAGAATTCAGTCGCCACGCGGACATCGTTCGGAACCGGGATATCACAGGTTTCCAGCAGTTTTTTCGCTTCGGGGATCAGGTCCGCTTCGTACAGGGATTTACCCACGTTATGACCTTGGGCCGCAACGAAGGTATTGGCGATACCGCCGCCGACAATCAGCTGGTCGGCGATTTTGGACAGGGAGTCAAGCACGGTCAGCTTGGTGGAGACTTTTGAACCGCCGACGATAGCCACCATCGGACGAGCCGGGTTGCCCAGCGCCTTGCCTAACGCTTCCAGTTCATTTGACAGCAGCGGGCCGGCGCAGGCGATAGGGGCGAATTTGCCCACGCCGTGGGTGGAAGCCTGAGCGCGGTGCGCGGTGCCGAAGGCGTCCATAACATATACGTCGCACAGAGCGGCATATTTTTTGGACAGCACTTCGTCGTCTTTCTTCTCGCCTTTGTTGAAGCGTACGTTTTCCAGAACGACCAGTTCGCCTTCAGCAACGTCTACGCCATCAAGATAATCTTTTGCCAGACGAACCGGGGAAGACAATTTCTCTTTCAGGTAATTGACCACCGGCAGCAGAGAAAACTCTTCGTTGTATTCTCCTTCGGTCGGACGTCCCAGGTGGGAAGTCACCATCACGCGGGCACCCTGTTTCAGCGCGCTTTCGATGGTCGGCAGAGAAGCGCGGATACGCGCATCGGACGTCACTTTACCTTCTTTTACCGGCACGTTCAGATCCGCGCGGATCAGTACACGTTTGCCGGCCAGATCCAGATCGGTCATCTTAATTACAGACATGGTGAATCCTCTTGTTGATTCTCTTTTAAAGTTGCTTGAGCGAGGTATTGATCGCCGACCAATACCCTCGTACTAGAAACCGCAGGTTGCCATCGCCCGGGTTGTATCCAACATCCGGTTGGCAAAACCCCATTCGTTATCGCACCAGACCAGCGTTTTAATCAGGTGCTGACCACTGACCCGAGTCTGCGTGCCATCAACGATAGCACTGTGCGGATCGTGGTTAAAATCGGCCGAAACCAACGGCAATTCGGTATAATCAACTATACCACGAAATGCCTCATGCGCTGATTTTTGAAATAGTGCATTGATTTCATTAACATTTACTGCTTGCTTCACGCTAACGCTCAAATCAATCGCCGTGACGTTAATCGTCGGCACCCGAACGGATATCGCCTCAAAACGATCGACGAACTGCGGGAAAATCCGCGTTATCCCCACCGCCAGTTTGGTATCCACCGGAATAATGGACTGGCTGGCGGCGCGGGTACGCCGTAGATCGTGATGATAGGCGTCAATCACCGGCTGATCGTTCATCGACGAGTGGATCGTCGTTACCGTGCCATTTTCAATGCCAAACGCGTCATCCAACAGTTTAATAATGGGAATAATGCAGTTGGTGGTGCAGGATGCATTCGACACGATACGGTGTTCGGCTTGTAAATTTTGATGATTGACGCCGAACACCACGGTGGCATCCAGATCGGCCGTTCCAGGGTGCGAAAAAAGCACCTTCTTCGCCCCCGCCGCCAGATGCGCTTCGCCGTCTTCACGGCTGCCGTATACCCCGCTGCAATCCAGCACCACGTCAACGCCGAGCTCACGCCAGGGCAACTGCTGGATATCGGCCTGATGCAACAGTCGGATGCAATCCTCTCCGACATACAGTTGATCGCATTCCTGACGGACATCCCAGGAGAAACGTCCGTGGCTGGAGTCATACTTGAGCAGGTGGGCGATCCCCTCCGCGCTTGCCAGTTCATTGATGGCTACCACCGCAATTTCCGCCCGGCGGCCCGATTCATACAGCGCACGCAGAACATTGCGGCCAATTCGGCCAAAACCGTTTATCGCAATACGGATCGTCATGGAACTCCCTGTGTTTTGGTGGTCGCGTCAAGCTCATAGGATAGTCAGTACGCCACAAGGAATAAACCGCTTCTTGTGCTTCCTGACCATCCGCGCCGCTTCCCTCTGGAAGATGGCCCGATAGCGGCTGATGAAGTGCGACCAACATCACAACTGAAACGCTTCAGCTAGCATAAACGAATTAGCCTGCAAAAGAAATATTCTCACTCGGCGGGTGCCAGAAGAGTGACGCACATCATATTTCTACCTGGCGAACGGCGAGCTGGAAGGTGGTGGAGCGGCAGGGACAGCCAGCAAAAAGCCGCCAGATCGCTCTGGCGGCTCGGATGGCGGCTATCGCGCCGGTGTGGAACTTACTGCAACAACGCTTTAGCCTTCGCCACCACGTTATCCACGGTGAAGCCGAACTCTTCAAACAGCAGCTCTGCCGGAGCGGACTCGCCGAAGCTCGTCATCCCGACAATCGCGCCGTTCAGGCCGACATACTTGTACCAGTAGTCCGCAATGCCCGCTTCGATCGCCACGCGCGCCGTCACCGCCTGCGGCAGCACCGCTTCACGGTAGGCCGCATCCTGCTTGTCGAACGCGTCGGTGGACGGCATCGACACCACGCGCACCTTGCGCCCTTCCGCCGTCAGCTTGTCATAGGCGCCCACCGCCAGTTCGACTTCGGAACCGGTGGCAATCAGGATCACATCCGGCTGGCCACCGCCGTCTTTCAGCACATAGGCGCCTTTCGCCACATCGGCCAGCTGCTGGGCGGTACGATCCTGCTGAGCCAGATTCTGACGCGACAGTATCAACGCCGTCGGGCCGTCCTGACGCTCAATGGCATATTTCCACGCCACCGCGGTTTCCACCTGATCCGCCGGACGCCAGGCGCTCAGGTTGGGCGTCACCCGCAGGCTGGCCAACTGCTCAACGGGCTGGTGAGTCGGACCGTCTTCGCCAAGACCGATGGAGTCATGGGTATAGACGTAAATGCTGCGGATTTTCATCAGCGCCGCCATGCGCACCGCATTACGGGCGTATTCCACAAACATCAGGAAGGTAGCGGTATAGGGAATAAAGCCGCCGTGCAGCGCGATACCGTTGGCAATCGCCGTCATGCCGAATTCACGCACGCCGTAGTGGATATAGTTGCCGGCATGGTCTTTATCCAGCGATTTGGAACCGGACCAGATGGTCAGGTTGCTTGGCGCCAGATCGGCGGAGCCGCCGAGGAATTCCGGCAGCAGTTTACCGTAGGCTTCCAGCGCGTTCTGCGAGGCTTTACGGCTGGCGATCTTCGCCGGGGTCGCCTGCAACTGTTCAATGAATTTCTGCGCGTCGGCCTGCCAGTTATCCGGCAGGGCGCCGTCGGTACGGCGCTTGAATTCCGCGGCCAGATCCGGGTAAGCGCTGGCATAGGCGGCAAAAAGCTCATCCCAGGCGGCTTCTTTACGCTGGCCGGCGGCTTTCGCATCCCACTCGGCGTAAATCTCCGCCGGAATTTCAAACGGCGGGTACTTCCATCCCAGCTGTTCGCGGGACGCGGCGACTTCGCCGTCGCCCAGCGGCGCGCCGTGGGAATCGTGCGTGCCGGCCTTGTTCGGCGAACCGAAACCAATCACGGTTTTACACAGCAGCAGTGACGGCTTGTCGGTCACCAGCCGGGCCTCGCTGATAGCGCGCTTGACGGCCTCCGCATCGTGTCCGTCCACGCCGCGTACCACATGCCAGCCGTAAGACTCAAAACGCGCGGCGGTGTCGTCGGTAAACCAGCCCTCGACATGGCCGTCGATAGAGATGCCGTTGTCATCGTAAAACGCGGTCAGCTTGCCCAGCTTCATGTTGCCCGCCAGCGAGCTGACTTCGTGGGAAATCCCTTCCATCATGCAGCCATCGCCCAGAAAGACATAGGTATGATGGTCGACAATCTCGTGGCCGGGACGGTTAAACTGCGCCGCCAGCGTACGTTCGGCAATCGCCATGCCGACCGCGTTGGCGATGCCCTGCCCCAGCGGCCCGGTGGTGGTTTCCACCCCGGCGGTGTAGCCGTACTCCGGATGACCGGGGGTTTTGGAATGCAGCTGACGGAAATTTTTCAATTCTTCGATGGGCAGATCGTAACCGGTGAGGTGCAGCAGGCTGTAAATCAGCATGGAAGCATGGCCGTTGGACAGCACGAAGCGGTCGCGGTTGGCCCAGTGCGGATTGGCGGGGTTATGGTTAAGGTAATCGCGCCACAGGACTTCGGCGATATCCGCCATACCCATCGGTGCGCCCGGATGACCGGATTTGGCCTTTTGCACCGCATCCATGCTCAGCGCACGAATAGCATTGGCAAGTTCTTTACGAGAGGACATGCTTTACTCCAGATCGGATTGAACAGATGCCTTGACAGGCATATGGTATACTAATCAATACGTTAGCTAATAAAGACAAAGAAAAGATGACTATAAATGTACATTAAAATCAAGGTGAATGCACTTGGAACCGTGAGCAAAAAAGAGGATTTCATCTCATTTTTCCGACCGGGCGAATAGCCGGCAATAACGGCGGTCATCGGGCGCCATAGCGGCCGTGCGCAGAATCCGCGTCGTCACGCAGATCTTTTTATAAACGCAGTTTTCGGTTATGTTCATGCTCGTTTATCGTTAACGCCATATAATCCGCGCGACGATTCGCCGTTACTCACCGCTAATTCACTTAATGACTATCGTAGGGAGATGATTTTATGAATATTCGTACCTCCGCGCTGGCGCTCTGTATCGCCACATCGCTGAGCGGTTGCCAAAACCTGGACACCAGTACGTTAATGCAGTCCGGCGCCCAGGCCTTTCAGGCGGCGACCCTGAGTGATGAACAGGTAAAAACGCTCAGCAATCAATCCTGCGAGCAAATGGATAAAGAAGCCCAAATCGCGCCTGCCAGCAGCACCTACACCAAGCGTCTGAATAAAATTGCCGATGCGTTAGGCCACGATATCAACGGCACCCCGGCCAACTACAAGGTCTACCAGACAAAAGACGTGAACGCCTGGGCGATGGCTAATGGCTGCATCCGCGTTTACAGCGGTCTGATGGATTTGATGACGGATAATGAAGTCGAGGGCGTTCTGGGCCATGAAATGGGGCACGTCGCGCTCGGCCACTCCCGCAAGGCGATGCAGCTGGCTTACGCGGCGACGGCGGCGCGTACGGCTATCTCTTCAACCGGCGGCGTCGCCGCCTCGTTGTCGCAGTCCCAGCTTGCCGATCTGGGTGAAAAACTGGTCAATGCGCAATTCTCGCAGGTACAGGAAAAGCAGGCCGATGACTATTCGTTTGAGCTGTTGAAGAAACGCGGCATCAAAACCGAAGGGCTGGCGACCAGCTTTGAGAAACTGGCCAAGCTGGATGCCGGACATCAAAGCAGCATGTTTGATTCACATCCCCCGTCGGAAGAGCGCGCCAAACATATTCGTGAGCGTATTGCCGCTGAAAAGTAACGGTTCCGAATTTAATAATAATTAGCCGTTGAAAACGTCCGTCCGGCGCCTGACACATTCAGGCGCCTTAAATGAAATCCGTCCCCTGGTTCCCCGCCGCTGAACTGAAGTCAGGGATAAAATGATAGAAAACACCAATTAAATAAATTGGTTCAATAGTTATTAATATCAATTAATCTATTCAGACTTTTGCTGGCAACGGGCTAAATTGATGTATTTTAAAGATAGCAATGATTTTACAAATCAAGCATACTATATGCTCATGGGTATCGTCGGCTTTTACCAATATAATCATAACGATATAAATCAAACGTTTTTCCATTCCACGTTTTTCAAGATATTCATTGCCTTAAAGATTTAAAACCACTTTAGAGTAACAATTTTTTTACGGTTGAGTGACACGGGCAGCATTAATAACCACTGTTGGTTTATGTTCTTCTTAAAAAATAAACTCTTATGTGTTAAAAATCATGGATGTCAGAATTTTCAGCAAATGTCATTTTACTATCGTAGGCTTACGAGAGGTCCTATCCCGCTCCCCTACGCTATATGTAAGGCCTGCTTATAGGTTTACCCTGCCTCATGCAAGAACGAACGGTATTTTTATCATTGACGGCAGCAGCGAAGGGTTTGAAGAATATTATGAATCGGTAAGAACCTCTTTTTACAAGACGGCCTCGTTATTCATTATCATCAATAACTCCCCTTATCATCCTCCGGTGTGTATTGATGAAAAAACCATGCTTATTTCTAAATCATCACCGATAGATTTCTTTTATAAACTACTGGATTTTATACCGCCGCAGAACCCGCACGTTCTCAATCCCGTCAGGCTATCCAAATCCGAGCAGGCTGTTTTTCAATATTGGACTTCGGGCTATACCGCGGAATCAATTTCAGAAATCATCGGGCTAAATAAAAAGTCGGTATTGAACAGTAAATCAAGATTACTGAATAAATATGGCGTACAGGATAAGAACTCGTTACTGCTTATCGCCAAAATTCTCTTCAGAGACGGCGTCGCGGAGCAGCCGTCTTATTTCTCTGAATCAACAAAAAATATTACCGTTATGGGTTCGCTGGCGCTAAGGTGAAAAGGATGTGCCTAAGCACATCCCCTGCCGATAAGCCGCTACTCGTCTTCCAGATAGGTATAGCCGTAAAGACCGGTTTCAAACTCTTCCAGGAACTGCGCCTGAAGGTCCGCATCCAGTTCGGTGGCTTTTACCTGATCGCGGAAACGGGCCATCAAGACTTCCGGATCGAGCTGGACATATTCCAACATGTCGGCAACCGTATTGCCTTCGTCCGACTCCTCAATCTCAACCGAGCCATCCTGGAAAACGAATACGTCGACCGTGGCGGTGTCGCCAAACAGGTTATGCATATTCCCCAGAATTTCCTGGTAGGCGCCGACCATAAAGAAACCCAGTAACGGCGGATTATCGGGGTCGTACGGCGGCATCGGCATCGTCGTCGCAATACCGTCGCCATCCACGTAATGATCGATGGAACCGTCCGAATCACAGGTAATATCCAGCAGTACGGCGCGGCGCTCGGGCGGTTTATCCAGCCCTTCCAGCGGCATGACCGGGAACAGCTGATCGATGCCCCAGGCATCCGGCATCGACTGGAACAGCGAGAAATTGACGTACAGCTTGTCGGCCATGCGCTCCTGCAGCTCATCGATAATCGGCCGGTGGGCGCGATTACTGGGGTCCAACTGCCGCTGAATGTCCTGACAGATGCTCAGATAAAGCTGTTCCGCTTTCGCCCGCTGGGTTAAGTCCAGCATGCCGTGCGTATACTGGGTATGCACATCGTGCAGGTCCATCTGGCTGTCATGCAGCCACTCGCGCAGCGAACGGCGCTTGCCCGGCTGTTTGATTTCCTGCCAGGTCGACCACAGGCTTTCCAGCGCGCGCGGGGCGTCCGCTTCGGGCGCCGTAGGTTCGCTGAACTCATTACGCTCCACGCCGATAATATTGGAAACCAATACGGTGTGGTGCGCCGTCACCGCGCGGCCCGACTCGGTGATCACCGTCGGATGGGGCAGCCCATGTTCATTGCAGGCGTCGCCGATGCCCCAGATAACATTGTTGGCATATTCATTCAGACCGTAGTTCACCGAGCAGTCCGACTGGGAGCGGGTGCCTTCATAGTCCACCCCCAGACCGCCGCCGACGTCGAAGCACTGGATATTGACCCCCAGCTTGTGCAGCTCAACGTAGAAACGGGCGGACTCGCGCACCCCGGTGGCGATATCGCGGATATTGGCCAACTGCGAGCCGAGGTGGAAATGCAGCAGTTGCAGGCTATCCAACCGTCCCACCGCGCGCAGCGTTTCAACCAGTTGCAGAACCTGCACCGCCGCCAGACCGAATTTGGATTTTTCGCCGCCGCTGGACTGCCATTTGCCGGAACCTTGCGAAGCCAGGCGGGCGCGAACGCCGAGACGGGGCACTACGTTCAGGCGCTCGGCCTCTTCCAGCACCAGCTTAATCTCGGACATTTTTTCAATGACCAGGTAAACCTTGTGCCCCAGCTTTTCGCCGATCAACGCCAGACGGATATACTCGCGGTCTTTATAACCGTTACAGACGATCACCGTGCGCGTCATTCCCGCGTGCCCCAGCACCGCCATTAACTCCGCCTTTGAGCCCGCCTCCAGCCCCATGGGTTCGCCTGAATTGACCAGCGACTCGATCACGCGGCGGTGCTGATTGACTTTGATGGGGTAGACCAGAAAGTAGCCGCCCTGATAGCCAAAGGCTTCGCGCGCCCGTTTAAACGCCCCATTAATGGAGCGCAGACGGTGCTGGAGAATTTGCGGAAAACAGAACAGCGCGGGCAGGCGCTGATGGTTCTCCTCCTGCAGATCTTTAACCAGCATGGCCAGATCGACGCGGGCTTCCGGCACATCCGGATCCGGACAGACGCTGATATGCCCCAACTCGTTGACGTCGTAATAATTATTGCCCCACCAGGCAATATTATAGGTACGAAGCATTTCGCTGGCATTGCGGTCATTCATGGCAACCTCCTGCATGGAGCGCAAATTTTCATGTTTACCCGTCGCTGACGAGCCGTGATGAATCATGTCGTCAGACATAACGAACCTCTATTAGTGTAAAACACGTTGTCAGACTCCGTGGTCCGGGTCAGTGAAACTGGTTGTGAAAAATCACCGGGAAATCATTGCCAGAGGAGCGTCGCATGCGTCTGGCTCAGGAAATAAACGACGGGTTAGCCGGCCCTGGAGTCCTGCGTCGCATTCAGCGACAGGCAACTTCGAGCCAACAAAAAGAAGGGTTGAGCAGCTGACGCCATAGCGTCAAAAGAAAAGCGTTGCGAGCGCAACACACTCAGTAAACAACGGATCATTAATCCTATCACCTCCACGTGCGCCGCAAGGTCCGGGTATGCGGTCAGCCTTAAGCAAACGGTTTAGTATATCACATCACGGCCAACAAACCGCTCGCCGTTTATACCGGGATGACGGCGGAAAAGCAAAATGAAAATATCCCGGCGGCCGACCTCCAGCAGCCTGAAAGATGACGGCGATGGACGGCTAAAACTAAAAACTGCTGGCAATAGTGCCAAAATGTGACCTAGAATAGCCATCCAGATGTTAATCCATCTATACCGATTCACTGATACACTGCTTAACGGCTTTGATTTGAAGGTAAAGAAACTCATGGCTAAACACCTTTTTACGTCCGAGTCCGTCTCTGAAGGACATCCTGACAAAATTGCTGACCAGATTTCCGATGCGGTCCTTGACGCCATTCTGGAGCAAGATCCCAAGGCTCGTGTCGCTTGCGAGACTTACGTAAAAACCGGCATGGTGTTAGTCGGTGGTGAAATCACGACCAGCGCCTGGGTAGATATTGAAGAAATTACGCGCCGCACCATCCGCGATATTGGCTACGTTAATTCCGAAATGGGTTTTGACGCCAACTCCTGCGCCGTGCTGAGCGCCATCGGCAAGCAATCTCCCGATATCAACCAGGGCGTTGACCGTACCGACCCGCTGGAGCAGGGCGCGGGCGATCAGGGCCTGATGTTTGGCTACGCGACCAACGAAACCGATGTGCTGATGCCGGCGCCGATCACCTACGCCCACCGTCTGGTGCAGCGCCAGTCCGAAGTGCGTAAAAACGGCACGCTGCCGTGGCTGCGTCCGGACGCGAAAAGCCAGGTCACTTTCCTGTATGACGACGGCAAAATTGCCGGTATCGATGCCGTTGTGCTGTCCACTCAGCACTCGGAAGACATCGCTCAGCAAGATCTGCATGAAGCGGTGATGGAAGAGATTATCAAACCGGTGCTTCCGGCCGAATGGCTGACTGCCGGCACCAAATTTTTCATCAACCCGACGGGGCGTTTCGTTATCGGCGGCCCGATGGGCGACTGCGGTCTGACCGGGCGTAAAATTATCGTCGATACCTACGGCGGCGCGGCGCGTCACGGCGGCGGCGCGTTCTCCGGCAAGGATCCGTCAAAAGTCGACCGTTCCGCCGCTTACGCCGCGCGCTACGTGGCGAAAAACATTGTCGCCGCCGGTCTGGCCGAGCGCTGCGAGATCCAGGTGTCCTACGCCATCGGCGTGGCTGAACCGACCTCCATCATGATCGAAACCTTCGGCACGGAAAAGATTTCAACCGAGCGGCTTACCCTGCTGGTGCGTGAATTCTTCGATCTGCGTCCATACGGCCTCATCAAGATGCTGGATCTGCTGCACCCGATCTATCAGGATACCGCCGCTTACGGTCACTTCGGGCGCGAACATTTCCCGTGGGAAAAAACCGATAAAACCGCGCAGCTGCGTGAAGCCGCCGGTTTGTAAGCGGGTTTTCTGCTTTCCTGTTGTCGTCCTTGCGCAGGTGGCCCAATTCCGTCATCCCCGAATACCACCGGTCATCCCCGCGGCAGTAGGCGGGGATCTGCTTCCGCTAGCGGTTCGGTGTTGCCGGAGATGCCCGCTTTCGCGGGCATGACGGGGAAATGGTAATTACGGGGAAAACCGGCATGACGAAAAATAGTCGTTCCCCTTGTAATTCCTCCTCGGCCCCAGCCTATTGCACGGCTTCGCCACTCGTTTTATGCTCCCTCCCATGAACACACCGAGAATTCCCATTGCCCATCACCAGGCGGTAATGCGTTGCCTGCGCGATAAGCTCCAACTGGCCAATACGGCTTTGGACACCCATTATCCCGAACCCGCTGTCAACTATCAGCAGCGCGGTTCCACCGCCGGCACCGCCTGGCTACAGCACTGGGAAATCCGCCTTAATCCTGTTTTATTGCAGGAGAACCAGCAGGCTTTTATCGATGAAGTCGTCCCGCACGAACTGGCGCATCTGCTGGTATTCGCCCGCTTCGGCAAAGTGGCGCCGCACGGCCAAGAGTGGCGCTGGATGATGGAGCATGTGTTACAGACGCCAGCCAGACGGACGCATCGCTTTGCCGTGCAATCCGTGCAGGGTAAAACCTTCCCCTACCAATGCGCTTGCCGGCAACATGAATTAACCGTGCGCCGCCATAACCGCGTACTGCGCGGCGAAACAGAATATCGCTGCCGGCATTGCGGCAGAACATTACGTTTTATCGTAACAAATTCTATTTAAAAGAAAATTTTCAGTTTAAAAAACTGCGTTTTGCATTTGCCTGCCGCAGTCTCATCCGGTAGTCTGCCTGCTTTGTTGATTGTGGATTATTTGGAATATGCTACGCAAAACACTGATTATCGCCGCGGTCGGACTGGGCCTGATTTCCGCCACCGCCTTTAGTCAAAACATTAATAATTTCTCGCAGGCAAAGGCGGCGGCGGTAGAGATAAATCAGGGCGCGCCGGGTTCGTTTTACTGCGGTTGCGACATCAAATGGCAGGGGAAAAAAGGCATCCCGGATCTCGCCTCCTGCGGCTATCAGGTAAGAAAAAGCGAGCTGCGCGCCAACCGCATCGAGTGGGAACACGTGGTTCCCGCCTGGCAGTTCGGCCACCAGCGCCAGTGCTGGCAAAATGGCGGCAGGAAAAACTGCAGCCGGGATCCGGTATACCGTGAAATGGAAACCGACCTGCATAACCTGCAACCCGCCATCGGCGAAGTCAACGGCGATCGCGGTAATTTCATGTATGGTCAATGGAACGGCGGAGAAGCGCAGTACGGCCAGTGCGAGATGAAAGTCGATTTCAAAAACAAGCTGGCGGAACCGCCGGCCCGCGCCCGCGGCGCCATCGCCCGTACCTATTTTTATATGCGAGATCGCTACCAGTTGCGTTTATCCAGCCAGCAAACCCGATTGTTCGAGGTCTGGGACAAGCAATTCCCGGTAACGCAGTGGGAGTGCACCCGCGACCGGCGCATCGCCGCGAAACAGGGGAATCACAACCCTTACGTTCAACAGGCTTGCCAGCGATAGCCTGTCTACCTACTATAGCTATTCGTCCGTAAAACCACCGCGCGCCGCCGGTGGTTTGCCGCTATTGGACCCGCTCGGTCCGATGCGGATTACTACATGATAAAGGTCACAACATCAGTATGCGAATCCCGCGCATTTTTCATCCTGAAACGCTGCCGCTCGCGGGCGGCGAAGTCGCACTGAGCGAAGATGCCGCCAACCACGTTGGGCGCGTTCTGCGTATGAGCAGCGGCCAACCGTTGCAATTATTCGACGGCAGTAATCACATCTTTGATGCCGAAATCGTGCTGGCGGATAAAAAAAATGTGCGCGTCCGCGTCGCTGAAGGTAAGTTGGAAGATAAAGAGTCGCCGTTACGCCTGCATCTTGGGCAGGTCATCTCGCGCGGCGAAAAAATGGAGTTCACCGTTCAGAAATCCATTGAGCTGGGCGTGAACGTGATTACTCCCCTGCTTTCCGAACGCTGCGGCGTAAAATTGGACGCGGACCGTCTGGAAAAGAAGCTCGTCCAGTGGCGCAAAATCGCCATCGCCGCCTGTGAGCAATGCGGCCGCAACCGCCTGCCGCAAGTGCGCCCCGCCATGACGCTGGAAGCCTGGTGCGCCGAGCAGGATGCGGCGTTAAAACTCAATCTGCACCCGCGGGCGACGCAGAGCATTAATACCTTACCGTTGCCGGTAAATCAGATTCGGCTGCTGATCGGCCCGGAGGGAGGGCTTTCCGCCACTGAAATTTCGATGACCTCAGAGTACGGATTTACCGACATCCTTTTGGGGCCTCGCGTATTGCGCACAGAAACTACCGCGCTCACCGCCATTACCGCCTTACAGGTACGTTTCGGCGATCTGGGGTAACAGGAGAACATAATGATCAAACTCGGTATCGTGATGGATCCTATCGACGCCATCAATATCAAGAAAGACACCAGCTTCGCCATGCTGCTGGAAGCGCAGCGCCGCGGCTGGGAACTGCATTATATGGAGATGAACGATCTCTATCTGCATGCCGGCGTTGCCCGCGCCACCACCCGCCGCCTGAACGTTCAGTACGACTATGACGGCTGGTATGATTTCTCCGGCGATCAGGACATCGCGCTGGAGGAATTGGATGTGATTCTGATGCGTAAAGATCCGCCGTTCGATACGGAATTTATTTACGCCACCTATATCCTGGAGCGCGCGGAAGAGCAAGGCACGCTGATCGTCAATAAACCGCAGAGCCTGCGCGACTGCAACGAAAAGCTGTTCACCGCCTGGTTCCCGCATCTGACGCCCGATACCCTGGTTACCCGCAGCGCGGATAAGCTGCGTCAGTTCCACCAGAAACACGGCGACGTAATCCTCAAGCCGCTGGACGGCATGGGGGGTGCCTCGATTTTCCGCCTGAAGCAGGATGACGCCAACGTCTCCGTCATCATTGAAACGCTGACCGAGCATGGCAGCCGCTACTGCATGGCGCAAAATTACCTGCCGGAGATTAAAGAGGGCGATAAGCGCGTGCTGGTGGTGGACGGAGAACCGGTACCCTACTGTCTGGCCCGTATTCCCAAAAGCGGGGAGACGCGCGGCAACCTGGCCGCCGGAGGACGTGGAGAAGCGCGTCCGCTGAGCGAAAGCGACTGGCGCATCGCCCGCGACGTGGCGCCGACGCTGAAGCGGAAAGGCCTGATTTTTGTTGGTCTGGATATCATTGGCGATCGTCTGACGGAAATCAACGTCACCAGTCCGACCTGCGTACGCGAGATCGAAGCGGCCTACCCGGATGTTTCCATCACCGGTATGCTGATGAATGCGATTGAAAAACGTCTGGCTGCGCGCAACAGCTGATGCATTCCGGCGCCAGCTTCAGCCGGAACGTATAAACGTCCGGCTCGTCTTTGGTCGACGGGCCGATTATCAAACGCCGACAGAGATCGATAAAAACACATAATGAACTTACAGCATCACTTTCTCATTGCCATGCCAGCGCTCCAGGACCCGGTATTCAGACGTTCTGTGGTCTATATCTGCGAGCATAATGAAGACGGCGCCATGGGGCTGATCGTCAACAAGCCCATGGAACAGTTCACGGTGGAAAATGTGCTGAAAAAGCTGAAGATAGCGCCAACGCCGCGCGATCCTTCGATCCGCCTGGACAAGCCCGTTTTTGCCGGCGGCCCCCTGGCGGACGATCGCGGATTTATCCTGCATACGCCCCGTGCCGGGTTTGCCTCCAGCATCGGCATTTCAGCGGAGACCATGATCACCACTTCGCAAGACGTGCTGAAGACATTGGGAACCGCGCAGCAGCCGGAAAACATCCTGGTGGCGCTGGGCTATTCCGCCTGGGAAAAAGACCAGTTGGAAAGCGAACTGCTGGATAACGCCTGGCTGACCACGCCGGCGGATAAAGAGATCCTGTTTCACACCCCGATTGCCGAACGCTGGCGCGCGGCGGCTAAAAAGCTGGGTGTGGATATCCACAATATCGCCGCCGAAGCAGGACACGCCTGATGGCGAGCCGCACCATTCTCGCCTTTGATTTCGGCACCAAAAGCATCGGCGTGGCTATCGGCCAGGAAATAACGCGCACCGCCCGTCCGCTGACGTCGTTTAAAGCGCAGGACGGCGTACCCGATTGGCAAAAAGTGGCGAAGCTGTTGTCCGAATGGCAACCGGCGCTGGTCGTCGTCGGGCTGCCGCTCAATATGGACGGCACCGAGCAGCCGCTCACCGCCAGAGCGCGAAAGTTCGCCAACCGCCTGCATGGCCGTTTCGGCGTGCCGATCGAGCTGCATGATGAGCGGCTGAGCACGGTGGAAGCGCGCGCCGATCTGTTCGATCGCGGCGGTTTCCGGGCGCTGGATAAAGGCAGCGTGGATGCCGCATCGGCGGTTATTATTCTGGAAAGCTGGTTTGAGGCGCAAAACCCGTAGCGATAGGGCAGGCGGACGGTGGGTATCCATGCGTTAGCGACGGCCCGAAGGGTGGCGGCCATGGATGGCGGCACGCCACAAAAAAACGCTACCACTCAGGCGAAAGAGAAGTTACACATCCGGGTACTCACGGATAAAACGTTCAACGTCATTCACCATCGACTCCGTTCCCACAAAGAAAGGCGAACGCTGGTGCAGCTTATCCGGGATAATATCCAGAATACGGTTTTCGCCGTCGCTGGCTTTACCGCCCGCCTGTTCCGCCAGAAACGCCATCGGATTGCATTCGTACAGCAGACGCAGTTTGCCTTGCGGGTAGCTCGCGGTGCTCGGATAGAGATAAATCCCGCCCTTCAACAGGTTGCGATGGAAGTCGGCGACCAGTGAACCGATATAGCGCGAGGTATAAGGGCGCAGCGTCGCTTCGTCCTGCTCCTGGCAGTACTTGATGTATTTCTTCACGCCCAGAGGAAATTTAATGTAATTCCCTTCGTTGATGGAGTACATATTCCCTTTTTCCGGGAAATGAACCTTTTCATGAGACAGGCAGAATACGCCCAGAGACGGATCGTAGGTAAAGGCATGCACGCCGTGCCCGGTGGTGTACACCAGCATGGTGGAGGAACCGTAGACAATATAGCCCGCCGCAACCTGCTTATTGCCCGGCTGCAGGAAGTCCTCTTCCGTTACCGAGACACCCAGAGGGGTGGTACGGCGGTAAATGGAGAAGATAGTGCCAACGGATACGTTGACATCAATGTTGGAAGAGCCGTCCAGCGGGTCCATCAACACCACATATTTGGCGTTTTCAGCCCGATCGCCTTCAAAAATGACGATCTCGTCCTCTTCTTCAGAGGCGATGCCGGCGACCTCGCCCCGCGCTTTTAACGCCGCTTTCAACTTCTCATTGGCATACAGATCGAGCTTCATCTGTACTTCGCCCTGAATATTGGAAATGCCGCTGGCGCCTAAAATATCAACCAGTCCCGCTTTGTTGATATCGCGGTGGATAATTTTGGCACCCAGTTTAATCGCTGACAACAGCGCGGTAAGCTCACCGGTGGCATGAGAGAAATCGTGCTGTTTTTCGACGATAAATTCGCCTAACGTTTTCATAACACTATTCCAGAGTCTGCGGATGAAAAGCGGTTTATTGGTATACCGCCAACGTTTGCGCATGCAGTGTAGCCCAAAGAGAAAGTGAGTACCTAGTCAAATCCATTTCTTATGGCGGATTCATAGCGTTAGAATGTGCGCAATCACATTGTATAAATGGAAACTGTATGCGTATTCATATTTTAGGTATCTGCGGCACCTTTATGGGCGGTCTGGCGCTGCTGGCCCGTTCATTAGGACATCAGGTAACAGGCTCAGATGCGAACGTTTATCCTCCCATGAGTACCTTACTGGAAGAACAGGGAATCACGCTGATTCAGGGATACGACCCGGCGCAACTCGATCCCGCCCCCGATCTGATTATAGTGGGCAATGCGATGACGCGAGGGAATCCCTGCGTTGAAGCCATGCTGGAACAGGGGCTGCCTTATGTCTCCGGCCCGCAGTGGCTGCATGATGATGTCCTGCGCCACCGCTGGGTGATTGCGGTCGCCGGTACGCACGGCAAGACCACCACGGCGGGCATGGTTACCTGGATCCTGGAAGATTGCGGCTACCAGCCGGGGTTCGTGATTGGCGGCGTGCCGGGAAACTTTACCGTCTCGGCGCGTTTAGGCGCCAGCCCGTTTATGGTGGTCGAGGCCGACGAATATGACTGCGCCTTCTTTGATAAGCGTTCCAAGTTCGTTCATTACAGTCCCCGCACCCTTATTCTGAATAATCTGGAATTCGACCACGCCGATATTTTCGACGACCTGAAAGCCATCCAAAAACAGTTCCATCACCTGGTGCGTCTGGTTCCCGGCAGCGGGAAAATCATCCTGCCGGCCAACGATGTTCATCTGAAGCAGGTGATGGCGATGGGATGCTGGAGCGAGCAGGAGCTGGTCGGTGAAGACGGCGTGTGGAATGCGAAAAAAGTGACTACCGACGCCAGCGAATACCAGGTTTACCTGAACGGCGAGCCGGTTGGCGAAGTGCATTGGGATCTGGTCGGCGAACACAATATGCACAATGGGCTGATGGCGATTGCCGCGGCGCACCACGTGGGCGTGCTGCCTGCCGACGCCTGCCGCGCCCTGGGGGGATTCGTCAACGCCCGCCGCCGCCTTGAATTACGCGGCACCGAGCACGGCGTTAGCGTTTATGATGATTTCGCCCACCACCCTACCGCCATACTGGCGACGCTGGCCGCGCTGCGCAGCAAAGTCGGCGGGACGGCGCGCATTCTGGCGGTGCTTGAACCGCGCTCCAACACCATGAAGATGGGGATGTGCAAAAACGAACTCGCGCCGTCGCTGGGCCGCGCCGACGAGGTCTTTTTGTTCCAGCCGCAGCATATTCCCTGGCAGGTCGCCGAGGTGGCGGAAGCCTGCGTACAGCCCGCGCACTGCAGCGCCGACGTCGATACGCTGGTAGAGATGATTGTGAAAACCGCACAGCCGGGCGATCATATTCTGGTCATGAGCAACGGGGGCTTCGGCAACATCCATAATAAACTGTTGGATGCATTGAAGAATAAAGCGCTGGCGGAAATCAACGAGGATAAATAGCGGGGCAGTAAAAAGGACGGTAATCCGCTTTCTGCGGCCCCCCCCAACCCTCCCCTTCGCAGGGGAGGGAGCACGCCCCACCCCCTGGCAAGGGGGTGTCTGGGAGGGGGTTACCCGTCCTTTTCCAACTCTAATCAGGCATCAAACGGATCGCGCAGGATAATGGTTTCGCTGCGATCCGGACCGGTAGAGATAATATCCACCGGAACGCCGGTCAGTTCTTCTACGCGTTTGATGTAGTTCAGCGCCGCCTGCGGCAATTTATCGCGCTGTTGCACGCCGAACGTGCTTTCGGACCAGCCAGGCAGGGTTTCATAGATCGGCTCGATCCCTTCCCAGCCCTCGGCGGCCAGCGGGGTGGTATCCACTTCGCTGCCGTCCGGCATACGGTAGCCGACGCAGAGTTTGACTTCTTGCAAGCCGTCCAGCACGTCCAGCTTGGTCATACAGAACCCGGACAGCGAGTTGATCTGTACCGCGCGGCGAACGGCAACCGTGTCCAGCCAGCCGGTACGGCGGCGACGGCCGGTGGTGGCGCCGAATTCGTTGCCTTTCTCGGTGAGGTAATCGCCGACGTCATCAAACAGCTCGGTCGGGAACGGACCGGCGCCGACGCGGGTGGAATAGGCTTTGACGATGCCCAGCACGTAATCAACGTAACGCGGGCCCAGGCCGGAACCTGTCGCCACGCCGCCGGCGGTGGTATTCGAAGAGGTCACATACGGATAGGTGCCGTGGTCGATATCCAGCAGCGTGCCCTGCGCCCCTTCAAACATCACAAATTCGCCGCGCTGATGCGCCTTGTACAGCAGATCGGACACATCGACCACCATGCCGGTCAGGATGTCGGCGATCGCCAGCACGTCATCCAGCACTTTCTGATAGTCGACCGCTTCGACTTTGTAATAGTTAACCAGCTGGAAGTTATGGTATTCGACTATCTCTTTGAGCTTGACGGCGAAGGTTTGTTTATCAAACAGATCGCCGACGCGCAGCCCGCGGCGGGCGACTTTATCTTCATAAGCCGGACCGATGCCGCGCCCCGTCGTGCCGATGGCCTTCGCGCCGCGCGCTTTTTCACGCGCGTTATCCAACGCCACATGATAAGGAAGAATCAACGGACAGGCTTCGGAAAGCAGCAAACGCTCGCGTACCGGGACGCCGCGCGCTTCAAGATCCGTCATCTCTTTCAACAATGCGTCAGGCGCCAGCACCACGCCGTTAGCGATGATGCTAACCACGTTTTCACGCAGAATGCCCGAGGGAATTAAATGAAGAACGGTTTTTTCACCGTTGATAACCAGAGTATGGCCAGCATTGTGGCCACCTTGGTAGCGCACAACATATTTAGCCCGTTCAGTCAGCAGGTCAACGACCTTACCTTTACCTTCGTCACCCCATTGGGTGCCCAGTACGACGACGTTCTTTCCCATCTCAAGAATCACCAGGTTGCTTAAAAAAGGATTCTAACATCTCATTTGCTCGTTTTCAGTACTTTTAGCACACGTTTGCGCACATTTTTCCGCGCTATTTTAACCGCCCATGCGGCTACGCAACATATAGTAGATCACACATCCGGCAACCACTATTCCGCCGCCAAAACGCCGTAACGTGTTATCAGGCAACTGCGCCATCGCCAAAATCATCCGCCGCCAGATCCGGGGAAACAGCAAGGGCCCCAGCCCTTCGATAATCAGCACCAGACCCAGCGCCATCCACACGGTTGCGTTCATAAAAACTCCATATAAAAATCGCCGGGAGCGATTTTAAACGTCGCTTGCGACGGCCCAAAGGGGGACAAGCAGGAAGCCCGTCATAAAAAAAGCCCGTAAATACGGGCTTTAGGCAAATTTTCTACAGTCAGCGATTAACGACGGAGCGTCGTTTCCGGCGATTTCATATAGCGGAAGAAATCGCTGTCCGGGCTCAGCACCATCACGTCCTGATTAGAACTGAAGCTACTTTCATAGGCGCGCAGGCTACGAATGAAAGAGTAGAAATCAGGATCTTCGCTGAAGGCCTGGGCAAACAGTTTCGCCGCTTCCGCATCGCCTTCACCACGGGAAATACGACCCTGGCGCTCGGCTTCCGCCAGCGTACGGGTTACCTCGTAGTCGGCCGTCGCTTTTAACTTCTCGGCCTCTTCCTGACCCTGCGAACGGTGGCGACGCGCTACCGCTTCACGTTCCGCACGCATACGTTGGTAGATGGCGTCGGACACTTCGGTCGGCAGATTAATCTGCTTGATGCGCACGTCGATAACTTCGATACCCAGCGCCGCCATACTGTTCGGGTTAACGTGCGGCTGAGCGCCGGTGGTTTCCTCCGCAACGCGGGCCGCGGCCGAAGCAATGGCGTTATCGGCTTCCGTGGTCTCGCCGGTACCGGTGTTCAATGCGTCACGCACATCGGTCATCAGTTGGCCGCGCGAATCGGTAACGATGCCTTTTAAATCCAGACGGCCAATCTCGGAACGCAGACGGTCGCTGAATTTACGTTTCAACAGCACTTCCGCCTGAGAAACATCGCCGCCGCCGGTCGCCAGGTAGTAACGGCTGAAATCGCTGATGCGCCATTTGATATAGGAATCGATAATCAGGTCTTTCTGCTCTTTGGTGATAAAGCGGTCGGCCTGATTTTCCATGGTCTGAATACGGGCATCCAGCATCTTCACCGAATCAATGAACGGGATCTTGAACTGTAATCCCGGGGCATAGATCAGCGGTTTGTTTTCATCATCGCGCAACACTTTGCCAAAACGCATCACGATGCCACGCTGGCCTTCCTGCACCACAAACAGTGACGCATAGACCACCACCAGTACCAGGATCAGGATAAATAGTAAGGGCTTACGCATTAATTATTCTCTCCCTACTCGAGTGAGGTCATCACGTTGCGCATTCGCTCTGCGCTGATCCATGATATTTCCATTGTTGCTGCTTCGCGTCTGGCCGGTGCTCGCCCCGCTATTGCCGGACGTGGCGGGCAAACGCAGCGGGTTGGCGCCGCTGTTGCCTGACGGCGTATTCTCGCCGCTGCCGGATGAACCGCCGCGCAGCATCTGATCCAGCGGCAGCACCATCAGGTTGCCGCCCTTGTCATTGACCAGCACTTTACGGGTATGGCTCAGTACGCGCTCCATGGTTTCGATATACAGACGTTCGCGCGTAATCTCCGGCGCGGCCTTGTATTCCGGCAACACTCTGGCGAAACGGGCCACTTCACCCTGCGCTTCCAGAACGGTACGGGTTTTATAAGCGCGAGCCTCTTCCAGAATACGCTGCGCCTGACCGTTGGCGCGCGGCTGAACCTCGTTGGCATAGGCTTCCGCTTCACGAATATATTGCTGCTCGTTTTCACGGGCGGCAATGGCGTCGTCAAACGCGGCCTTGACCTCTTCCGGCGGACGCGCCGCCTGGAAGTTGACGTCCAGCAGGGTGATGCCCATATTGTAAGGACGCACCGTTTCCTCCAGCACGCGCTGGGTATCGGTACGCACGATGGTTCGGCCCTCGGTCAGGATCTTATCCATGGTGTACTTGCCGATCACGCCGCGCAATGCGCTGTCCGTCGCCTGACGCAGGCTGTCATCGGCATTGGTTACGCTGAACAGGTAGCGTTCCGGTTCGGTTACGCGATACTGCACGTTCATTTCGACGCGCACCACGTTCTCGTCCGAGGTCAGCATCACGCCCGACGTCGCCAGTTCACGCACCGACTCCACGTTAACGGCCCTGACGGAATCAATGAACGTCGGCTTCCAGTTCAGACCGGGTTCGACCTGATGGCTGAATTTACCAAAGCGCGTCACCACGCCGCGTTCCGCTTCTTTGATGGTATAGAAGCCGCTGGCCGCCCAGATGACGACCGCCGCGACCGCGACGATGCCGACAACCCGACCGCCCAGGCCGGAGCCGCCGGAAGTCCCGCCGTTGCCGGAGCCCGTACCTTTTCCTCCTCCCAGTTCGCTGAGTTTTTTACTCAGCTTGCGGAAGATATCGTCCAGATCCGGCGGCCCTTGCTCCCGGCCGCCTTTATTATTATTTCCGCCAGAGTTGCCGCTATTGTTATTGCTGCTCCCCCACGGGTCGCGGTCCTGTCCGTTATTACCGGGCTGATTCCACGCCATGTTTTAGCTCCATTCTTTATGATAGATGTTCTTCAGGTTCAATATCCCAGAGTCCGTCAGACTATTTCGCCGTTCAGACCGTTTCCGCCAGTCAGACAACATAATCCGTCAGTTCCTGCTCTTGTTTACAGAGGCGGCGCCAGTCGGCAATCGGCATACGAATGGCTAAACCGATATGCCCGTCCTCTTCAATCCATTCTTTTTCTATTGCCTGAAGCTGATAAAAGCGGCTGCGCAGACGTCCGGCCTGAGGGGGAAGGCTCAATGAATATTGCGCAATTTCCCCGGATAGTCGTTCGGTCAACGCTTGAAATAGCAACGGAATACCTTCACCGCTCTGAGCTGAAAGCCACACTCTGACCGGTAGATTTTCTTCGTTGCGATCGATACGCGGCACGAAATCTTCCAGCATATCGATCTTGTTCATTACCAACAGCGCAGGAATTTCATCCGCTTCAATCTCCGCCAGCACCGTATCCACCGCGTCGATATTCTCGTCAAGACGAGGATCGGCGGCGTCCACAACGTGCAACAGCAGAGAAGCCTGACGCGTCTCCTGTAACGTAGCCTTAAACGCAGCCACCAAATCGTGCGGCAACTGCCGGATAAAACCTACGGTATCCGCCAACACCGTGTCACCGACATCATCCACCTCAATACGGCGCAATGTCGGATCCAGCGTGGCAAATAACTGATCGGCCGCATAGACGCCGGCCGACGTTATCTTGTTAAACAGCGTGGATTTACCGGCGTTGGTATAACCCACCAGCGAAACCGTCGGCACATCGGCGCGTACCCGCGCCCTGCGCCCCTGTTCGCGCTGCTTCTCCACCCGTTCGAGACGGGATAAAATCTGGCTGATGCGATTACGCAGCAGCCGGCGGTCGGTTTCAAGCTGGGTTTCCCCCGGGCCGCGCAGACCGATGCCCCCTTTCTGCCGCTCAAGGTGCGTCCAGCCGCGAACCAACCGGGTGGCAAGATGGCGCAACTGCGCCAGCTCTACCTGTAATTTGCCTTCGTGGGTTCGCGCGCGCTGGGCGAAAATATCCAGGATCAACCCGGTGCGGTCAATCACCCGGCACTCGCATAAACGTTCCAGATTACGTTCCTGGGCGGGCGTCAACGCATGATCGAACAGCACCACAAAAGCGTCGGTTTCTTTTACTGCCTGGGCAATTTCTTCGGCTTTGCCTTCGCCAACAAAATACTTGGGGTGAGGTGCTTTACGGCTGCCGGTAATTACCTGCAACGACTCAATACCGGCAGAGGAAACCAGAGACTCGAACTCCAGCAGGTCTTCGGTATCTTTATCTTGCGAGAAGTAAATATGAACAAGTATGGCCCGTTCACCGGCTTCATAACGGTCAAACAAGCGAGTAACCTCTCAAACGAACAAAAAACACCACGGCGGAGGGGATGAGCAATGCGTTCTTCACCCCCGCCGCGGTGAATTGACGATACGCTTTATTCAGCGTCATCATTTTCCTGCGGCTGTTGCTGGCCCGCCGGATTACTACCATGGTAATTGCTGGCGCCTGGATTATTACTGTGATGAGACACCGGACGGGATGGAACCACTGTAGAAATGGCGTGCTTGTACACCATCTGGCTAACCGTATTTTTTAACAAAATGACAAACTGATCGAAAGACTCAATCTGACCCTGCAGCTTAATACCATTCACCAAATAAATCGAAACCGGAACACGTTCACGACGCAATGCGTTCAGGAACGGATCTTGCAAAGATTGCCCCTTAGCCATTCTATATTTTCCTTATTTGTATGTTGTTTGTAACAAAGAACCCACAGGGTTCTAAAATACCGATGTAAAAAATTTGTGCGCTGAGACCTAGCCAATTGTACACAATCAGTCAACCTATGCACTAACAACCTGTACTACCTTATCTAACGCTTCCTGCGGCTTTTCGCTGTCCAGCCAATGGACATCGTCCCAACCGCGCAACCAGGTCATTTGTCGCTTGGCAAGCTGACGCGTCGCACAAACTCCCCGATAAACCATTTCATCATAATCAATTTCACCGGATAAATATGACCACATCTGGCGGTAACCGACACAACGAATGGAAGGCAAATCCCTATGCAAATCATTTCGGGCGAAAAGAACCCGGGCCTCCGCCTCAAAACCTGACGTCAACATCTGGTGGAAACGCAACTCGATGCGCTGATGCAGCAATTCGCGCGTCGCCGGAGCGATAGCGAACTGATGAACGCGATAAGGCAGCGTTTCTCCAGCCGTTTTTGTCAGTTCAGTTAAAGTGTTACCTGAAACGAAAAAAACTTCCAGTGCCCGCGAGAGTCTCTGCGGATCATTTGGATGAATCCGAGCCGCGGCAACCGGATCTATCTCACATAACCGGCGATGCATCGCCTCCCAGCCAACGGCCGCCGCCTGCTCTTCGATGCGTTGTCGCACCGCGGCATCGGCCGGCGGCAGCGGGGATAATCCCTCCAGCAACGCCTTAAAATAGAGCATCGTCCCCCCCACCAGCAGGGGGATGCGCCCGGCGGCGCTGATTTGCGCCATTTCCCGCAGCGCGTCCCGGCGAAAATCCGCCGCCGAATAGGCCTGCGCCGGGTCGAGAATATCGATCAGCCGATGCGGCGCCCGGGCCAGTTCCTGCGCGCTCGGTTTGGCGGTGCCGATATCCATGCCTTTATAGATGAGGGCTGAATCAACGCTAATCAACTCCACCGGCAGATATTGACGTAATGCCATCGCCAGCGCCGTTTTTCCGGATGCCGTCGGCCCCATGATAAAAATAGCCGGCGGATAGGGCGCCGTTGCAAAATCACTCATGCTGCAAAGCCTTGATGGCTGTATTGACGTCCATCGGATATAAAAGTTCAGCCGGCGGGTCTTTTACCAACCGCGGACAAAGCCGCTCCACGTCCGTTAATAATTGTATCGCCTGGGAATGGCTCCAGTTTTGCTGTTCGCTATTTAACCGGGCGGCCAACCATGCCGCCAGAACCTGCGGTTCTATCGTTTGATAATCGGCCAGATAGCCTAACAGTTCAGAGATCAAGTTTTGTAAATTTTGTTGGCGTAATGGTAAAGGTACCGCCCGTAAGGTGGCGCGCTGCGATTCGACCAGAATATCGATGCCAAAAGTCGTCAACAGCGGCCGGTGTTTCGCCAGCACCGCCAGTTCGGATTTATTCAGCGTCAGGCGCTGGGGGATCAATAACGGCTGCGGGCGCAGCCCGCTTTCCGGCGGCGTCAGCTGCACCTGTTTCAGGCAGCGCTCCGCCACGGATAAAGAGAGCAACGCCAGCCCCTTGCGATATTCAAGCAGGGCATAGCAAGGCGGATAGACGGTTAAAACGCGGCCGAACCCGGTCGCATTGCTCTCCAGCGGCGATTCCGCAACGGCCGGCGATGTTTCAGGCTGCGCCGCCGACTCACTGCGCCGCCCGGACGCGGGTTCAGCCGGCGCGGGGATAGCGCCGCTCTGCGCCGCGCGGCGCCGGGATCCCTCTTCATTCGGATCAACCGGTCGCAACAGTTTCTGGTACAGCTCGCCCTGTTTCTTCTGATAGCCCTGCCCGGCGGGATAGGCCGGGGGCGGCGTCTCAGCGGCGCGGCCGGAACCCTGGGGGCGTTTAGCCGGCGGGGAGACGGCGGGTTGGGCAAAATGATTTTCACCGGCGGCGGTACGGTTTTCCTGCTGCCACCGCATGGGCTGTTCGCTTCCCGGCTCAGGCATCAGCAGCCCTGGCGCGGATACCTGCTGCAATACCGTCATCACCGCCTGATAAATAAAATCATGCACCAGGCGCGCCTGATGAAAACGCACTTCATGCTTGGCGGGATGCACATTGACGTCAACCTGATGCGGATCGACCTCCAGATAGAGGACGTAAGCCGGTTGCTGCTCGTCTTTGAGCCGATCCTGATAAGCCTGACGAATCGCATGATTGATCAATCGATCGCGCATCATACGTTGGTTAACGTAACAATATTGCATGTCGGGCAACTGCTTCGCCCCGGAAGGATCGGCCACCCAGCCGTGAATGGTCAGGTCGTCATGCTGCCATGACACCGTCAGCGCATGCTGTAAAAAGGCGCTGCCGCAGATGCCGCCCAGGCGACGTTCATGCTGCGAAGGTTCCGGCGCGGGGCGGTATTGGCGGATCGGCTTACCGTTGTGGCGCAGCGTAATGGCAACGTCGAAACGCGCCAGGGCGATGCGCCGCACCACTTCATCGATATGCGCGAACTCGGTTTTTTCCGTACGCATAAATTTTCGCCGCGCCGGCGTATTGTAAAACAGATCCAGCACTTCCAGCGTGGTGCCGACGGGGTGTGCGGCGGGTTTGACCGTGACCGACATATCGCGCCCTTCGGCATAGGCCTGCCAGGCTTCGGACTGCTGCGCGGTGCGCGACGTCAGCGTCAGACGGGAGACGGAACTGATACTGGCCAGCGCTTCGCCGCGGAATCCCAGACTGACAATGGCCTCCAGATCGTCGAGCGTGGCGATTTTACTGGTCGCATGACGCGCCAGCGCCAGCGTCAGTTCGTCCTTGCCGATGCCCGCGCCGTTGTCGCGGATACGAATCAACTTGGCGCCGCCGCGCTCTATCTCGATATCAATACGGGTCGCGCCGGCATCCAGGCTGTTTTCCACCAGTTCCTTCACCACCGACGCAGGCCGCTCCACCACTTCTCCGGCGGCGATCTGATTTGCCAGTTGCGGCGGCAGAACCTGAATCGGCATGGTCTATCCCTCTTACAGCATCACAATAAACAGCACGATCATAATAAAAAACGCGCCCGGAAAAATCAGCCCGCTCAGGCGGAAGGAATAATCAACGTCTGGCCCAGCTGTACGTTGCCCGAGTTCATATCATTCGCCCGCTGAATCTCTTTCATGCTCACGCCATAACGGGCGGCAATGGCGCTCAGGCTATCGCCCCGCACAACTTTATGCCTGACGGGCGCCGCTTTTTTGGTATCGGCGACCGCGGGCGCCGCTTTGCTTGCCGTTGCCGGGATGTTCAGACGCTGTCCGACCCAGACGATATCTTTGTTCAGCTTATTGACGCTGCGGATCGCCGCCATGCTGACGCCGTAGCGCGTCGCAATGGCCGACAGCGTTTCGCCCCGCGCCACCGTATGGCGGATACTGCCGCCGCCGTTCTTCCCGGCCGCCGCGTTGGAGGAACCGGTGGCGGCAGCGCTATTTGCCGCCGCCAGCGCCGGGCGGCTTTCCTGCTTTGGGGAGGATTGCAACGGGTGCGTCAGGAAATAATTGCGCAATCCCTGATAAATCGCGGCGGCGATTTTTTGCTGATAGTCGCTGCTTCCCAATAGGCGTTCTTCTCCTACGTTGCTGATAAACCCGGTTTCCACCAGCAGCGAAGGGATATCCGGCGAGCGCAGCACGCCCAGACTGGCGTGCTCCGGACGGCGTTTATGTAATCCGCCGACGCGCTGGAGTTCGCCCAATACCTTGGTCGCGACGTCATAGCCGACGCGCTGCGAGTGTCCGAACTGCAGATCCAGCACCGCCTGGCTTAAATAGGGGTCGGCATTGCTGTTGGCCAGCAAATCGCCGGCGCCGCCCAGCAGCTCGGACTGCTTCTCGTGCTGTTCCAGCCAGTTCGCCATTTCGCTGTTCGCCCGGCGATTGGACAACACCCACACCGAAGCCCCGGTAGCGCTGCGATTCGGCGCGGCATCCGCATGGATGGAGACCAGAATATTGGCGCCGTGTTTACGCGCGACATCCGAGCGCCCCATCACCGAGACAAAATAATCCCCGTCGCGGGTAAGCACCGGCTTGAAAGCGGGATCGGCGTTCAGCAAGGTTTGCAGCTTGCGCGCAATGGCGATGGTGACGTTCTTTTCGCGCAGCCCGTTCTGACCGATGGCGCCGGGATCCTGTCCGCCATGTCCGGCGTCAATGGCCACCACCACCCGCTCGTTGCCGGCGGAAGCGGCGGCGCGCGCCGGCGCTCTGGCCGAGGCATTGCTGTTCACCACCACCGTCGGTTTATTATTGAACGGGTTTTTCACCGGTTCTGATTTCACCGGGCGCGGCTGGCCGGGCGCGGCCGGCGTACTTTTCTGCGCCGCCGCTCGGGGTTTGTCGCCCGCAACCGTAAAGACCACCTTATAGCCGGAGCCGTTTTGCCGCGTGACCGCCCTGGTTTTGGCGGGCTGCGTCAGGTCGAGCACCAGGCGGATGCTTTGCGCATCCTGCGCGTTGCTGGTGCGAATGCGCTTAATCAGATTTTGCCCGCTGAAATCCAGCGGCAATCCCTGGATCAGCGCCGTCTGGCGAATATCAATCACCACTCGCTCAGGATTATTGAGCGGAAAGAAGGCATAAATAGGCTGACCGCTAAAGCTCAGGCTTACCGTTGCCTGGCCGGAACCGTTACTCACCTGAATATCCGACAGGTTGGCGGCCCAGCCTGGCCCCGCCGCTATCAGCCACGCGCATACCAACAGTTTGATCGTACGACTTATCATGGTGCTTCTATCCCCAGCTGACCGGCCAAACGCCGCAGGATCGCCTCTCCCTGCGCGGAAAGCGCCGCGAGTTCGGCTTGTCTGCCCGCTTGCTGATAATGCAAATGCAGTTCAAGATCGGCGGAGGGTAATACGCCGGCGCCCTGCTGCGGCCATTCAATCAGACAGATGGCATCCTGAACCAGATAATCGCGAATGCCCATAAATTCCAGCTCTTCAGGATCGGCAAGCCGATAGAGATCGAAATGGTATACCGCCAGCGGCGATAACGCATAAGGCTCGACCAGGGTATAGGTCGGGCTCTTTACGTTTCCCTGATGCCCCAACGCCTGCACAAAGCCGCGGCTGAATGTGGTTTTTCCCGCCCCGAGATCGCCATATAAATGCACGACGCAGGCGCTTTCACAGGCTTTAGCCAGCGCCGCGCCCAACGCGATGGTTGCTGCCTCGTCCGGCAGGGGTAACACGATTTTTTTCATTCTGTCTTTTCTAAGGGTATCCGTTCGGGATTGACATATTGAGACAACGCCGGCAGCAGATCGGTTGCCAGCATACCACGAGTTCCTCGCCGCGCGGCCAGTTCGTCCGCCGCCGCGCCGTGCACCACGCACCCCGCGCAGGCGGCATCATACGGCGATAGCTTTTGCGCCAGCAAGGCGCCGATAATGCCGGACAGCACGTCGCCCATGCCCCCTGTCGCCATACCGGGGTTTCCCACATCGGCAATGGCCAGTTGACCCTGCTCGCCGGCGACCACCGTGCCCGCGCCTTTTAAAACCACGACGCCGCCATAGCGTTTTACCAGTTTTTGCGCCGCAAGTAAGCGATCGCTTTCAATTTCAGACACCCGGCAATGCAATAAACGAGCCGCTTCGCCAGGATGCGGCGTCAACACGCGATTTTGCCGTTTATGCGGATTGATTGCCAGCAGGTTAAGCGCGTCCGCATCCCATAACATGGGTTTGTTACAATTTTCCGCCAGCCGCAGCGCGTTTTTCCCCCACTCGTCCTGCCCCAGACCGGGACCGATCACCACCACATCCGCCCATTCCAGCCCTTGTTTCAGGGTTTCCGCGCTCAGTTCCTGCACCATCAGTTCGGGACGATGCGTCAGCAATGCCGCCAGGTAGAGTTTGTGAGTAAGCACTCGCACCAAACCGGCGCCGCTGCGCAAGGCGGCTTCCCCCGCCATAAACACCGCGCCGCCGGTGCCGTAATCGCCGCCCACGATCAGCAAGCGGCCGTTATCGCCTTTGTGCGCGCCGGGACGCCGCGGTTTCAGCCATTCGGTAAGCAACGCCGCCGACAGCCGCCGTATGGGCGCCGTCTGTCCGGTCAGCCAGTCAGCCACTCCCAGGACGCTATAGTGCAACCGTCCCACGAAATCGCGGGCGCGTCCGGTCAACAGCCCCGGCTTCAGCGCGATAAAGGTCACCGTGTGCGCCGCATAAACGGCGTTGCCGGCACACTGCCCGGTTTCGGCATTTAAGCCGGAGGGAACATCAATGGAAACCACCGGGGCGGAATGCGCGTTGATCTGGGCGATCAGCGCGTCATAGGGCGGACGCGGCGCGCTGGTCAGACCGGTGCCCAGCAGTCCGTCAACGATCAGATCGACGTCATCAGGCCAGGGGGCGTCGGCATCCAGAATCGCGCCCCCCTGCTCCAGCCAGAAACGACGGGCGGCCTCAGCCTCCTCCGGCAACGCGCGGTTTCCCTGACAGGCGATAACATAAGGGGTGATGCCCGCCGCCAGCGCCTGACTGGCGACCACATAGCCATCGCCGCCGTTGTTGCCATGGCCCGCCAGTATCAGCCAGCGTCGGGCGGACGGATAATAGCGGCGCGCGACCTGAAAAGCGGCCTCGCCCGCGCGCAGCATCAGTTCATGTAATGAAACCCCGAGCTCGCGGGCGGCGTTTACCTCTTCACGGCGTACCCACTCCGCCCGGAATACCGAATGTGGAAGAGAAAAGTCATATCCACGCGTTTTGCCGTCAGCCATCACGCCCCCTTATGGTTCCCCGAATGATCCCAACTTAGCAAGCTATAGCGGTAACCGCCAGAGTTCGCTCCATTTACCGCGCATTCGGCCGCTAAAGCGGAGTGTGATAAAATAGCCCGCTCTTTATTCCTTTTACGGCTGGTCATGGCATACCCCTACGATCTCGGTGAATTGGCGCAACTTATCAAGCAATGGGGGCTATCGCTGGGCTTCCAGCAGGTCGGTATCTGCGACACGGATTTATCCGCCGAGGAACCCAGGCTACAGGCCTGGCTGGACAAGCAGTATCACGGTGAAATGGCCTGGATGGCGCGCCACGGCATGCTGCGCGCGCGCCCGCATGAGCTATTGCCCGGCACGCTGCGGGTGATCAGCGTGCGCATGAATTATTTGCCCGCCAAAGCGGCATTCGCCAGTACGTTGAACAACCCGCAGTTGGGGTACGTCAGCCGCTATGCCCTGGGACGCGATTATCACAAGCTGCTGCGCCAGCGCCTGAAAAAACTCGGCGAGCGGATTCAGGACTACTGCGGCGAACTGAATTTTCGTCCCTTCGTTGACTCAGCGCCGATAATGGAACGCCCGCTGGCGGCCAAAGCCGGCCTTGGTTGGGTTGGTAAACACTCACTTCTATTAAACCGGGAGTCAGGCTCCTGGTTCTTTCTCGGCGAGCTGCTGATCGATTTGCCGCTGCCGGTCGACCAGCCGCAGCAAGAGCAGTGCGGCCGCTGTGTGGCCTGCATGACAACCTGCCCTACCGGCGCCATCGTCGAGCCGTACACGGTCGATGCCCGACGCTGCATTTCATATCTGACGATAGAGCTTGAAGGCGCGATCCCCGAGGAATTCCGCCCCCTGATGGGCAATCGTATCTATGGGTGCGACGACTGCCAGTTAATTTGCCCGTGGAATCGCTTCTCTCAATTAACGGACGAAACCGATTTTAGCCCGCGCGCGGCGCTGCATACCCCGGAATTACTCGATCTGTTCAGTTGGAACGAAGAAAAATTTCTGCGAATTACCGAGGGTTCCGCCATTCGCCGCATCGGCCATCTGCGCTGGCTGCGCAATATCGCGGTGGCGCTGGGAAACGCCCCTTATCAGGACCGCATCGTGCTGACGCTGCAAACCCGGCTGGGGGAAAACGATCTGCTGGACGAACATATCCACTGGGCCATTGAACAACAAAGGATACGCCGCGCATCACAGGGCATCAAGGTGCAATCCGCGCGGAAAAAAAGGCTGATTCGCGCGGTGGAGAAAGGCTTGCCGCGTGACGCCTGAACGGCGGCAATCCGCCGTCATCAATTTGTCGCACCAGCTGTGGATAAATATAAAAACTCTTTGACAATCAACTGTCACAAAAAGTACAAGTGATCCTGATAACGTTTTATAAGTAATTTTTATCTATAGATATCAATAAAATAAAAAACAGAGCGCTGACAACGAGATGAGAGTGCGGGGAGAACGTCCACAGACGGCCTGTGGATAAGTCTGTTCAAAACATTATGATTTTTTATGTGGATTAATAACAGGAGAATAATAACGAGCCGGAAAACAGGCTGGCGGGAAGCCAATAACCTTAACGCTTCAACCGCGCCGACTTATCCGCATCCACGCGAAAAGTGGACGGGCATTATGGATTCGTTATCGCTCCTTGGCAAGCCCCCACGGCTTATTTTTTCCAACGGGAAACGCCAAAAGCCCATTGCGCATTGCGCAATGGGCCAGACAGGGTAAACACCAAGGGGTTGTGATAATAAACCCGCCGGCAGGCTATGCCGACGTGGTCAATATCACTCGGCGGGTTGCGTTCTGATCAGATAATCAAACGCGCTTAGCGAGGCTTTCGCCCCTTCGCCGGTGGCGATAATGATCTGTTTGTACGGCACGGTGGTGCAGTCGCCGGCGGCAAATACGCCTTTAACGCTGGTTTCGCACTTGGCGTCGATTTCAATTTCGCCGATCCGGTTACGGGCGACCGTACCTTCCAGCCAGTTGGTGTTGGGCAGCAGGCCGATCTGCACGAAGATCCCTTCCAGCGGCAGTTGGTGCTGCGTATCGCTGACGCGATCCTTATAGGCCAGACCGGTGACTTTCTGTCCGTCGCCTTGCACTTCCGTGGTCTGCGCGTTAACGATAATGTCGACATTCGGCAGGCTGCGCAATTTGTCCTGCAATACGGAGTCCGCCTTCAGCTCCGGCGCGAACTCCAGCAGGGTAACGTGCTTCACCACCCCGGCCAGATCGATCGCCGCTTCCACGCCGGAGTTACCGCCGCCGATCACCGCCACGTGCTTGCCTTTAAACAGCGGGCCGTCGCAGTGCGGACAGTACGTCACCCCGCGGGTACGGTACTGATCTTCGCCAGGCACGTTCATGTTTCTCCAGCGGGCGCCGGTGGCGATGATAACGCTGCGGGACTTCAGTACCGCGCCGGACACGGTCACCACCTGATGCGCCGCCCCCGCTTGGCTGCCGGGGATCAAGGCTTCAACGCTCTGCGCGTCAATCACATCCACATCGTAGTCATCAACGTGGCTTTTCAGCGCGGTCGCCAGCTTGGCCCCTTCCGTTTTCGGTACGGAAATGTAGTTTTCAATGTCCACGGTATCCAATATCTGGCCGCCGAAACGTTCGCCGATCAGACCGGTACGGATGCCTTTACGGGCGGCATAGACCGCCGCCGCCGCGCCTGCCGGGCCGCTGCCGACGATCAGCACGTCGTACACCGGGCGCTGATTCAGTTTTTCAACCTGCTTTGCGCTCGCGCCGGTATCGATTTTGGTCACGATTTCGCCGAGGCTCATGCGCCCCTGGCTGAAGTGCTCGCCGTTGAGGAACACGGTCGGCACGCCCATCACGTTGCGGCTCTGGATCTCATCCTGAAACACGCCGCCGTCGATGGCGGTATGGGTAATGTTGGGATTCAGCACCGCCATCAAATTCAGCGCCTGCACCACATCCGGACAGTTGTGACAGGAGAGCGAATAATAGGTTTCAAAATGGAACGATCCGTCAAGGTTGCGGATCTGGTCGAGCAACTCCTGCGCTTCTTTCGACGGATGACCGCCTACCTGCAACAGCGCCAGAATCAGCGAGGTGAACTCATGCCCCATCGGCGCGCCGGCGAAACGCGGGCCGCTCTGCGAACCTGGGTTGGTAATCAGAAAAGAGGGTTTACGCACTGCCAGGCCATTCTGTTCAGAGAAACTAACCTGTTCAGATAATCCTGCGATTTCCGTCAGCAATTCCCTGACTTCCAGGGATTTGGCCGAGTCATCCAGAGTCGCAATTAACTCAACAGGTTTGGTTAATTTTTCCAGGTAAGCTTTTAACTGGACTTTCATTGTATTGTCGAGCATCGATTATCCTCAGTGCAAAAAATCGGGTGCAGAGCACCCGATAAAAACATCACTATCTCTGCGGGGGTCCGGATTAGATTTTACCGACCAGGTCCAGAGACGGCGCCAGCGTCGCTTCACCCTCTTTCCATTTGGCTGGGCAGACTTCGCCCGGGTGGGACGCCACATACTGAGCGGCTTTCACTTTGCGCAGCAGATCGGAAGCGTCACGACCGATACCTTCAGCAGTGATTTCCACCGCCTGAATGATGCCCTGCGGGTCAACGATAAAGGTACCGCGATCGGCCAGACCTTCCGCTTCACGCAGGTTTTCAAAGTTGCGGGTCAGCTGCCCGGTCGGGTCGCCGATCATGGTGTATTTGATTTTGCCGATGGTTTCAGACGTGCTGTGCCAGGCTTTGTGCGTAAAATGGGTGTCGGTGGACACCGAGTAGATTTCCACGCCGCGCTGCTGGAATTCATCGTAGTAATCGGCAACGTCGCCCAGTTCGGTCGGGCAGACGAAAGTAAAGTCGGCCGGATAGAAGAAGAACACGCTCCATTTGCCTTCGATATCTTTCTCGGTCACTTCGATGAATTCACCATCTTTGAAGGCCGTGTTTTTGAATGGTTTAACTTTGGTATTGATTACTGACATCACTGTATCCTCATGTGTGTTGGTATGGGATTAAAGTACATAATTGTGATGGCCATCACCAATCTGTTGTCGTTATCGAATCGATAAGTAATACCTTACTTGGCGATAGGCGGAAGCGCTGTAGCGCAGCGATGGACGATACGACGGCTTCCGGCAGACTTTCCCCCCGTAACGTCGCGTGTTTATTGAAGAAGATTCTCGCCTACTACGTGGATTGAACGGTTACTCGAGTTTGTTCCAATCCTGCCGGCTGGCAGTCACCAATACACTCCAGTCGTCCGGCGGATTTCCGCGCCCGAGCATCTTCTCAAACACCGCATACGGATCGGATTTGCTGCCCGACGATCGTAGCGTCTGCTCATCGTTGACCCAGGCGTAGACAATCACCTTTGCCTTGGAGTCGTAGCGAAAGAACAGCTGGAACCGCCTCCCAATTTTGGCCCGCCGCCAGTGACGATAATCCGGCCCCAAGGTATTGCCTTGACGGTACTCGTCACATGACGGATCGCCCGGAACAACTTCGAGCATCAGTTGGCTTAGGGCGCGGAACAATTTAACGTTGGCATTGGACGCGAATCCCGTGGGGTCATTCTGTTCCGCGCGCTGCGCGGCGGCGTGCAGTTTCCGCAACTGTTCGATCACACAGTCATGGAACAGTAAAGTCCAACCGTGCCGCTGCATCAGAGCGCCACTTCGCCGTCAATATCCTCATCCATACTCGCGCCATGTCCGACATTCGCCAGCATCGCGCGAGCCAGATCCTCCGGCAGCCCGTGAACATGCCGACCAGCTTCGATGTCGCGAGCCAGCAGACTCAAAAACGCGCCGATAGCAGGATCCTCGTGCTCAGCATCCACGCGGCTGACGACGATGCTCCCATCCTCCTGCAGTTCAAACGCCACCTTGCCGCCAGCATCGACACCCAGCGCCTGGCGGATCGGCTTGGGCAACGTGATCTGGCCCTTTGATGTGATCGTGGCAAGTTCGTGAATGACAGGCATGGTATGCTCTCTCTGAATGAATAATCACCTTCAAAGTAAGGAATATTCCTTACTTTATCAACTCTTTTTGATGGCCGGAAACCAACTCTTGAACCAAATAATGATAAATATCAGCACAGAAAAAGCTGATTATCAGCGCTAAATCCCCCGCCGGCCGCCGCAAAGAGCGGAAAGAGAAAAACTGTTGTATATACAGATACATTATCTGTTATAAAGTGAGCCCGGCGGGATAAAAGGTTAAACCATGACCCAAAATAAAACATTAGCGGAGATGATAGCCGGCGCCAACGACCGGCCCGCCCCGCTCTATCAGCAGATTAAGCAAGTTATCGTTAACCAGATCGATAACGGTCACTGGCAGCCGCGTCAGCGCGTGCCTTCCGAAAGTGAACTGGTGAATGAGCTGAACGTTAGCCGGATGACCATCAACCGCGCGCTGCGAGAATTGACGCATGAAGGCTATTTAATGCGTTTACAGGGCGTGGGCACCTTTGTGGCGGAACGGAAAGCGTTTACCCCGATGTTGGAAGTGCATAATATTTCAGACGAAATTAAAGGCCGCGGCCATCGTCATACCAGCCAGGTGCTGTTTTTGCGGCAAGAGTCCTCCAGCGAATCAGACGCGCTGAAATTCGAACTGACCGTCGGCGCCCCGCTCTATCACTCGCGCATCGTGCACTTTGAAGACGGCATCCCGGTTCAGTTGGAAGATCGCCTGGTCAATCCGCAGATCGCCCCGGAATATTTGCAGCAGGATTTTACCCAAAATACCCCGTTCGTTTATCTGAGCCAGGTTGCGCCGCTGACCGCCGCGGAACACACGGTGGAAGCCGTGAGCGGCAGCCCGGAAGAGCAAAAACTCCTGCATATCGCCGCCCACGAACCCTGCCTGCAAATTCAGCGCCGTACCTGGCACCGGGATAGCGTCGTCACCTGCGCCCGCCTGCTCTATCCCGGCGCCCGCTATAAAATGTTCGGCCGCTTTCAGCAGAACGGTTGATATTCCCTTAACCGGGATAGCGTTAGCCTCAGGCGCCCCGCCCTTGCTGCAACAGCGTCTCCACTAACGATTGCAGCAGCGGCCGCAGCGCTGCCGCCTTCTCCTCCTGCCAGCGGAAAGGCGGATGCTCATCCATATAATTACACTGCGCCAACTCCAACTGCACCGCATGCTGTCGCTCCGCCGGCCGGCCGTAAGCGCGGGTAATATATCCGCCTTTAAAACGACCGTTGAGCACCCAGCTGAAATGCGATTGCGCCTGACAGCGCGCGCTCAGCGCCTGAGCGATCGCCTCGCCGCAACTTTTTCCATCATTGGTGCCCAGATTCAGATCGGGCAGACGCCCCGCAAACAGACGCGGGATCGTCGAGGCGATCGAATGGGCGTCAAACAGCAGCACGTAGCCAAACTGCCGCTTCAGCCGCGCCAGCTCCCGCTGTAGCTGGTGATGATAAGGTTGCCAGATATGCTCAAGATAACCCTGCCGCTGTTGCGCCGTCGGCGTCATGCCGTCCCTGAACGCGGGCGCACCGTCAAACAGCGTATCCGGGAACAGGCCGGTTGTCGCCGTGCTATAAAGCGGCCGATCGTCGGCCGGCCGGTTGAGATCGACCACCAAACGCGAATAGTTGCCGATCAGCACGCTGGCGCCCATTGAACGCGCGAAATTATACAGCAAGGGAATATGCCAGTCGGTATCCGACAAAGGACGCGCCGCCTCGCTCAGCCCCGCGTCCACTTCCGGCGTCAACGCGGTGCCGGCGTGAGGAATACTGACCAGCAGCGGCAAGGTGCCGGCGCTAAAATCAAAAGGTGTCATCGCATTTCTCCATGATAGATAACCTGGCAAGGCAACTGTCCTCCCAGCCAATAGGTCAGCTCCGCCGGACGGGACAGCGGCCAATGCACGAAATTCGCCACTTTCCCCGTTTCCAGCGAACCGTGCGTTGCCGTCAGGCCCAGCGCGCCGGCCGCGTGCAGCGTCACCCCGGCCAGCGCCTCTTCCGGCGTCATGCCGAAGAGCGTGCAGCCCATATTGAGCATCAGCCGTAAGGAGAGTGCGGGCGAGGTGCCGGGATTGGCGTCGCTGGCCAGCGCCATGGGAACGCCGTGACGGCGGAAAGCTTCGATCGGCGGCAGCTGCGTTTCCCGCAGCAGATAAAATGCGCCGGGCAGCAGCACCGCCACGGTGCCCTGAGCGGCCATCGCCTGCGCATCGCGCTCGGTGGCGTACTCCAGATGGTCGGCCGATAGCGCCTGGAAGCGGGCGGCCAGCTGACACCCTTCCGAAAACGACAGTTGCGCCGCATGCAGCCGCACCGGCAGCGCGTGCTGCCGGGCGCAGGCGAACACGCGTTCGACCTGCGCGGCGGAAAAAGCCAGGTGTTCGCAAAAGGCGTCCACCGAATCGGCCAGCCCCTGCGCTTTTACCTGCGGCAGCAACCGTTGGCAGATGACGTCTATCCAGCCATCGGGATCGTCGCGGTATTCCGGCGGTACGGCATGCGCCGCCAAACAGGTGGCGTGAATCTCCACCGGCAACTCGCGCGCCAGCGAGCGGATCACCTGCAACATACGCAGTTCGCTCTCTTCGTCCAGACCATAGCCGGATTTGATCTCCAGCGTCGTCACCCCCTCCGCCAACAGACAGGCGATACGCCGCCGGGCGCTCTGCGCCAGTTCTTCGGCGCTGGCGGCGCGCGTCGCGCGTACCGTGGACAAAATACCGCCGCCGCCCGCCGCAATCTGCGCATAGCTGGCGCCATTGAGCCGTTGTTCAAACTCCGCGCTGCGATCGCCGCCAAACACCAGGTGCGTGTGGCAATCGATTAGACCGGGGGTGACGATGCCACCGCCAAAATCGATTCGCCGCCCGGCGCGCGCCGCCTGCGCCGCTTCCCGCGGGCCAACCCAGGCGATGCGGCCGTTTTTTACCGCAATCGCTCCGTCTTCAATCTGGTTATAACGCCCGTCGCGCATGGTGACGACATCCGCGCCATACCACAGGCTGTCACAGTCAATTTCAACCGCCATCGTTCTCTCCCCCGGCACATATTGCATTATCTATCGTAATAATATAAACATGTATATACAAGATTGTCGATTGATACAATAACATCCGGGGAACGCAAGCATGACGAGTTATTTCGCGCCGCATGCGCTGCTGGCGGAAGGCTGGAAGCCGTCCGTACGCATTGATGTCAACGCGCAGGGGGAGATCGCCGCCGTCACCGCCAATACTCGGGCGGACGACGCAATCCGCCTCGCCGGGGCGGTGATCCCGGGTATGACCAACCTGCATTCGCATGCCTTTCAGCGCGCCATGGCGGGACTGACGGAAGTGGCGGGAAATCCGCAGGACAGTTTCTGGACGTGGCGAGAGCTGATGTATCGCATGGTACAGCGTTTAACGCCGGAGCAGGTCGGAGACATCGCCACCCGGCTGTATATCGATATGCTGAAAGGCGGCTACACGCAGGTGGCGGAATTCCACTATCTGCATCACGACGAACGGGGCCGCCCCTACGCCGACGACGCCATGCTGCCGCGGTTGATCCACGCCGCCGAACAGGCGGGCATCGGCCAGACGCTGCTGCCGGTGCTGTATAGCTATTCCGGTTTTGGCGCGCAGCCGCCGCAGGCCGGGCAGCGGCGCTTTATTCAGGATACCGAGCGCTACCTGCGCCAGCAGGCGCATTTACGCCGTCTGCTGGCCGATAAGCCCCTGCACAATCAGGGGATCTGCTTCCATTCGCTGCGCGCCGTCACCGGCGAACAGATGCACGACGTGCTCTCCTCCCTCGGCGAGCGGCTTCCGGTGCATATTCATATCGCCGAGCAGGAGAAAGAGGTCGACGACTGCCTGGCCTGGAGCGGAGAACGGCCGGTGAACTGGCTATTGGATCGCTTTGAGGTCGACGATCGCTGGTGTCTGGTACACGCCACGCACCTTGATGACGCGGAAATCCGCCGTCTGGCCGTCAGCGGTTCGGTGGCCGGGCTATGTCCGACCACCGAAGCCAATCTGGGCGACGGGATCTTTCCGGCAACGGAATATATCGCCCAGGGCGGGCGCTGGGGCATCGGTTCCGACAGCCACGTCTCGCTGGACGTGGTGGAGGAATTACGCTGGCTGGAATACGGCCAGCGCCTGCGCGACCGACGCCGCAACCGTATCGTGACGGACGACGAAACCTCGGTGGGCGATCTGCTATACCGGCAGGCGGCGCAGGGCGGCGCGCAGGCCTGCCGGCTCAATATCGGCAGGCTGGCACCGGGCTTTCGCGCGGACTGGCTGGTGCTGGAGGACGACGCCTTTCTGGCGCTGGACGACGACCGGCAGCGCATGAATCGCTGGCTGTTTGGCGGCCACCGCGGCCAGATCCGCGATGTGTGGGTCGCCGGCCGGCAGGTTATTCGTCAGGGACGTCATGCCCGACAGGAAGAAAGCGACGCCCGTTTCCGTGCCGTTATGCAGGCCCTGTTATGATGCATATTTACCAACTGCGCGACCTGCCGGTCAGCCGCTGGCGTAACGGCGGCGGCGAAACGCGGGAAATCGTCCGCTTTCCTGGCGGAGAAGATGGCTTCGGCTGGCGGGCCAGTATCGCCACCATCGCCGCCAGCGGCGCGTTTTCATCCTTTCCCGGCGCCGACAGGGTGATCACCCTGTTGCAGGGCGACGGCGTGGAACTTGAGTTTGCCGGCAAGCCGTCCCACGTTCTGCGGGTGAACCGGCCTTTGCGCTTTGCCGGCGAAGAGTCCGTCTATGCCCGGCTATCCGGCGCGCCCAGTCTGGACTTTAACATCATGACCGCGCGCGATCGTTTCAACGCCGACGTCTGCGTCACCGATCGGGCGCAGCGGGCCGAGAGCGGCGTGGCCTGGATCATCGCCGGCCAATGGCGCGCCGCCGGGAAGCGGTTGACCGCCGGACAAGGCGCCTGGTGGCTGCGCAACGGCGAGGCGATCGTCCCGCACTCCAGCGACGCGCGGATGCTGTTTACCCGCATCACCGCCCGGCATCAGGTTTGCCCCGACGCTGCGCGTCCAAACGGATAAAAAGTGCCTGTATGGTGCAGAAATGGCGCACACCCTGCTCCGGGCGTTAAAACACCTCGCATAATATATTGATATAAATGAATTTTATCTATCTGGCACAAACATTGCTTAAATATACTTGTATATACAAGATTATACAATAAAGTTCCCCAATGAAGTACCGGGAACCCGGTTGTTTGCAGAAGGAAAAAGCTAATGAGTGAATCAGTAAGTCAGGCCGTAGCACGTGAAATCCGCGCGCCCAGAGGCAATACGCTTCATTGCGCCAACTGGTTGATCGAGGCCGCCTACCGCATGATCCAGAATAACCTGGATCCAGACGTCGCCGAACGCCCGGAAGATCTCGTCGTTTACGGCGGCATCGGCAAAGCCGCCCGCAACCACGCCTGTTTTGAACAGATCCTGCGCTCGCTGCGGGCGCTGCAGCCGGACGAGACGCTGCTGGTGCAATCCGGCAAGCCGGTCGCCGTATTCCGTACCCACGCCGACGCGCCGCGCGTGCTGATCGCCAACTCCAATCTGGTGCCGCACTGGGCGAACTGGGATCATTTCCATGAGCTGGATAAGGCCGGCCTGATGATGTACGGCCAGATGACCGCCGGCTCGTGGATCTACATCGGCGCGCAGGGCATCGTTCAGGGCACCTATGAAACATTCGTCGAAGCCGGACGCCAGCATTACCACAACGACCTGAGCGGTAAATGGATCCTGACCGCCGGATTAGGCGGCATGGGCGGCGCGCAGCCGCTGGCGGGCGTGCTGGCGGGCGCCTCCGTGCTGGCGGTGGAGTGCCAGGAGTCACGGATCGACTTCCGCCTGCGCACCCGTTACCTTGACTATAAAGCCTATAGCCTGGACGAAGCGCTGGCGATAATCGAACGGGCCGGGCGGGAAAAACGGGCGATTTCCGTCGGCCTGCTGGGCAACGCGGCGGAGATCCTGCCTGAGCTGGTCAAGCGCGCCGGAAATGGCGGCATCAAGCCGGATATCGTGACCGATCAAACCTCCGCCCACGATCCGATCAACGGCTACCTGCCGGCGGGCTGGAGCGTGGAACGCTGGGAACAGGAACGCAAGGCCAATCCGAAAACGGTGGAAAAAGCCGCCCGCGCGTCAATGGCGGTGCACGTGCAGGCAATGCTCGACTTCTGCCATATGGGCATCCCCACCGTGGATTACGGCAACAATATCCGTCAGGTGGCGTTGGAGGAAGGCATTGAAAACGCGTTTGATTTCCCCGGCTTTGTGCCCGCCTATATCCGTCCGCTGTTCTGCGAAGGCAAAGGCCCCTTCCGCTGGGTGGCGCTGTCCGGCGATCCCGAGGATATCTACAAAACAGACGCCAAGCTGAAAGAGCTGTTCCCGGATAATAAAAACCTGATCCGCTGGCTGGATATGGCGCGGGAGCGCATCGCCTTCCAGGGACTGCCGTCGCGCATCTGCTGGCTGGGTCTGGGCGAGCGCCATCTTGCCGGCCTGGCGTTTAATGAAATGGTGCGCAACGGCGAGCTGAAAGCGCCGATCGTCATTGGCCGCGACCACCTTGACTGCGGATCGGTGGCCTCCCCCAACCGCGAAACGGAATCGATGCGCGATGGTTCCGATGCGGTATCCGACTGGCCGCTGCTGAACGCGCTGCTCAGCACCGCAGGCGGCGCCACCTGGGTCAGCCTGCACCACGGCGGCGGCGTCGGTATGGGATTCTCGCAGCACGCCGGCATGGTGATTGTCTGCGACGGCAGCCCGGAAGCCGACGTCCGTTTAGCGCGCGTGCTGTGGAACGACCCGGCGACCGGGGTGATGCGCCATGCGGACGCCGGTTACGATTTGGCGATCGACACCGCCAAAAAATATCGGCTCACTCTGCCGATGGTGAAATAGCCGCGGTTCCCCGGAGCGAAACCTGGCTCCGGGGAAATTAAGGAAAGATGAGAGATGAAAGAAAGCGGCGGCGCTGCTTTAAGCCGCCGCCGATCGGTGGCCGCCCCGCGAATGCCTAAGCGTCTTTATCTGCAACGGGATAAACGATCGGCGTCAGACGCCGCAACAGCTCGCCGCCGCTAATCAGATCGCGCACGGCCCGCATATCCGGCGCCATTTCGCGGTCCCGCTGGCGGAACGGCACCTGACGGCGCACCGCCGCCAGCACCGTTTCACTGCCGAGCGACGCGCGCAGCGGACGGTGAAACTCCAGCGCCTGGGTGGCGCACAGCAATTCGATAGCCACGATATCGACGGCGTTTTCAATCCCCTCCAGCGCCTTGCGCGCCGCGCTCACCCCCATGCTGACGTGATCCTCCTGGCCGGCGCAGGTGGACGCCGTGTGCACGCTGGCCGGCGCCGCCAGAGCGCGGTTCTCTCCGGCCAAGGCCGCGGCGACGTAAGGCGGGATCATCATGCCGGAGTTCGCCCCGCCCTTGGCAATCAGGAAAGCGGGCAGGCCGCTAAGATGGCTATTGGTCAGCCGGTCCGAGCGCGCCTGGGACGCGGTGCTGAGCTGCGCGACGGCAATCGCCAGCGCATCCAGGCTCAGCGCCAGCGGCGCGCCATGACCGTTGCCGCCCGGCAGTACCACCAGTTCATCCTGTTCGAGCAAAAACACCGGATTATCGGTTACCGAATTCAGTTCGGTGGTCACCATCTGCCGACAATGGGCCAGCTGATCGCGCACCGCGCCGTGGATCTGCGGAATACAGCGCAGGCTGAGCGCATCCTGTACCCGAAAGTCGCGGTACTTATCCAGAATTTCGCTGTCCCTCAGCAGGCTGCGCAAAATACGCGCCGTCTCCTGCTGACCGTGAAACGGCCGCAGCGCGTGCAGACGGGCGTCATAACCGCGAGTATTGCCCTTCAGCGCCTCAAGACTCACGGCGCCGGCGGCGTCCGCCACCGGCAGCAACGCCTGAAACGCTTCCACCGCCAGGCAACCCAGCGCGGTGATTTCATAAGTGCCGCTGACCAGCGCGTGCCCTTCGCGCGGGCCGGGCGTGCGCAGTTCAATACCCGCCCGTTCGAGCGCCTCTTTCGCCGGCAGCAACGCCCCTTGATACCAGCATTTGCCGATGCCGAAGACCGCCAGCCCGATATGCGCGGTGGCGATCAGATAGCCGACCGACCCTTTGGCCGGCGACCAGGGCGTGACCCCCTTGTTCAGCATCTCGGCCATCTGCGTCGCCAGCGCCGGACTGACCCCGCTGTAGCCCTGCAGCAGCGATTTAATCATCACCGCCATCATGGCGCGCACCTCGCGCTCCGCCAGGGGCGCACCCACGCCGCAGGCGTGGCTTCGCAGCATATTCAGTTGAACATCGGCGATGTCGTCCGCGGACAAACGCTGCGTGACCAGATCGCCGACGCCGGTGGTCAGCCCGTAAATAACCCGCCCCTCGGCGATAGCCTGATGGATGCGCCGGTTTACCGTCAGCATTCCCTCAAGGGCCGTCGCTTCCAGCGCCACCCGCGCCCCATCGGCGATGCCGACGATATCCGCCGGCGATGAGGCCCCCCTTCCCAGCGCCACGCTATCCTTATCGCCCGCGCGCCGTTCATACCGTGTTGTGTTCATCCGTCCGCGCCCGCCTATTGTTTAATACCGTGCTGAACCAGCCATTCGTCGGCCACATCGTCAATACTTGCAAAGTTGCCCAGCTTTTCGTTCATGGCGATCAAATCTTCGGTGGTAAGCCGGGCCGACACCTTATTCAGCACCGTCTCGATGGTGCCGTTCAATTTATCTTCCGCGATCAGCGGCACGATGTTCTGCGCCAAAAACAGGTTGCGGGGATCGGACAGCGCCACCAGATGATTTTTCTTCAGTTCCGGCGTCGTGGAGGTCAGATCCGCCACCTGAATCTGATTGTTCCTCAGGGCGGACAACGTTAACGGACCGGCCACGTCCAGCACCTTGAAGGATTTAAAGGTCAGGCCGTACACGTCCTGTAATCCCTTAACCCCTTCACGGCGGCTTTTCCACTCGGCAGGGCCGCCCAGCACCAGCTCTCCGGCTATCGGCGCCAGATCGTCAATGGTTTTCAGATTGTACTGCCTGGCGGTTTTCTCCGTTACGGCCAGCACGTCGCTGTTCTGGGCGGAGGAGATTTCCAGCATTCTGATTCCCGGCGGCAGCGCGGCGGCCAGCGCTTTCTCCACCTCTGCGGAACTGTGCACCTGGGTGGTGTGATCCAGATAGCTCAGCGTGGCGCCGCTGTACTCCGGCAGCAGATGAAGCGAGCCATCCAGCAGCGCCGGCAGGTAAACCTCGCGACTGCCGATATTTAATTTCGTCTCCACCTTGATGTTATTTGCCGTAAGCGCTCCGGCATAAATGGTCGCCAGCAGCTGGCTTTCCGGGAAATCGGCCGAGCCGACGATCACGGTGCCGACATCCTTGGCGGCGGCGGTATTGGATTCGGCGTGCGCGGACTGAAACAGCACGGTGGAAAACAGCGAGACGGCAAGCAGTTGAGTGAATTTCATTTTACCAGGCTCCGATCGAGAGAAGAGGACGTTGAAACGTGCTTTTTAAGACGAGATTCGCGCCGCAGAATACCGGGCGAAACACACAAACGCGTAAGCAGGGAAAACAGGCAATCCGTCAGCAGCGCCAGCAACGCCACCAGAATGGCGCCCGCCGCCATCTGCTGATAATCATTCTGCGCCCGGCCGTCGATAATCAGACGGCCCAGCCCGCCCAGCGACACATAGGCGGCGATGGTGGCGGTGGAGATGATTTGCAGGGCCGCGCTGCGAATACCGGACAGGATCAGCGCCAGCGCGCAGGGCAGCTCCACCGTGAATAAAATCCGCAACGGGGAGTAGCCCATGCCGGCGGCGGCATCAATCACCGCGGAATCGATCGCGGCGATGCCGGAATAAATTCCCAGCATAATCGGCGGCAGCGCCAGAATGATCAGGACGATCAGACAGGGCACAATAAAGGCCATATCGGACTCGAATACCGGGCCGAACAGAATCACCAGCAGGATAATCAAGCCGAACGACGGCAGCGCGCGCAGCGCATTGGCCCAGCCGATCAGCATCACGCCGCCTTTACCGGTATGGCCGACGTAACAGCCGACGGGAAACGCCAGCGCCAGCGCAATCGCCAACGCCGCGAGGCTGTACAGCAGATGCTGATAAATCAGTTGCAGCATGCCTTCGTCGCCCAGCCAGTGGGCGCTATCTAAAAACCAGTCAATCATCGTAGCCCCCGCGGCGGTATCCAGCAGGTCATCCTGCGCGTTAACAACAGCACCAGATTATCCAGTATCAGCGCCAGCAGGATGCACAGCACGATGCCGGCGATAATCGGGGTGAGAAAATGGAGCTGAAAACCCTGGGTGAACAGCGTGCCGAGCTGCGGCATGCCGACCAGCGCGGCGATCGAGACAATGCTGACGTTGGACACCACCACCACCCGCAGTCCGGCGGCGATCACCGGCAACGCCACCGGCAGTTCGACGGTCAAAAAGCGCGGCAGCGGTTTATAACCCAGCCCCGCCGCCGCCTGACGCACATCTTCCGACACCGAGTCGAGCCCGTCGCATACCGTACGCACCAGCAGCGCAAAGGCGTAAATGGTCAGCGCCACCAGCACGTTGAGCGTATCGAGAATTCTGGTGCCCAGGATGCCGGGCAGCAGGACGAACAGCGCCAGCGACGGGATGGTGTACAGCAACCCGAACAGGCTGAGGACCCCGCTCTTAAGGCGAGGCAGATGGTGAATCGCCCAGCCGGTGGGGATCGCCAGTATCAGACCGACGATGACCGGCACCACAGACAGATAAAGATGCCAGCCGAACAGATGTAAAATCTGGTCACTCTGGCGCATCAGCCAGTCGAATCTCATGATGCCTCTCCCGCGCCGTGGTTCTGCAATGCCGCCAGCACGCTCTCCATATTGACCGACCCCAGCAATTTCTGCTGCTCGTCGACCACGATCCCCCGCTGACAGGGCGAACTGAGCACCGCATCGGTCAGTTGCCTTAACGAGCCGGACAACGGCGCGAAGGTGCTGCCCAGATTGAGATCCTGCCGGCCGACGACCTCGCGCGGCTGATTGAGATCGAACCAGCCCAGCGGTCGCCCCTCTTCAACCACCAGAACCCAGCGGCCGTTGGCGCAGTTGCGCGCCTCGGCGGTTGAAGAACCCAGCGCGACGGCGGGCTCATCCTGCAACGCCAGCCGGGGGTGGATCGCGCTGAACGTCAGCTTGCGATAACCGCGATCCCGGCCGATAAAGTCTGCGACGAACGGATCCCGCGGCGCATTCAGCAGTTCCGCCGGCGAAGCGATCTGCGCCAGCCGCCCGCCCGGCCTTAGCACGGCGATCCGATCGCCAAGTTTCATCGCTTCATCAATATCATGAGTCACCATGATGATGGTTTTGCCGATATCCCGCTGCAGGCGTAAAAACTCATCCTGCAACTGTTCGCGCACCACAGGGTCCACGGCGCTGAACGGTTCATCCATCAGCATAAATTCAGGGTCCGACGCCAGCGCCCTGGCCACCCCGACGCGCTGCTGCTGACCGCCGGATAACTGCCACGGATAACGCTGCGCCAGTGCGGCGGACAACCCCACGCGCTCCAGCAGTTCCATCGCCGTCTTCCTCGCGGCATGGCGCGATGCGCCATTGAGACGGGCGGTGACCGCGACGTTATCGACAATGGTCTTATGAGGAAACAGGCCGGCGCTCTGAATCACATAGCCGATCTTGCGACGCAATTGCACCACGTCCATCTCCTCCGTAGACTGGCCGTTGAGGAGAATTTTGCCTGAGGAGGGCTGAATCAGCCGGTTAATCATACGCAGCGAGGTGGTTTTGCCGCACCCCGACGGACCGACGAGAATGGTGAGCTTGCCGGTCGGCGCGCTAAATGAAAGCCGGTCTACGACCAGCGTGCCGTCCGCATAGTGTTTTGTTACGTCGTCAAATAAGATCATGCTTTATCCGGTCACCTGTATAATCTTGTATGTACAACAAGCAAAATTAATGCCAGATAAACAAATAACCATAAAAAGCCGGACTGCGCCTTATTGAAGGGGTCAGGGAGGGGAAACAAGAAAAGGGGGTAGAGGGAAAGCGCACTACAAAGTCACATGATGCACTTTTGTTGTGCACCGCCGCCGCGTTCACCGCTAAGATGTCAGGGTTTCGCTGGCTTAGGCGAACCATATTCACCTGATAGGTAGAGGCTCATCATATGGATTCTGTAACACAGGCCCTGTTGGGGGGAGCAATACAAGGCAGTCTGTTGGGGCGAGCGCAGGGACGACGCGCACTTTTCTACGGCGCCGCGCTGGCGACCCTGCCGGACCTGGATGTGGTAATACCCTACGCCGACCCGGTGTCGATGATGACCTATCACCGCGGATTTTCGCATTCCATCTTCGTGCTGACGGGATTGGCGGCGCTGTTAAGCTGGCTGATTCGACAGCGCTGGCCCGCCGCGCCCTACAGCGGGGGACGCCTGTTTTTAACCCTATGGCTGGTGCTTGTCACCCACCCGGTGCTGGATGCTTTTACCGTCTACGGCACCCAGCTTTTCTGGCCGATACCCTCCATTCCGGAAAGCTGGTCGGCGATTTTCATCATCGACCCGTTCTACACCCTCCCCTTGCTGGCGGCGGTGTTTTTTGCCGCGGTAAAAGGCGTGAATGCGCGCGGCGTCGGCGTCCTGTGCTGCGCGTTGGCTTTCAGTACCGCCTATCTCGCCTTTGGGCTGGGCGGACGCATGCTGGCCGAACAGCGGGTTCAGCAGGCCATGAGCAATCAGGGAATAACGGCGACAAAGGTGCTTGCCGTGTCCATGCCATTCAATACGCTGCTATGGCGCGTTATCGCCAAAACCCCTGACGGCCACTACTATGAGTCCGTGAGCAGCTGGTTTGATGACCAGCCGCCGGAATGGGTGCGGCTGCCGCTTAATCCCGACATCGCACGGTTACTGGACGGCGTGCCGCTGCACGACAGGCTGCGCTGGTTCACGAATGATTGGCTGCGCTACGACATTATCGGCGATTCGCTGGTGGTCAGCGACTTGCGTATGGGCATCGCCGGCAATTACAGCTTCCGTTTCAAGATGGCGCAGTGCGATGCCGATGGTCATTGGAACGCCGTGGTCCCCACCACCTGGCCGGACGGCATGGCCGGCATGGAGAAATTACAACCGATGATCAGGCGCATCTTCCATCAGCAGCCGCCTTTGCCGCTTGCTGATTGGTCGGACAGGTATAGAGAAACGTCCGCCGCCCGCGCCTGCGAAGTTGCCGTCTCGGCGGATGCGTCGGACAAACTGGATGCCGTCGCGCCCGCCGGGGGGAAATAAAGCGTGAAGCGCGTTCCCGCGCTCAGCGGCGAGTCCGCCGCTGAGGGCGCGATCCGCAACTTGCCGGGCTCTCTCTCAAAGGCGCGCTACTACTGATACCCGCAGGAGACCGAACCATGAAAACCGCGATTACCCGCAGCGAATTTCTTCGTCTTGCCGCAGGCGCCGCACTCTGCGCCGTCAGCCCCTTCAGCCTGAGCGCCGCGCCGGAGCGACAGCCGCTGCGCCGCCGCGCTATTCTTGCCAGCGGCGAGCCGTTGCCGGTGATTGGGGTCGGCACCTACCGCAACTTCGATATCTCCCCCGCCGACAGCGCCGCCTGGGCCGATTGCCGCAAGGTGCTGGAAGAACTCTTCGCCGCCGGCGGCTCGGTGATCGACAGTTCGCCGATGTACGGCCAGGCCGAGGCGGCGGTCGGCGCTCTGCTGGACGGGTTGCCAGGCCACGAGCGCGCCTTTATCGCCACCAAGGTCTGGACCCAGGGCCGTCAGCGCGGAATAGAACAGATGCAGGATTCCATGCGCCTGCTACAGAGACCCATCGACCTGATGCAGGTACACAACCTGATGGACTGGCGGGAGCACCTGGCAACGCTGCGGCAGTGGAAGGAAGAAAGCCGCATCCGCTACCTGGGCGTCACCCACTACACCGCCAGCGCCTACGACCAACTGGAGAAAGTGCTGCTGGCGGAAAAACCGGACTTCCTACAGATTAACTACGCCCTTAACGACCGCGAGGCCGAGCGGCGCATTCTGCCCCTGGCGCGGGAGCACGGCGTGGCGGTGCTGATCAACCGTCCCTTCGGCGGCGGCAGTCTGCTGCGTAATATCCTGCGGCAACCGCTGCCGGCCTGGTCGGGAGATTACGACTGCGCCAGTTGGCCGCAACTCTTGCTGAAGTTCTGCCTCAGCCACCCGGCGGTGACCTGTGTGATCCCCGGAGCGGGAAATCCACGCCACATGGCGGATAATCTCCAGGCCGGACGCGGAAGAGAGGCGGACCAGGCGTTCCGCACGCGCCTGATAAATTTGCTCTGAGTCCAACGCCCGGACGAACGCGGGCGCAACATCTGCTGGAAGCCAATGATTTATCCGGGACTGAAAATATTGCCATTAACCGCATCGCCGGTGCGTGCATATCATACGGGAGCCTTGCCCCGGTGCGACTCGTGGGCCTCGCGGTTCGCCTGAATGCCGAGACCGCTGTTAAGACGGTTGGTCAGGTTGAAGAAGGCGGCGACGGCGACCGCTTCCAGCAGCCCCTCCTCTGGCACGCCGGTCGCGCGTACGGCGTCGAGATCGCCGGGCTCCACCTCGTTGGCGGCGCGCGTCACCTTCAGCGCATAGTCGGCGAGCGCCCGCTCCCTTGGCGTCAGTTCGGCGCGGCGATAATTGATCGCGACCTGCTCCGCCCACAATTCATCGGCGCCGAGCGCGCGCAACGCCGCGGTATGCGCAATCACGCAGGCGTCACAGCGATTTTCCGCGCTGACCACCAGCGCGATCAGCTCCCGTTCCCGCAGCGAGAGCGTGCCCTCGGGATCGCGCAGCACCGCCTCGGCGAGGGCCGCCGTGGCCGTCAGCAGCGCGGGACGATGAGCGACGACGTTCTGCTGGTGACGGATATAGCCGATCGACGCCACGGTGGCGGTCAGAGACTGCCGAACGGTGGGGGTCAAGGGGGCCACCGGCAGGCGCAGCCAGGAGATATCGGATGCCGCGGCGATTTGGACGTCTGTCATGCAAAAACCTCACTTATGTGGATGAAGTGCAGTGAATTTCGATGTTGTTTTTTCGCTATCACTCGCCGCCCGATGCTTTGGCGGCGAGCGCGGCGATTTCCGCGCGATCGAAATCGTTAATCTCGGGCAGCAGGCTGTTGTCGATCACGTCCGCTTCGCTGATCTTGCCGCGAACCAGTCCCCAGTCGATCAACCTGGCGATATAAGCGCCGTAAACCTCCGGCCGCGAGTAGCCCCAGCTCGGCAAATTGCCGTTCAGCGGCGAAGGCGCGCCGGCATGATATTCCGTCAGCGTGATATTCGAGCGGTGAACCCCCGCGGCGACCGACGCATCCGGCACCGCCTTCGGGAACACCTCATAGAAGACTTTCTCGGCGGCGCGCGGCGCGGCAAAGGTGAAAGCGAGCCCTTTGGCATAGGCCCGGGCCAGTTTGACGGCCTCCTGGCGATGTTCCTTCAGATAATCGCCCCGGGTCACCAGCGCGATCGACGGCGCATCTTTGATCGAGGCGGCCTCCACTTCTCGCAGCGGCGTGCCGAGCGCTTCGATCTGCAGATGAGCCAGGGTGAAAATGCTGACCGCATCGATTTCTTTCTGTTGCAGGAAATAGGCGGCGCGTTGCGCATCGCCGACCGCGACCAGCGATATATCCTTGTCAGGATCCAGTCCCGCTTCTTTTGCCAGCCCCTTGACGATCGTCGCGCCGAGGGCGGACAGCGAGATAACGCCGACTTTCTTGCCTTTGAGATCGCTAACGGTACGGATGCCGCTGGCGGCGGGCGCCTGAATGCTCCAGGATGACACCTGCTGGATGGTGAAGAAGATCTTCAAATCCGCGCCGACGGCGGCCATTGCCGCGGTCGCCTCGATTGCCGGCGCGGCAAAATCCACTTCGCCGGTTGCGACATATTTCGCGCAGTCGGTGCCGGAACCCACATGGACGATATCGAGCGCGATCCCTTCCTGCTCCAGCCAGCCGAACTTCTTCGCCGCGGCGATCGGCGCCATCGAAATACCGGTCGAGGATGTACACCACGCAAAGCGCACAGGTTTCGCGTCCGCCGCCAGCGCGCCGCTTGCGGGGATCAGGAACAGCGCCGCCAGGGCGGCATGGGCAAGACTTTTGAGCGACATAGCGAACTCCAGCGTCAACGTTAATGCCGGTTTCCGAACCGGCGTGATTTACGGCCTGCATCCCAGTCCAGAAGCCGGTCGCCGAGCAGGGTGACGATCCGGTTGAGCAGAAATCCAATGGAGGCGAGGATCACCAACACCGCGAATTGCCCCGCGACGTCGAGATTGCTGCCCATGGTTTGCAACAGCACGCCGAGGCCGGCCTGCGCGCCGACGAACTCAGCGACAATGGCGCCAATCAGGGCGAAGATCATCGAGACCTCGGCGCCGGCCACGATGAACGGCAACGCGCTTGGCAGACGCAGCAGCGTGAAGATCTGGAACTGGTTGGCGCCGAGCGAGCGTAATAGATCGATCCGATCCTTCTGCGCGGACTGGAGGCCGGCGATCGCATTCACCATCAGCGGGAAGAAGCACATCAGCGCCACCGTGACGATCTTCGAGTTAATGCCCAGTCCGAACCAGATCACGATGACCGGCGCCAATGCCACCTTGGGCACCGACTGAAAGAAAACGATATAGGGATAAAGATAAAAGGACGCCCGGCGGCTAAGCGAAATCAGCGTCGCCAGAGCCAACGCGGCGACGAAGGCGGCGGCGAACCCGGTCAGCGTTTCGGTGAGCGTAACGTAGATATGCTCAAGGTAAAGTCCATTGCCGATGCCGTTCCAGAGGGCTTGCGCCACGGCGATCGGGCCCGGCAGCACATAGCTGCGCACACCGAAATACACCACGCTGAAGTGCCACAGGCAAAGCAGGCCGACGAACAACAGGAGACTGGATACGGTTTTGATAACGATATTTTTCATTGATCAATCCAGCCGGCCGTTGGCATTGAGATGGCCGCGAATTTCCTCGGCATAGGCGCCGAATATCGTCGTCGCGGTGTCGGCCAGCGTACGTGGCCGGGGAAGATCGATGGCGATATCGGCCCGGATCTGCCCGGGACGACCGCTCATCACCAGCACCCGATCCGAAAGAAAAATGGCTTCCGGCACCGAGTGGGTGACGAAGACCACGGTCTGGCGCTGCGCCAGCCATAATTGCTGAATTTGATCGTTGAGGGTTTCGCGGGTCAGCGCGTCCAGCGCGCCGAAGGGTTCATCCATCAGCAGCATGCCGGGGTCGGATGCGAGCGCGCGGGCAATGCCGACGCGTTGTTGCATACCGCCGGAAAGCTCAGCGGGGTAACTCTTCTCAAATCCGGAGAGCTGTACGGCCTCAAGCAGGGCATGAGCCTTTGCCGTGGCCTGTTTGCGGTTCTGCCGTCTCACCACCGCCGGCAGAAGAACGTTTTCAAGCGCGGTGCGCCAGGGAAACAGCACCGGCGTCTGGAATACCGTACCGATTTCCCTGCGTGGTCCCCGCACCCTGACGTCGTCGATCAGAATTTCGCCGGCCGATGGCAAATCCAGTCCGCCGATAAGCCGCAGCAACGTGCTTTTTCCACAGCCTGAAGGCCCGACGATGGAAAGGAATTGCCCGGCCGGAATCTCGATATCCACCCCGGTCAACGCCGTAACGGAATTATTCCTGGTTGTAAATCGCTGCTGGACGCCGCGAACGCTGATGGTGCTGGATTTGGCCGGCGATTGACCTTCCCTCCCGGACCTGGCGGACAGAATTGGCATTTATTTCCCTCAAAGCACTATGCGCCGATATTTTTGATGGTGATTCGGATTAAATAATAAAAAATAAGAAGATATATCAGGCTATCATTACTTCTGCGAATAAAAAACAGATAAGAACAGCATGGTTTTGCACTATACTGAATTAGCAATGCCGTTTTTCGCATAAACTTTAAGGTGTTATGTGGAGTCCTACCCTGGTGCTTTGAATAAAGCATCTGCGCGTTATTTCGTCTATATAGTATTTATTATTTTTACCAATTAATTTTTAATATTAAATCCATAGATTCCCTGTACATAAAGAAGGCAGCGGAAATCAATGAAAAATGCCCCCCAATTCAAACCATCGGTTTGCCTTGGGATTGAATTCAATGATTAGGGAAAACTGATGATTTTTGTTTATGTTGCGGCCATAGGCATCCTGGCGGGCGTCATTAGCGGTATTGTCGGCACCGGATCGTCCATTATTTTACTGCCGGCCCTTATTTACGCCTTTGGCCCCAAAGAGGCGGTGCCCATCATGGCCGTGGCATCTGTAATAGGGAATGTGTCACGCGTTATGGCATGGAGAAACAGCATAAATATTAAGGCGTTTTTATATTACAGCCTGCCCGGCATACCGGCGGCTGTTTTAGGCGCCAGAACGCTTTGGGTTTTGCCTGCCCATATCACCGATATGATTATCGCCAGTTTCTTTCTTTTACTCATTCCGTGGCGGCGATGGGCGAAAGTAAAAAATTTCACCATTACAAACTGGCAGCTTTCGATAGCGGGCGTTTTTTTGGGATTTTTGACCGGGATTGTTTTTTCCACCGGTCCATTAACCGTACCGCTATTTGCTTCTTACGGACTGACGAAAGGAGCCCTTTTATCAACGGAAGCGGCCGCTTCTTTTGTCATATATATTTCAAAATCGATCACCTTCGGCACTATCGGCGCATTACCTGTCAACATTATCGCCAATGGATTACTGGTCGGTACGGCAATTGCCGCGGGCGTATATCTGGGGAAGTTTTTTGTCCTGAAAATGCCGCTCTCTATTTTTGAAATTCTGATAGATTTAATGCTGCTATTTTCCGCCGCCGTTCTGTTCTGGAGTGCTTTGGCTTAAAAGAGCGCGGTTATACCCCTTACCAGGCGCTTTCAACCAAGCCAGTACATCGGTATCCAATCGGACTGTCGTAGCCTGTTTGGTCGGTTTATAAAACGGATTACGAACCGCATTTCTCCACAACGTCTCCGCCAACGGCGCTATATCGCCGTAGTCAATCTCGCGGTCAGGGCGAGTTGCCAACACTTCCAACTCAGTTCTCTGAGCTTCCGTCAGCGGCGGAAGATTAGCCAGATTAACCTTGTAACGCACGGTTTTGCTCATAACGCCTCCTCTCTTTCGCATCGGCCTTACGAACCGAAATTATGCGAATAACTTCGGTACCGCCCTCTTTATCCCGAATGGTGTGAGCTACCATCAGCACAATATGGTTTTCAATCAATCCCAGAGCCTGCCAGCGGTATTCCTTGTTCTCGATCCGGTCCTGTTCAAACAACGCATATGGATCAGCAAAAACACGCGTAGCTAGTTCAAAGCTGATGCCATGCTTCAGACGATTGCGGGCGGCTTTGGGTCGATTCAGTTTCTCACGAACGACGACTGTCAGCTCTAGCCAAACGAGAGAAAACCAAGCATGACTTCCCAAAATTATATTTTTCTTAGGGGCGTTGCGTATAAGAAATGCGTAATGCGTTCTAATATTTTCACGAGGGCTCGGGAAGTATTTCAACTTCCCCGGGCTAGCGGACGCTACAGGAATAAAAAAAGCCAAAAGACATAATCTTTTGGCTTTTTTCAATCACCTATGGACTTTAGTGGAACTCCATGGCGCTAAATTCTGGAGCGGGAAACGAGGCTCGAACTCGCGACCTCAACCTTGGCAAGGTTGCGCTCTACCAACTGAGCTATTCCCGCATATGACCAGCTTATTATCTCTCAGTGCCGTTGAAAAGCGGTTTTGGCGCACCGGAAGTAATACATAGTCGACAAATCTATACAACCATATGAATCTTATAGCTATTTAACTAAAAACTCACTCGGCGGACAGCATTATGTCCCAATCAATTGGCACTGGCAAGCCCTTTTTCAGCGCGCAAGCGTTCAATATTCGCTGGAGAAATCGACCTCGCCCCGCAGGCTCTCTCCCTGCCGAAAACGGGTCAGGTTATCGAGAAATAAGCGGCCGAGTAATTCCGGCACCATCGGGCCGGCGATATGCGCGCTAACGGCAAGATTCGGCTCCAGCCAGAACGGATGGGATGCGGGTAACGGCTCCTGTCTGAACACATCCAGCACCGCGCCGGCAATCTGGCGATTGCGCAAGGCCGCGAGCAAGTCGTCGTCAACCACCGCCGTTCCCCGGCCGACGTTGATAAATAAGGCGGACGCTTTCATCGCGGCGAACAGGGCGGAATGGTAGATATCTGCCGTGGCCGAGGTGTCAGGCAGCAGATTAATCACGTAGTCGGCGTCCCGCACGGCCTGTTGCAACCCGGCGATCCCCAATACTTGTTTAAAGTGAGGCAACGCGCGGGGCGTATTTACGATGCCATGCAGTTCAACCCCGAAGGGGTGCAGGAAACCCGCGACCTCACATCCGATTTCGCCAGCGCCGACGATAAGTACCGTTTTGCCGGCAAGAGAGCCCGGCAGGCGGTGATCCCATTGTCGCTTAGCCTGGCTATGCTGCCGTTTATCCATTTGTAATTCGTGCCGCAGCATATAGGCAAGCACATATTCGGCAATCGGTTGACCGAATACCCCCACGGCCCGGCTGAGGCGGTAATCGCGCGGCAGCCCGGCGGCCAGCAACGGTTTAAATCCGGCCCAGCTGGACTGCAGCCACTGCGGCTTTACTCCCTGCGCCAGCAGGACCGCGGCGACGGCGGGGTCGCCAAGCCAGATCGGATAACGCTCAGCCTGCCCTGCCGTACCATCCGACAAGACCAGTTCAAGCTCCGGCGCCTGGTTATACAGTACGGGGCTGATTTCATCAGCACGGGGATCCAACAGCAGCACAGCAGTCATAAGCAGGTTCCTTGAGCGAGGCAACGATAAAAATTAACGCCGGGAAAGTAGATTATTGCGTTAAGCCACATGGCTGCAACCGGAAATGAAAGGATGACACCTCGCCTTTAAAAGCCAAACAGCCTGTCAAACCTTATTACGCCCAGTACCCCAAAGGCGTAGCCATCCTGAGGCACATGAGTGTGGTCGTAAGGGTTGAACCTGGAGTTGGTGTCCCAGGAGAAATTTATATAGGGACTAAGAATAATTTCTGGTGTTATCACGAAGTTGGCATCAAGCTGGAGCACCTTTTGGTTGCGGCCGGCGGTGTAATTATATATGCCGTTATCCACAAATGAACCATGCGTGTAACGTTGTTGATCGCTGGTGAGCCGATGGACTTTCAAGGAAACGCCATAACTGTCGTGAGGCCGGAAAGTAAAGGGAGAACCTATGTTTAACCCAATCAGGTTGGTATGCTGTAAGCCAATGGTGCTTGATTGATCAAAGGTCTGGGTGAATTGTTCCACTATTGCCACGTTCGGTATGCTAAAGAAGGCGTTGACGTTTTTCCCCTGATAAATTTCTGTCTTAAAAGCGACATAAAAACCGGATGTGCCATCATGCTTTTTGCCGGTATAGGGATTGGTCTGTTGTTCCGTCGAGTGAAACAACATCAGTTCCAGGCTATTACGCTTATCGTTATAGGCAAGATTCGACATCCAGAGCATGGCGCCGGACTTTTCCTTCCATTCCCAGCCATGCTCAAAAGGATAGTCGGTAACTATATTCCATCCCCCCACCTGGGCCGACCAGTTTTCATTGAAGTTGTATTGGCTACGCCCTCCCCATGATGCGTAAAATAACGAAGGGATTAATGGACTGATGCAACTATAAATCAGGTTACATACCGGCGTGGCGAAATGCATTAACGCCGCGCTTTTCCCTATTTCAAAATTCATTTTGTTATTTGGCGTGGTATATTCCAGGGTGAGCTTCTGCAAACGCGAGCGCTTGGGCCCATAGGGTACGGGGTCGCCATACACCGAGTCGCCAACCATCATGCCATAGCTGACATTCGTGGCATTGAGTATTACATATTGCTCGAAATGCAATTTAAGGTTGTCAAATCCCGCCAGTTTTTCCAGATCAACATTTGCGCCGTAAGTTAGAATATACAGGTTGTAACTCATGTCGGTTATCTGCCCCAGCGTCGGGTTTTCCAGGTGAAATCCCGATGCATATAACACCGGTTCGATCCCGTAATCGCGCCAGTCAGATAGATCATTGTTTCCCGTTTCGTTTCCATGTGCGCTATAACTGAGCAAAAACATTAATAAAAGACAGGGGGCGAACAATCGTATAATAACTTGTTGTAAGTTAGCAGAGAATAAAAACATAGAATACACCCCAATATTTAATTATTTATTGGATTTTAATTAAAGGCGATCATAAACCATGCTTGGCTTTTATAAGATTCGGGTATTTTTATCCAGTTATATTATGTTGATCTCCTTCAGCGTTATTTTCGTGAACAACTTTATTCTTCAAGCATAATTTCTCAAAGCGGGTAAGCAATAAAATGACGGCCGCGCATAACGCCAGCAGACTGGAAACGATTAATGCCAGCCTTGGGCTCCCCTCACCGGTCAGGGCCGCCAGATTGTTGATGATTAGCGGAGAAGTAAATCCGGCAATGGAAGTGAATATTGAAAAAACCGCAATCGACATGGGCATGGATTTCACCGAAACAAGCGTTGAGATTAAGAAAGGCGCGCGGGCCATAAACATGCTCAAACTAAATCCGGTAATAAAACTGCCGGTTAATGCCACCTGGGGTGATGTGATAAACGTCGTTAACGCCATGCCAAATCCCAGCACCAGAAAAGCCACGATTAATGTTGCGGAAGCGGTTATTTTAGAAATATGACCGAAAAGAAGCCCTGAAATCAAGCCGCTGATGAGTAACAATGCCGATGCGTGGCTCGCCGTGGTGACGTCACCAATTTTTTCAGTCGCCAGATACAAAGCAATATTGTTCGGGAACGCATTATAAGCCAGTAAAAATATGAACGCGCACAGGCCAATAATAATGACCCTGGGGGGTATTCCCGGCCGTAAAGGCCCCTCATCCTGGATAACAGCGTGTTCATTGCTCGCTATCCCGTCTTGCGGTAAGCACAAACAGACGATGAACAACAACGGTAGGGCGATAAGGTATGCCAGATAATTATACTGCCAGCCGTACTCAGCCAGTTTTCCTCCTGAGACCGTGAGTATCACTGCGCCGATACTGACAAAGGCGGTCATTTGACCGAATATTGCACCGCGCTCCTGGCCTGAAAAATTTTCCGAGATGATACTGGGCGTGATGGTCATGATGGTCCCGTTGCCAAACCCCAATACGGTGGCGCAACCAAGTAGGAAATAAAAATTCGCATGGAAAAAGAAAGGCGTAATCCCACCGGCAATAATCAGCATAATACCGATAATCGCCAGGGTCTTTTTAGGTATCAGGAGGGTTATTCGGCCCACCGCCAACGCAGCAATGAGGCTGGAAAGGCTGGGCGCGGACAGCAGCATTTGCACCATGGAAGCGCTTAACTGGGGAAAAGCCGCAGATATGTTAGCGAGTGATGGGGCGATCGCCAAAGCGGACATCAATAATCCTGACATGCTAAATATGCCCAGCCTGGTTTTTATTTTCTGATTCATAGTTATTCCGACCTCAATTAAATTCTGCTCGTATAAGGGTAAGAGAATTGGTATTTTCCTGACCCTGCGGCCAAAATCACGCCCTCTGCGTTCTGCTGTATATCCGCGATACCGCTCGCCTGTTGGAGATTTCCGCCGTTACAATGCACATACGTCGACATTGCCGCAGGCAGAATAATTTTTGCCGTGGTATTGGCAGGGATTTTAATATTTATTACCAGCTTTCCAGCTGTTATCCGCCATGCGGATTCTATAGCGCCGTATACGGAATCATAAGAAGCTTTAGCATATTCCAGTTTCGAGTCAGGATGCGGGTGTATAACGATCTCCTTGTAACCCGGATGTGCTAAATGAATGCCCGCAATATAGCGATATAGCCAATCGCCTACGCAACCAAAGGCGCAATGGTTATAGGATACGTTCGTTCTTTCGCCAGAGGGCTTGATGGCGCTCCAGCTTTCCCATAACGTCGTCGCGCCATTATCAATCTGGTAAAGCCAGGACGGGCATTCTCTTTGATATAGCAGCCGGACGGCGATGTCGGAACGGCCATTTTCACATAACACGTCCATAAGAAAAGGTACGGAAACAAAACCCGTGTCTAATCGGTAACCATTCTCCGCGATCAACTTAACCAGGTTCTCAAAAAAGGCGGCTTTTAAATGCTGCGGGATCATATTGAGTTTAAGCGCCAAAACGTGTATTCCTTGATAATTTGCGGCTATATGCGCCTCATTATCAAGATAGGTTGCAGCGAATGAGGTTCTGATTTTCTCGGATAACGCCAGATACTTATTTTCCGTATTACTGTCGCCGAGCACGTTGGCCACTTTCGCAACGATATCCGATGAATAAGCAAAAAAGCAGCTTGCCGTTATTTCTTTGGTACTGGAAGCGCAATCAATCATGCCTTCTTGCTGGTTCTCTTTTGAAAGAAAGCTGGGAATAAGCCAGTCGCCAAAGTGAAAACCGGTATTCCACAGATATTTCTGTCGCTCTTTTTCTTCTTCGCTTAAATTCGCGGCAAGGTTTTCCGGAATGTTATTCGCGGCTTCCGCTTCAATGTAACGCAGCCATTTGAGCATCATGGGATAGTTTTCCTCTAGCACTCTCTTGTCGCCGTAGACCGAGTAAAGCGTCCAGGGCAAAATGGTGCAAACGTCTCCCCACCCCGCAGAGGTATGGCTTCCTTCAAACAATATTTTTCCCATCGTCTGGTAACCCTTCCAGTAAGGCACCAGCATAGGCACCTGACCATCAGGCCGTTGTTCGATTTGCACATTGCGCAGCCATCGGGTAAAGAAAGGATTCATATCCATATTAAAAGCAGCGGTGGCGGCGTAGACCCAAACATCGCCGCTCCAGCCGGCACGCTCTCTTTGCGGGCAATCCATCGGGATCGAAAACATGTTCCCGATCTGGCTCCATAAAATATTGTGCTGAAGTTGATTAATATCTTTATCAGAACATTCAAAGTGACCGCTGATTTTCAAATCACTGGCGAGTACGATGGCTGATATATCGTCCGGTTGCAGTTCTGCGGGGTAGTCACTGATTTTCGCATAACGAAAACCGTGAAAGGTAAATCTTGGTTGGTAAATTTCGCTTTCCGTTCCTTTCAATATATAGATATCTTTTTGCTGTTTATTTCCCCCCATAATATTGTTGAGGAAATTACCCTGCTCATCCAGAATTTCGCTGTGCTCAATGACGACTCTGTCGCCCTTATTTCCAGACAAGCGGATACGTACCCGACCGGCAATGATTTGCCCAAAATCGACGATACGCTCGCCGCGCGGTGAAATAATAATATTTCGCGCCTTAATTTCTTTTATCGGGCGAACCGGCTCTCCGTATTCAGCAACGAGATTATCGTAGCCGTATCGGTTATTGATAATAACAGGTCGCCAATCTTTATCGTCATAACCCGTCTGACTCCAGCCGTTGATTTCCCGGCGCGCATCATACATTTCGCCGATAAAAATATCCGCATAAATAAAAGGACCGGTTGTGCCTTTAAAACTTTCATCAGAATAAATGACCTGCCGTGTTCCGTCCTGATATTCAATCTCCAGCTGCATCAGCAAACCCAGTTTATCGCCATAATTCATATTTGTTCCCGGTCCGCCGATCCGTCCCGCATACCAGCCATCCGCCAGAATAATGCCAATGGCGTTATTTCCCCCCTGACTCAGGCAGTCGGTAATATCATAGGTCTGATACTCAAGATAATCGTCATAGGCGGTGACTCCCGGAGAGAACTGGGAATGGCCGATCTTTCCGCCATTGATTTCCACGTCATAGATACCATGCGCCGTCGCATACAGCCGCGCCCGGGCAATAGCGTTGCCGACCAGAAACTCTTTGCGGATGAACAGGCAGGGATTGAGGGATGAATAATCCTTGGTGTCATTCTCATGAACAGACTCGAACATCTCTTCAATGCTACCGATAAGGTCCGGCTGCGAGGGACGCTGTACCGGTTCTATCCATTTTGCCGACCAGCAATCCTGGGTGAGAAATGCGAATTCGAAAAACGCGCGTTCGCTCCAGTCAGAGACATTGCCTTTGTTATCCCAGACTTTTATTTGCCAGTAGTAACGCTTTCTGGATGCGAAATCCATATTATGCAATTCCACGCCGACTGACTGTGAGGACGGCACTTTTCCTGAGTCGTAAACCCGTTTCTCGACGCTCCCCTCAGCGTCGAAAATAACCAACTGATAAGCCGTTTGCAGTACCCCATGGAGCGGTGATTCAATTTTCCAGTTTAATCGGGGATGAGCAATATCAAGCCCCACAGGGTTGGTCATATATTCACACTGCAATGATCCTGCCGTCAACGTCGAGCCCACTCCCATAATTCCCTCTCTGATTGGCTATTTTTAATAATAAATTTATTCTTCGGGTATTATTCTGTTTAAGCGTGACGGAGACTATGTCGTGGCTGGAAAATTTTTTGTCCAAAATCATCGGGGGAAGGTAATTTTTTTGTGATGCGTATCGAATATTGCTGGATGACATTGCTATATGATATCAATAGATATAGTAATATGTTTTATGGGGAAAATATAAAAATAAGGATATTAACAACAGGTTACGTTTAAAAAACCGGCGCAAACATGCTCTGATTACTTTACCGATAAGTTATGAGATCCTTGGGGCTAAAAATGTTTAAATCTGCCGTTCATAAAAAACTTTGTGATTTGTCAGATATAGAGATTTTTCTGTTTGAGCATCCCAAGGAAGCGGAGCTGGAGTTTATAAAAAAGGGGGGGCGTTTTACCATACAAAATAAAGAGGTAATGCAGAATGACGCATTGATAAATATGGGAAGGCACCCAAGATTCTTGCATGTTCCTGAACACAAACATGATTATATAGAAATGGTGTATGTCTATCAGGGTAGCCTGAAGCAGAGGGTTGAGCGTTCCATCGTTACGCTGAAAGAAGGGGATATATTTTTACTTAATCAAAATATCTTTCATGAAATTTTTCCGGCCGGCAAGGATGATATCATCCTGAATATCTGCATCAAGCCCAAGTTCTTTTATTATCTTTTCTCATTTATTGATAAAAACAATGTGATCAGTCAGCTTATTACATCAGCCATGTATGATGGATATATTGAAGGATCGTATTTGCACTGCTCAGTTGCGGACAATGTGAAAGTCAAGAAAATCATGTTTGATATCATAGAGGAATTTTACTCCCACAGTCCGAATTCGGAGCCAAAGTTAAAAATGCTTATTGGTCTGCTGTTTATTGAACTACTGCAGAACCAGCCTAAATTAGATGCCTATACCGTGACCAGTCAGGACGCCAAGCTCTCTATTAAAGTGCTGAGTCTTATCGACTCTCATTTTATGGATATCAACCTCGAATCCATTGCCGAAATAACGCAATACCCGCAGTACAGGATAGCGCGCGTCCTCAAAGAGCATACCGGGATGACGTTCAAACAACTGCTACAGGAAAAGAGGCTGGAGAAAGCAGCGGAAATGCTCACCAATACCCGAGCGACCATTGAGGAGATCATCAGTACGGTCGGATACGATAACGCCTCCTATTTCTACAAGATTTTTAAAAATAAATTCGGCGTCAGTCTCAACTCCTTTAGAAAAAATCATGATAAGTGAAAAGGTTTGCCCGGAAATCGACTGGCGGCGCCCTTGAAAAATAACCTCGCCTTAAAACGAGGGATTAAGCTGACTTAATCCCTGCTCTATCACGAAAACCGTCACCGGCAACTTTATTACCCTTGCAGGCGACCCGTCGCTATAGCTGAAATATCACCGCCTGCCAGGGCTTCATCCGCAGATGATTTTCCCCTGGGACGGCCGCCTGTTCAACGCGGTTGCCGATCAGCGTTTTGACGATCTTGTTACCACCGGGAATATCCCATTCGACGTCGTCATGGGTGAAATTAATCACCACCAGATATTGTTGATCCCCCAGGGTGCGGGTATAGGCGAAGAGTTTATTATGTTGCGGATCGACATCGTGATACGCCCCATATATCAGTGCCGGCGTCTGCCGTCTTAATGCGATAAGTTCACGATGATAGTGATATACCGAGTCCCGGGCGTTAATCTGCGCAGCGGCGTTAATCCGGGTATAGTTTGGATTAACCGGCAACCAGGGAGTCCCCTGGGTGAATCCGCCGTTGGCGTCGGCGTTCCATTGCATTGGCGTTCTGGCGTTATCCCTGCTGGTCTGGCGCAAATTATCCAGATACTCCTGCGCCGTTACTTTTCCGCTTTCGACGAAATCGCGCCACTGCCCTTTGACCTCGATATCATCGAATTCCTCGACGCTGGTAAAAGGATAATTGGTCATTCCCAGTTCATCGCCCTGGTATAAGAACGGCGTCGCCCGCTGGGTGAGCATCATCGTGGCCAGCGCCTTGGCGGATAGCGCACGCCATTGTTCGCTGTCATCCCCGAAATGCGATACGGCGCGCGGATTATCGTGGTTGCTCAGAAAGCTGGTATTCCATCCCCGGCGGCCGGACTGGTCGACTTTTTGGTAAGCCGCTTTCAACTCAGGCAACGTCCATTCGGTTTTTCGCCAGTTGTCACGATCGAGGCGGATAATATCGAAATGAAATATCATATTAAGTTCATTGCGCTCGGCGTCGATAAATTTCGGCGTCTGCTCAAATGTCACGCCAAACGCCTCGCCGACGGTCATGGCATCATAATGCGATAAAACCTCCCGGTTCATTTCCTGCAAATATTCATGAATGCGCGGCCCGCTGGCATAAACAAATTCCGGATGCGTCAACTTGTCCGCCGGCAAATCAGGCAGGCCGCGCTGCTTGGATATAAAGGGAATAACATCCATACGGAAACCGGAAACGCCTTTATCCAGCCAGAAGCGCATAATGTCATAGATTTCATGGCGAACCTTTTTATTCTCCCAATTCAGATCCGGCTGTTTCTCCGCGAAATAGTGCAGGTAATATTGCCCGGTCCTGTCATCTTTTTTCCAGGCGGAACCGCCGAAGAAAGAGGGATAGTTATTGGGCCGGCCGCCATCGCGCCCGTCCCGCCAGATATAATAATCACGGTACGGATTGTCTTTCGACCTGCGGCTTTCGGTAAACCACCGGTGTTCATCGCTGGTATGATTGACGACAAGATCGATAATCAGCCGCATGTCGCGCCGTTTAATTTCACTCATCATCCGATCGAAATCGGCCATGGTGCCGAATTCGGCCATTACCTTGCGGTAATCGCGGATATCATAGCCATTATCGGCATTGGGCGAATCAAAATGCGGACTCAGCCAGATAACATCGACGCCGAGATTGTTTAAATAATCCAGTTTCTGCGTAATACCGTTGAGATCGCCAATACCGTCGCCATTGCTGTCGTTAAAAGAGCGCGGATAGATTTGATAAACGACGGCCTCTTGCCACCATTTCCCGTCGTTTTCCGCGGCGCCGGCCTCGGCAAACGGCGCCATATTGGCTAACGATGCGATTGCCGCCAGCCCGCAAACAGGTAATTTGGACATCTTCCTTCCTCGTCTTCAACATGATGACTGTGTGGTAAAAATTTATCGAGGCCTTAAGGTTCGCGACCTTATCTAGCGTTCGCGCAGGGCCTCGTTCACACGGTTAAAGGGTTTGATTACATAGTCCATCACCGTTTTCTCTCCGGTTTTGATATCCACCGTGGCGATCATCCCCGGCACGATGGAAAAACGGCGGCCGGCCTTGTTTTGCAGATAATCCTGCCCGGTGCGAATAAAGACCCGGTAATAAAAGACCTCCGGTTTGACTTCATCCTGAATGGTGTCCGGCGAAATACTTTCCACGACGCCGTCCAGCCCGCCGTAAATGGCGTAATCGTAGGCGGTGATTTTCACCAACGCTTTTTGGTCCGGATGAATAAACGCAATATCCCGCGGCGACAGGCGCGCTTCGATCAGCAGACGATCGTCCACCGGGACAATTTCCATCAGTGCGCCATTGGGCGCGATCACCCCGCCGATGGTGGTCACCTGAATATTTTTCACAATGCCGCGCACCGGCGAACGTACCGTCAGCCGGGTTACCGAGTCCGTCCGCCCTTTAATCACTTCCGAGAGCATATTCACTTCCGCGTTGGCCTTGGCCAGCTCCTCGCGCGCCTGGACGTAGTATTGCGAACGCAGGTCGGTCAGCCTCAGATCGAGATCCGCTTTCTGGCGTCGCAGACGCAGCGCTTCAACGTGGCTCGCCGCCCCGGTTTTCACCAGCCGTTCGGTTATCGCCAGTTCGCTCTCAACCAGCAGCAGCGCTTCTTTCAGCCGTGATTCGGCGTCCTCCAGCTGCGTGCGGCGGCTGTTATAGAGCCGGGTTTCCGCGGCGACAAGCTCCGGCCACGCTTTTATCGCCTCGGGGAACTCCAGCGGCTCGTCGTTGACCTCCGCGTTCAGACGAGTGCTGGCGGCCAGCGAGGCCCGATAGCGGGCCGCACTCTCGCCCACGTTGGATTCGGAGCGGGTCGGATCCAGCCGCGCCACCACCTGCCCGGCTTCCACCAGCGTTCCCTCACGGATTTTCAACTCCGCCAGTATCCCGCCGTCAAGCGTCTGCAAGGTCTGTTCGCGCGAGCTGGGGATCACTTTCCCTATACCGGTAGACACTTCGTCCAGAATGCCGAACCACGCCCAGATCCCCGCCGCCAGCAGCAATAGCGCGATTACCACAATAATGCGCTGCGCGCCGAGGCACGGGTCTTTCCCCTCATCCGCGTTGACCAGGTCATCGTTCATCAGTTCCGGCGGATTAATGTTCATTATTTACATCCTGGCGTCCGTTGTGATGCCGCGCGGCGTTCAGCGCCTGCGCCTTCGGCGCGTCCATCGCCACCTGGCCATCCTGCAGTACAATCACGCGCTCCACCAGTTCCAGCACCGCGGCCCGATGGGTCGCCACCACCAGCGTGCGTCCCGCCAGCCAGACCGCGAGGCGCTGAATAAATTCCCGTTCGGCGTGCTCGTCCAGCGAGGCGGTAGGTTCATCCAGCAGGACGATATTCGGATCGCGCAGCAGCATGCGCGCCAGCAGGATCGACTGGCGCTGGCCGCCGGAAAGGCCGATCCCGCCCTCCATCACCGGGTGATCCAGCCCCAGAGCCAGTTTTTTCACCAAACCGTCCGCGCCGCACACTTCCAGCGCGGCAAAGATCTGCGCGTCGCCGGCGCGCGGCGCTCCCAGGGTCAGATTCTCGCGCAGGGTGCCGAAAAACAGCCGGGCGTTTTGCGTGGTCAGGCCGATGTTGCGGCGCACGTCCGCCATATCGATATGCGCCAGGCTCAGGTTATCGAGCCGCAGTTCCCCCTCCACCAGCTCCATACCGCCCGCCATCGCCTGGAGCAGCGTCGACTTCCCGGCGCCGTTGCGTCCCAGAATCGCCACCCGTTCGCCGGGGCGGATCTCCAGCTGCGCTATTTTCAGCGCGATAACGCCGTCTTCGCTGTGGTAGCGGAACGCCGCGCGCTGGAACTGGTAGTGGCCGTACAGCACGTCGCAATTCACTTTGCTTTCATCAAGGCCGTTTTCCACCGGCAATTGCATCACGCCGTCCAGCCCCTGTTTCGCGGCTTTGACCTGCTGCCAGCGCGCCAGCACGCCGCACAGGGTGGTCATCGGCGCAATCATGCGCGACGACAATAACGACGCGGCGACCACGGCACCGGTGGTCATCTCGCCGGCAATCACCAGCGGCGCGCCAATCATCACCACCAGCGCGTACACCAGTCCCTGAACGCTCACGCCCCAGCTAATCAGCCCCTGGGTGAGCTTGCGGATGCGCACGCCGGATTCGGCGCTGATACTGATGTAGCTGTTCCACTGCTGCAGAAAACGGTTCTCCGCCTGCATCAGTTTGATATCTTCCAGCCCCTGCACGCTTTCCACCAGCACCGCGTTGCGCAGCGTGACTTCCTGGGTGGACTGTCGCGCCAGCTGCGCCAGCCGCTTTTGCAGCAGCACGCCCGGCAGGATCATCAGCAGCGCCGACACCGGCGCGATCCACGCGAGCGCCGGCGCGACGATCAGCAGCACCAGTAAAAACAGCAGGAAAAACGGCAGATCGACCACCGCGGAAACCGTGGTGGAGGTGACCATTTCGCGGATCTGCTCCAGCTCCCGCAGTTGGGAAATAAAGCTCCCGGTGGAGCGAGGAACGGCGCTGTTGCGTAGCCGCAGCGCATGACCGAACACCCGGTCGGAAACGCGGATATCCGCGCGCTTGCCGAGAATATCCATAATCTGCCCGCGCCCCAGCCGCAGCAGGAAAGCGAAGATCACCGCGATCAGCACGCCTGTCGCCAGCACATACAGCGTCGGGTAGGATTGCGCCGGGATCACCCGGTCGTACACCTGCATGGAAAACAGGATCCCGGCCAGCGCCAGGATATTCACCACCAGCGAGGCCAGCATCACATAGATATAGGGCTTGAAATCCCGCAGCACCAGTTTCCACAGCCAGTCCGGGCGGTAACTTTCCAGATAGCGACTGGCGCGGCTGTCTTTCACCGCCGCCGCCGGGCGCAGCGCCACCACATGGCGGATCTCCGGCAGCAGCCGGCTTAACGAGAGCTGGCTAAGCTGATTGCCGTCGGCCATAAAGCAGAGGCTAACGGTATCCTGACCGTCAAACTGTTCGATAACGCCCACCTGACCGTCCGCCAGCTGTATCGCCAACGGCAGCCGCCAGGCGGAGATATCCTGATGCTGCTGAAGAACGCGGGCCGTCAATCCGGCCTGACGCGCCAGATGTTGCAGCGCCTGGGGGAAAGAGCGTTCCTGCAGCCACTGCGCGCCGGCCTGAAGCGCCCCCGGTGAAAAGGCCAGCCGGTAATGGCCGGCCACATAGCCTACGGCGCCGGCCCACAGCGACAGCAACCGCGCGTCGCCTTGCGCCGCCGCCGGCTCTTTTACCTCTGCCGACTGGCTCACGGCTGGATCTCCACGGTCTGGATAGTGCGATTATTCAGCGCGAAAGCGCTGCGCGTCTTGCCGGTGCTATACAGGCAATCGAGCTGTAATTGGCGCAGTTGCACCAGCGTTTGCCGTTCGCTGAAGCGCACCTGAAACACCTCCTGTTCGGCGTTCAGCACGTCGAGCAACTGCCGGCTGCCCAGATCCAGATATTGCTGTTGATAGAGCGCGCGGGTCTTTTCCCCCAGCTCCCGTTGCCGCTGCTGAATTTGCAGCGTGCGCGCCAGCCCCTGGGCCTCATTTTGCGATTCCGCCAGCTGCTGGCGCGCGTCCAGCCGCGCGGCCTGCACCGCGGCGTTGGCGGCTTCCCGCGAGTGCGCCGCCGCGTTGCGGCCGGCGGTCAGCTTGCCGCCCTGATAAAGCGGCATTTCGACCTTGACCCAGGCGGAATATTGCGTGCGATCCAGCGTCGCGCTGTTGGCGTAACGGTCGTTGAGGTAGTGGCTGACCTCCGGCTGCAATGAGATGGTCGGGAGCATTCTGGCGTCGGCCTCGTCCAGCTGCGCCTGCGCTTTATTGGCCTGGGCGTAAGCCGCCAATACCGCCGGGATCAGCCGGTCGTCCGGTTCGCCGGCCTCACAGGCGCGGCTCAGGCCTGGCGGAAAATCGTCGCTGACCTGCTGAATACGCTCCCAGCCCAGCCGGGAAGCGAGCGTCGCCCGCCAGCGGTCGAGATTGGCCTGATACTGCAATAACAACGAGCGCGCGCCTTCGATACGCGCGTCGGTCTGCACCACGTCCGACAGCGTACTGGCGCCCTCATCGCTGCGCTGACGCGCCAGCTGGCTGATGCCGCTCAGGGCCGTCAGCTGATCCCTGGCGATCTTCACCAGATTCTGATAGCCCTGCACCTGGACCAGCGCCGACGCGGTATCATGCGCCACGGTATCGATGCTCACCAGAACGTTGGCCTGCTCCTGCGCCACGCCGGCGTTGGCGGCGCGCACCTGGCTATCCACCTTGCCGAAGTCATACAGCATCTGGGAAAGCGACAACACCAGCGACGGGCTATAGCCGCTGTCGCGGTAAGTGTTGGTGATACCGTTATTAATTCCGCCGTTCACCTGCGGATAATATTGCGACCGCGCCACGTTGACCGCTTCCGACTGTTCGAACAGCCGCCCGACGGCTTTACCAATATCCGGGTGCCAGGAGACGGCGCGCGCGACCGCCAGATTAATATCAAGGCTTTCAGGCGCTTTGGAGGCGATGGGCGGGGACACAGGGCCAAAAAGCGAAGGCAGTTGCTCCCAGGCGACGACCTGCCCGGCGCTGATAGCGCCCGGCGGACGTTCGGTCTGCGCGGCGCCGACGCTACGGTAACCGCCTCCGACAAAGAGCAGCAAATACGCCAACGCCATCATATATACGCGACAGAGGTTCATATCATTCCATAATAAAATCAATCAATTGAATAAAATCACCCGCGGCGCGGCAGCGGTGCCGCGCCGCGGGATTTAATAATGCGTCAGGCGGTTATGGCATGGTTTTCCAGCAGCTCATCCAGCGTGACTTCCACGCCCTGCAAGGTGACCAGCTCCGTGGGGCTGAACGCGGTTCCCTGACCGTCGCGGTCGATGGAGATCACCGTGTTGCCGTTAACGGTTTCCACCGAGAGCCAGTCGCCGACGTTGCCGGCGGCGTCGCTCCCGCCCTGCAGTAAGCGGCTGACATCAATCTGGTCGCCATCCGCCAGCGAGAAGTCCGTCCAGGTATCGCTGCCGTTGCCCCCGGTGGCATCCTGCGCATCCAGCAGGTTGAAAATCACCGTGTCGCCGCCCCCGCCGAGCGCGAAGGTATCGTCGTAGACCGAACCGGTGGCGATGTCGCCGTGGCTGGTGCCGTTCAGCTGCAGCGCCAGGTCGACGGTCAGCGTGGCGGCGGCGGTTTCCCCGCTGGCGGAAGTGAGGGTGTAATTGAAGCTTTCCTTCTCGGTGATGGCGGTGAGATCCACATCGCCGTTAAGGGTATAGCTGTATTCGCCGTCGATATTGAGCGTCAGCACGCCATAGCGCCCCTGCACCGTCGCCGCCGCATCGCTGGTGACGTAAGGATTCAGCGTGGTGATATTGCCGTCCACATCGGCAATGGATAGCGTGGTCGCCACGGAAACCAACTGGTCGGCGGCGCTCTCCTGCGAACCGCTGCCATCGAAAATATTCCCTTCCACCGCGGCGCTTTCGGTCTGGAAGTCATCCAGCAGGATATTGGTCCCCGCCACCGACGCGCTCACCGTAACGCTCCCCACGGACAGCGCGCCGATAGAGCCGGTAAAGTTCAGGGTGTATTCCCCGGCGTCCAGCGTCAGGTCGCCAAGGGAAACGGTGGCGCTGCTGCCGAGCAGCGTGCCGCTGCCCACCGTCCCGTTCGCCAGCTCGGTTCCGTCGCTGTTCAGCAATGTCCAGCCAATACTCAGGCTGCCCAGGCTGAGTAACGAATCCACTTTAAAGGTGATGCTGGCGTCTTTCACCAGGGTATGCTCCGCCACGGTGACCGTGCCGCTGGCACTCTCCGAGGTAGAGCCGAGCAGCGACGAACGCCAGGCGGTGGAGCCCGCATCGCCGTCGCTGTAACTGGTCTCCTCCTGCACCGCCGTCGCCGCCAGGGTGACGCTATCGTCCACCGCCGTCAGCGGGGAAGCAACCAGGTTGATATTGAGGGTGCCGTTGTCGGACTCGCCGTCCGGCGACGTCAGCGTATAGACGAAGCTGTCCGGCGCGGTAATGCCGTCCGCGCCCACGCCGGCGTTCAGCGTGTAGGTATAGTGACCCTGCGCGTCAATGGTCAATACGCCGTATTCGCCGGTAACGCTGGTGACGCCATCGGCGGCTATCGCCACGCCGTTCACCGCGCTGATTGACGACCCGGTCGGCGCGATGTCGTCTTCCATCACGCTGCCGGAGGCGCTGGCGCTGACCGTTTCCACGGTATAAATATGGTCTTCCAGAATATGCAGGGTGTACCTCGTCAGCGCGGAGACGCCGTAAGCGGTATCCAGCAGGAACAGGTACTTGCCGCCATCCAGCGTCAGCGTCAATTCATCGGACGAGCCGCCCAGCAGCGGGGCCGTCAGCCAGTTTTCCACCGTGCGATACTGATCGTACTGCTGGGTGGCGTCATTAAATTTGTAGATATAGAGATCGAAACCGGACAACAGGGAAACGCCGCCGACCGACGCCTGGAGCGTCATCGTCCGGGTTACCCCCTCTTCCACGTCGAAAATGATCGGGTTGGTGATATCGTCCAGAATGCCCACATTCATCACGCTGCCCAGGCCGAGGTTCAGCACGGTAAAACCGCTTTGCGAGGAGGCGCCGTTATCTATCTCATCCACCGTGGTTGCATAGGTAATGGCCGCCGAATCATCCACGGCGACGACATTACCGCTGGCGCCGGGCTCCGTTCCCAGCGACACCACCAGCCTGGCGGTAGAGGTTTCACCATTCGCGGTTACCGTGTAAGTGAAGCTATCCGTGTGGCCCAGCACCGCGGTGGAAGTATCGGTGAGCGTGTAGGTATAGCCGCCGTCCTGATTGATGCTCAGCGTGCCGTATTCGCCCTGGATGGCGGCGCCATCCGCCGTTACCGAGACCGCCTCCCCCGCGCCGTGCGCGACCTGCGTCACCACCGTACCCGCCGGCGCGACATCCGTACCGTGATTCAGGTCCTCATCGGTAATAACGTTACCGGTATGGAGGGTTTCCCCGTTTACCACGCCGGCGGCGGTTTGGGTCACCGTCGCCGCCACGCTGACATAAGAGCCGACCGACAGCAAGGCGGTGTTATACGCCAGTGCGCGGTAAGTGCCCTCATTCATGTTTTCCACGTTCAGCGTCACGCCGTTATTGCCGATGGTCAGCAGGCTGGCCCACTGGGCGTCCGCGGTATCGATCACCGTGGTCCAGGAGTCGGTGTCGGCGTTATACTGCTGCACCAGCATCCCCATGCTGTTAAGCAGCGACAACACGCCGCCGGTGGCATTGGCTTCCAGCACCACATCCGCCGTGGCGCCGTTGTCAACGGTGAAGGTGACCTGAGCGCTGTCATTCCCCAGCAACGACGCGATATTGCCCAGCGCCCCAACGACCAATACCCCCCAGTCACTGTACGACTGGGTGCTGACTTCCGCATCGGTCGCCAGCTCCAGCGACACATTATTATCGTTCGCCGCCAGCTCCAGCACCGGCGCGATAACATTGGTAGCCGCCGAAATATTCCCCGCCGCATCGGCGGCCGTAACCGACACCGACTGCCCGTTGGCCTGCGCGCTCGGGAAATCGTAGCTGTAGTTACCCTGCGCATTCGCCTGTACGGTAGCGACCGAGCCATCCGCCAGAGTGATGGTAACGGAACTGCCGCTCTCCGCCACCCCACTGATACTGCCGCCATCGTCGCTGACGGCCGCGCTTGGCGCATCCGGCGCGGTGGTATCCGGCGCCGTGACTGTTGCCGAGGCAGAGGCATTACCCGCCGCATCGCTGGCTGTGGCCGTGATTGCTTCTCCGTTGGTCAGTGCCGGTGATAGCGGTACGGTAAAGCGGCCATCGTCACCCGCGGTTGCGCTGCCCAGCGCGTTGCCGGCGGCATCGGTAATGGTTACCCTGCTGCCCGCTTCCGTTGTGCCGCTGACGGCGGCGCCGTCCACTGCCACCAGCAGATCGGTTGGGACCGCAGGGGCGGTAAGATCCGGGGCGATCGCGGCGGTGGACGCAGAAATATTGTTCGCCGCATCCGTCGCGGTGACCGTAACGGTTTCCCCGTTGATTAGCGCGGTTGGCAACGTCACGCTATACACGCCAAACGCATCCGCCGTGGTGGTCAGCGTGGAGCTGTCCGGCAGCGTCACCGTTACCGTACTCTGCGGCTCGGCCGTTCCGCTAACGGTCAGTCCGTCGCTACTGACCGCCGCTTCCGGCGCTTCCGGCGCGGTGGTGTCCGGCACAGACGTATCCGGGACGGTAACCTGAGCGGCAGAAGAGGTATTACCCGCACCATCCGTGGCGGTTACCGCCAACTGCTCGCCGGCGGTTAACCCTTGCGGCAGGGTGATGCTCCAGGTGCCGTTTTCCGCCGCCGTCGCGGTCTGGGTACTATTATCCGGCAAGGTCACCGTCACGGTACTGCCCGCCTCCGCCGTACCGTTTACCGTTGTGCCGTCGTCGCTGATATAAGCTTCCGGCGCTTCCGGCGCCGTGGCGTCTGGCGCGGTGGCCGTTGCCGCGGTTGAGGCGTTACCGGCAGTGTCGCTGGCTGTGGCAGTGATTGCTTCGCCGTTGGTGAGTGACGGTGATAACGGTACGGTAAAGCGGCCGTCGTTCCCTACCGTTGCGCTGCCTAGTTCATTACCGGCGGCGTCGGTGATTTTCACTGTGCTGCCGGCTTCGGCTGTGCCGCTAACGGCGGTACCGTCTGCTACCACCAGCAGTTCGGCGGGAGTTGAAGGTGCGGTGGTGTCAGGTGCCGTGGAGGTTGCTGCGGTAGAAGCATTACCTGCCGCGTCGCTGGCTACGACATTAATTGCCTCGCCGTTGGTTAACGCCGGTGCTAACGGCACAGTAAAGTGACCATCGTCACCCACCGTTGCGCTGCCCAGTTCATTGCCGGCCGCATCGGTGATCTTCACCATACTGCCAGCTTCTGCATTGCCGCTGACTGCGGAACCATCCGCTGCCACCAACAGATCGGCGGGAGTTGAAGGTGCGGTGGTATCAGGTGCCGTGGAGGTTGCTGCGGTAGAAGCATTACCTGCCGCGTCGCTGGCTACGACATTAATTGCCTCGCCGTTGGTCAGCGCCGGTGATAGCGGTACGGTAAAGTGACCATCGTCACCTACCGTCACTTCACCCAGCGCATTGCCTGTCGCATCGGTAATGCTCACCTTACTGCCTGCCTCGACTGTACCGCTAATGGAGGCGCCGTCTGCCGACACCTGCAAATCGGTTGGGACCGCAGGGGCGGTAAGATCCGGGGCGATCGCGGCGGTGGACGCAGAAATATTGTTCGCCGCATCCGTCGCGGTGACCGTAACGGTTTCCCCGTTGATTAGCGCGGTTGGCAACGTCACGCTATACACGCCAAACGCATCCGCCGTGGTGGTCAGCGTGGAGCTGTCCGGCAGCGTCACCGTTACCGTACTCTCCGGCTCGGCCGTTCCGCTCACGGTCAGTCCATCATCGCTGACCGCCGCCTCCGGCGCATCCGGCTCGGTGGTGTCCGGCACAGACGTATCCGGGACGGTAACCTGAGCGGCAGAAGAGGTATTACCCGCACCATCCGTGGCGGTTACCGCCAACTGCTCGCCGGCGGTTAACCCTTGCGGCAGGGTGATGCTCCAGGTGCCGTTTTCCGCCGCCGTCGCGGTCTGGGTACTATTATCCGGCAAGGTCACCGTCACGGTACTGCCCGCCTCCGCCGTACCGTTTACCGTTGTGCCGTCGTCGCTGATATAAGCTTCCGGCGCTTCCGGCGCCGTGGCGTCTGGCGCGGTGGCCGTTGCCGCGGTAGAAGCATTACCTGCCGCGTCGCTGGCTACGACATTAATCGCTTCGCCATTAGTTAGCGCCGGGGATAACGGTACGGTAAAGCGGCCATCGTTCCCCACCGTTGCGCTGCCCAGTTCATTGCCGGCAGCGTCGGTGATTTTCACTGTGCTGCCGACCTCGGCTGTGCCACTAACGGAGGCGCCGTCTTCCGTCACCAGCAAATCGGCAGGAGCCGCCGGCGCCGTGGTATCCGGGGCGGTAACGCCCGCCGCCGCAGAGGCATTACCGGCAGCGTCGCTGACCACCACACTAATCGCTTCACCATTGGTCTGCGCAGGCGATAACGGCACCGTAAAGTGACCATCATCCCCTACCGTTACGTTGCTTAGCACGTTGCCAGCGGCATCGGTAATGGTCACCGTACTGCCTGCCTCGGCACTGCCGCTAACGGCTGTACCGTCCGCTGTCACCAGCAGATCGGCGGGGGTGGAGGGTGCGGTGGTATCAGGTGCCACGGTGGTTACTGCGGCAGAAGCATTACCTGCCGCATCACTGGCTACAACATTAATTGCCTCGCCGTTGGTTAGCGCCGGCGATAGCTGCACGGTAAAGTGACCATCGTCACCCACCGTTGTGCTGCCCAGTTCACTGCCGGCCGCATCGGTGATCTTCAGCGTACTGCCAGCTTCTGCGGTGCCGCTGACTGCGGAACCATCCGCTGCCACCAACAGATCGGCGGGAGTTGAAGGTGCGGTGGTATCAGGTGCCACAGCGGTTACTATGGTAGAAGCATTCCCGGCCGCATCGCTGGCTACGACAGTAATCGCCTCGCCATTGGTCAGCGCCGGTAATAACGGCACGGTAAAACTGCCGTCATCCCCCACAGTTACATTACCCAGCGCATTGCCAGCGGCATCGGTAATGGTCACCGTACTGCCCGCCTCAGCACTGCCGCTAACGGCGGCACCATCTTCCGCTACCAGCAGATCGACTGGTGCAGAGGGTGCGGTGAGATCCGGCGCGGTCGCAGTGGTGGGCGTAGAAATATTGCTCGCAGCATCTGTCACGGTGACCGTAACAGTTTCGCCGTTGGTTAACGCCGGTGCTAACGGCACAGTAAAGTGACCATCGTCATCCACAGTCACTTCACCCAGCGCATTGCCTGCCGCATCAGTAATGGTCACCTTACTGCCTGCCTCGGTGTTGCCGCTAACGGCGGTACCGTCCTCCGCCACCAGCAGATCAGCGGGAGTTGAAGGTGCCGTAGTGTCAGGTGCAACGGCGGTTGCCGCCGCAGAAGCATTCCCGGCCGTATCGCTGGTTGTAGCAGTGATTGTTTCGCCGTTGGTCTGCGCAGACGATAACGGCACCGTAAAGTGACCGTCGTTCCCCACCGTTGCGCTGCCCAGTTCATTGCCGGCCGCATCGGTGATCTTCACCATACTGCCAGCTTCTGCATTGCCGCTGACTGCGGAACCATCCGCTGCCACCAACAGATCGGCGGGAGTTGAAGGTGCGGTGGTATCAGGTGCAACGGCGGTTGCCGCCGCAGAAGCATTCCCGGCCGTATCGCTGGTTGTAGCAGTGATTGTTTCGCCGTTGGTTAGTGCAGGTGATAGCGGTACGGTAAAGTGACCGTCATCCCCCACCGTTGCGCTGCCCAGTTCATTGCCGGCCGTACCGGTGATCTTCACCTTGCTACCCGCTTCGGCGTTGCCGCTAATGGCGGAACCATCTTCCGCTACCAACAGATCGACTGGTGCAGAGGGTGCGGTGAGATCCGGCGCGGTCGCAGTGGTGGGCGTAGAAATATTGCTCGCAGCATCTGTCACGGTGACCATAACAGTTTCGCCGTTGATTAACGCCGGTGCTACCGGCACAGTAAAGTGACCATCATCCCCCACCGTTGCTCGGTCCAGTTCATTGCCAGCGGCATCGGTGATCTTCACCGTGCTGCCCGCTTCGGCTGTACCGCTAATGGAGGCGCCGTCTGCTGCCACCAGCAGATCGCCGGGAGCCACTGGAGCCGTGTTGTCCGGAGCGGTGACGCTCACCGCCGCAGAAGTATTACCGGCGGTATCGCTGACAACTACGCTAATCGCTTCACCGTTAATTAACGCCGGTGATAACGGCACAGTAAAGCTGCCATCGTCACCCGCAGTTGTACTGCCCAGCACGTTGCCCGCGGCATCGGTAATAGTGACAGTGCTACCCGTTTCGACTGTTCCGCTAACGGCGGCACCGTCAGTTTCCATAAGCAGATCGGTTGGGGCGGAAGGTGCGGTGGTATCCGGTGCAGTAGTCGTTGCTGTAACTGAGACATTACCCGCAGCGTCGCTGACCACCACGCTAATCGCTTCGCCGTTGGTCAGCGCCGGTGATAGCGGCACGGTAAAGTGACCGTCATCCCCCACCGTTGCGCCGCCCAGTTCATTGCCGGCCGCATCGGTGATCTTCAGCGTACTGCCTGCTTCGGCGCTGCCACTAACGGCTGAACCATCCGCTGCCACCAACAGATCGGCTGGAGCGGAGGGTGAGGTAGTATCAGGTGCAATGGCGGTTACCGCGGCAGAGGCATTACCGGTCGCATCACTGACCACCGCACTAATCGCTTCGCCGTTGGTCTGCGCAGACGATAACGGCACCGTAAAGTGACCGTCGTTCCCCACCGTTGCGCTGCCCAGCGTATTGCCTGCCGTATCGGTAATAGTGACCGTGCTATCTGGTTCTGCTCTACCGCTAACGGCGGCACCGTCCTCTGCCACCAGTAAATCGGCGGGAGCCGCCGGTGACGTGATATCCGGGGCGGTAACGCTCGCCGCGGCAGAAGCATTACCCGCAGCGTCGCTGACCACCACGCTAATTGCTTCGCCATTGGTCAACGCCGGTGATAACGGTACGGCAAAGTGACCGTCGTTCCCCACCGTTGCACTGCCCAGTTCATTACCAGCGGTATCGGTGATCTTCACCGTGCTGCCCGCTTCGGCGCTACCGCTAACAGCGGCACCGTCTTCCGCCACCAGCAGATCGGCGGGAGTTGAAGGTGCGGTGGTGTCAGATGCCGTGGCGGTTGCCGCGGCAGAGGCATTACCCGCAGCGTCGCTGACCACAGCACTAATCGCTTCGCCGTTGGTTAGCGCCGGTAATAACGGTACGGTAAAGTGACCATCGTTCCCTACCGTTACGCTACCCAGTTCATTGCCATCGGCGTCGGTGATCTTCACCGTGCTGCCGGCTTCGGCAGTGCCGCTAACGGCTGTACCGTCCGCTGCGATCAACAGATCGGTTGGGGCGGAAGGAGCCGTGGTATCCGGAGCGGTAATGCTCGTCGCCGCAGAAGCATTCCCGGCAGCGTCGCTGACCACCACACTAACCGTCTCGCCATTGGTCAACGCTGGTGATAATGGCACAGTAAATCGACCATCATTCCCCACCGTTACGCTACCCAGTTCATTGCCGACGGCATCGGTGATCTTCACCGTGCTGCCGGTTTCGGCGTTGCCGCTAACGGCGGTGCCATCTTCCGCCATCAGCAGATCGGCGGGAGCTGTCGGTGCGGTGGTATCAGGTGCGGTAACGCTCGTCGCCGCAGAAGCATTACCGGCCGCATCGCTGACCACCGCATTAATCGCTTCGCCATTGGTCATCGTCGGGGATAAGGGCACGGTAAAGTGACCGTCTTCACCCACCGTCACTCTGCCCAGTTCATTGCCAGCGGCGTCGGTAATAGTCACCGTACTGCCCACGTCCGCGCTACCGCTAACGGCGGTGCCGTCCGCTGCCACCAGTAGATCGGCGGGAGCGGAGGGTGCGGTGATGTCAGGTGCCGTGGCGGTTACCGCGGCAGAAGTATTACCGGCCGTATCGCTGTCTATAACAGTAATCGCCTCGCCGTTAGTTAGTGCCGGTGATAGCGGCACGGTAAAGCTGCCATTATCTCCTACCGTCACGCTGCCCAGTACATTACCGGCTGCATCAGTGATCTTCACCGTACTGCCAGCTTCGGCACTGCCGCTAATGGCGCCGCCGTCTTCCGCCACCAGCAGATCGGTTGGGGCGGAGGGTGCGGTGGTGTCAGATGCAACCGCGGTTACCGCGGCAGAGGCATTACCTGCCACGTCGCTGACTACTGCACTAATCGCTTCGCCGTTAGTCAGTGCCGGTGATAACGGCACGGTAAAGCTGCCATCGTTCCCTACTGTGACGCTGCCCAGTTCATTGCCAGCGGTATCGGTGATCTTCACCGTGCTGCCGGATTCGGCTGTGCCGCTGACTGTGGAACCGTCCGCTGCCACTAGCAGATCGGTTGGGGCTGAGGGTGCGGTGGTATCCGGGGCGGTAATGCTCGTCGCCGCAGAAGCATTACCCGCCGCGTCGCTGACCACCACATTAATCGCTTCACCATTGGTCAACGCTGGTGATAGTGGCACCGTAAAGCGGCCGTCGTTATCCGCGGTTACGCTACCCAGTTCATTGCCGACGGCGTCGGTGATCTTCACCGTGCTGCCGGCCTCGGCTGTGCCGCTAATGGCTGCGCCGTCCGCAGCCACCAGCAGATCGGCGGGAGCTGAAGGTACGGTGGTATCAGGTGCAGTAACGGTTGCTGCAACCGAGGCATTACCGGTTGCATCGCTGGCTGTGACAGTGATTGCCTCGCCGTTAGTCAGCGCCGGTGATAGCGGTACGGTAAAACTGCCATCGTTCCCCACCGTTGCACTGCCCAGTTCATTGCCGGCTGCATCAGTGATCTTCACCGTGCTGCCGGCTTCGGCATTGCCGCTAATGGCTGCGCCGTCTGCTGCCACCAGCATATCGGTTGGGGCGGAGGGTACAGTGGTATCAGGCGCAGTAGTCGTTGCCGCAACTGAGGCATTACCCGCAGCGTCGCTGACCACCACATTAATCGTTTCGCCATTAGTCAGCGCTGGTGATAGCGGTACGGTAAAGCTGCCATTATCCCCCACCGTCACACCGCCCAGTTCATTGCCGGCTGCATCGGTGATCTTCACCGTACTGCCCGCTTCAGCGTTGCCGCTAACAGCGGCGCCGTCCGCTGCCACCAGCAGATCAGCAGGAGTTGAAGGAGCAGTGGTATCCGGGGCGGTAACGCTCGTCACCTCAGAGGCATTACCGGCCGCATCGCTGACCACCACACTAATCGCTTCGCCATTGGTCTGTGCAGGGGATAACGGTATGGTAAAGCGACCATCATTTCCCACTGTCACGTTGCCCAGCACGTTACCTGCCGTATCGGTAATGGTCACCGTGCTGCCCACTTCGGCGCTGCCGCTGACGGCTGAACCGTCTTCCGCCACCAGCAGATCGGCGGGAGCGGAGGGCGCAGTATTATCTGGCGCGGTAGCATCAGGTGCGGTGACGCTGATCCCGGCAGAAGCATTACCCGCCGCATCGCTGACCACCGCGCTAATCACCTCGCCGTTGGTCAGTGCCGGTGATAACGGTACGGTAAAGCGACCATCTTCTCCTACCGTTGCGCGGCCCAGCACGTTGCCGGCCGTATCGGTAACGGTGACCATGCCGCCCGCTTCGGCTCTGCCGCTAACGGCGTCACCGTCTTCCGTTACCAGCAGATCGGCGGGGGCTGAAGGGGCGGTGATGTCCAGTGCGTTCAAGATAACCGTTGCAGAAATATTGCCAGCCGCGTCGCTGGCTACCGCATTAATCGCTTCGCCGTTGGTCAGCGCCGTGGATAACGGCACGGTAAAGTTACCGTCTTCACCCACCGCCACCCTGCCCAGTTCATTACCGGCGGCATCGGTAATGGTCACCGTGCTGCCCGCGTCCGCGCTACCGCTAACGGCGCTGCCGTCTTCCGCCACAGACAAATCGGTTGGCTCTGAGGGGGGAGTGGAGTCAGGTGCGGAAACGGTCGTCGCCGCAGATGTATTACCCGCAGCATCGCTGACTACCACGCTAATCGTCTCGCCATTGGTCAGCGACGGTGGCAGCGGCGCCGTAAAGCGACCGTCATCCCCCACCGTCGCGCTGCTCAACGTATTACCGTCGGCATCGGTAATGGTCACCTTGCCGCCCGGCTCCGCTTCACCGCTAATGGCGGAGCCATCCTCGCTGATGTTTACCGTCGGCGCGTCGAGTGCGTGGGCGTCACGTTCGCTATCATCATCATCGTGGCGATCGGACGCCATAGCGGCCACGGTCGCCACGCCGGCGATCCCGCCCAGAATGTACGGCAGGGCCGTACCGCCGGCAGCTTCCGCACCTCCGGCGCCGGCCGTGATCTCATCAATAGCGGAAATGAATTCAAATTGAGGTTGCGTTGCAGGATCTTTTACCCACCAGAGCGCGCCATTCTCGTCTTCCAGCACCAATTCGCTGGCGCCGTGTTCTCCGGCAATATAAAAGTTTTTCAGGACCGTTTTTTCACCGGAGTGAAATGTCACCATTAAGTCATTGCCGGAGCGAGTCATGGAGGCAATTTCTTGCCGATCGGCCTGCAACGTCACAATGGAAGGAGACGATAAATTCAGTTCTCCGGAAGAGGTATTGACCATAGAGGTCGCGCCGTTTTCTTTCGCGGTAATAGAGAAATTACTCATTTAACTTCCACTCCCAAACGAGTATTGGTCAAAAATCAGTGATGAAAAAAGATAACCGAATACATCACTCATATATTCCCGGCAAAAGAAACCACAGTGAATCAATTACGCACCGGCAATTAATTCATCATAAAAACACCCTAATTAAAGTAGCGCCCTAATTAATAAAAACGTCTGTTTTTCAGAAAAAATCGTTGGGCAGCAGACAACGACATGCCGTCAGTTCATTTCCTCTATAAGATATTCAGGTAATTCTATCTCTATTATATTTTTCTCTTTGGATAATTTATTGGTGTTATCATTTGTAAAAAATTTATGCTGTCTATTTTATTTAGCACAAGCAAGACGAGATGCAAGTTGACGCAAAAAAATTTTTGCTTAACGCAAATGTAAAAAAACATCGCCATTTCTTAATAATTTCTTTAATATCAATAACCAATAAATCAAAAAACTTAGAATAAAATTCAGCACATGCCAGAGTGCGCCCCTATTGATATAGTTAGATAGCTTATATTTTTTATAAATATAGACACTCTACGTGAGGAGTTTATCCGGCGATTTATTTACCTGGGTAAATCAGATAGGATATTAAGAAAACAGAATAACATTCAGATACTCAAGCGATGTTAGCTTTTACATACCCCCAATAAAAATAACAGCATTATTATATTTTAAAAATCCATTTACATCAGCGATACCCACTAATTACCGGAAATAAATAAACTTCCGCGCTTAGAAAGTGCGCTCCAGCTTCAGGCTGATATCGTTGCGATCGTAGGAGTAGAGCCAGTCCACGTTGCTCTTCACTTTATTATGACGCAGGGTCAGGACCGGAACGAAGCCGGCCGCCTGCCAACGCGGCGCTTTGAGGATCAAGGTATAATTCTGTTCGTCATCTTCCCTGCGGGCCGCCAGCAGGGCGTTGTATGCGTCGTAGTCCCGTACCCGGTAGGCGCCGAACAGCGTGGCGGAAAAACCGGAATAGTTCACGGCAGCGCCAAGGCGTAGCCCCGTCTGCCGGTAGCCGTTGGCCTCCAGCCGCGCATCGCTGTCCACCCAATCGACGCCGCCGAACAGCGTCCAGCCGGCGCCCACTTCATGATAATAGGTGGCGTACAGTTGGCGCGTTGCGCCGTCGAAATTATTGGCGTACGCCCGCCGCCGGTAGCTCATATCCTTATACTCGCCTTCCAGCTTTAGCAGCGCGTTGCGCCACGGTATGTAGCTCCAGTCGGCATGCGCTCCCCAGGCGCCGTAAAGCGCTTCCCTGCCCCATTGGTAATATTCGAAGGAGGGGGCCAACTGTAACTGATGCCGCCCGCCGCGATAGCTGTAGCCGCCCTGCGCCGTGAACGTGGTTTCGTTGTAGTCGCCGTGATGGCGATACTGCGCGCCATACAGGGACGATCGGAGATAGAGGCCGTGGCGTCCGCGCAGCGGTATGCGCCGCTGCGCGCTGGCGTCGAAGGCCAGGCCGCCGGCGGAGATGGCGTCCGGCAGCTTGCGCTCCACCAGACAGAGACCATTGGCCAACTGCCAGAGGCAGGTCTGGCTCGCCGAGGTGCGGTTGACATTATCGGACCAGGTCGGGCCGAAGGAAAAGGAGCCGTGCCAATCGCTGCGCTGTCTTAGCGCATTGCGGTAAGCCGCAATCGTCTTGCGCACTCCGGCCGTTTTGGGATCCGCGGCATTGATGGACGCCAGGATATCCGCAAACGCCAGTTCTGCCTCGCGCTCCTGACCGTCCTCGAACAGTACGCGCGCCAGTTCGAGCCGTGCGGGCAGAAAGGCGGACCGCAGCGCCAGCAGGGCGCGGAATTCCGCCTCCGCCTGCGCCAGCTGTCCGGCCGCGCGGGCCAACATTCCCCTGGCATAGTGCACCAGCAGGGGATCGCGGTCCGGCAAGGTTAGGTATTCATCCAGAAAACGCCGCGCCGCCCCCCACTGTCGATGCTGCAATGACAGATAGAGGGCCTGCCCCAACGCGGCGGCGGTACGTTCGACGGTATAGGTGCGGCCGTCAAGGGTAAGGGTCGGCCGGCTTGCGGCGGGTTGTTCCCGTTCGTCGCGCAGCAGTTCGCGCTCGCGCTCAAACGCCCGGCTCTCGATGCTCTGCTCCAGCAGGCGGCGCGTATCGTCGCGTTCCTGCGCCACAACGACGCCCGTCAGCGGCAGGCAGAGAAAAAAGATAAAAACGCGGATAATGGCGGCCACGGCAAATCGACCCGGCGTCGCCCACGGGAAAAAACGCTTTCTGCGCCATTGTTCTGATTGGATTACGGCGAACAAATCCAGCTGATACGACATAGATAGATATCCCGGAAAATGCCACTACGCACGTCCCGGCGACCATTGCGCCAGCGATTCAGGGACGAACGCGAAAAAGAGCAGAGGCAAGCTGGAGCAAGCCCCTGCTCCCGGTACATGCGCAAGCGGAATTCATCGTCGGCTATACCTCACTGCGGCTACGGCCGAGATGCTGACTTATTGCGCCAGAGTAATGGTTATCGCTCACGGATTTTTGCTGCCCCCAAAGGCGGTGTCCTGATTGCGATCGGCGAAAGTGACGATCCCCGCTACCGCCGCCGCGCCGGTGCCGAAGAAGTTACCGGCCAGATCGCCATTGGTGCCGCCGCTGCTGGCGACGTTCACGCCGTTGGCGGCAAGCTGTACGTCGGAACCGGTATTGGTGATAGCCCCGCCGGAGAAGGAAATATCGCCGGTGGAACTGGCCGTCAGGCCGTCAAAGTTGGCGGTAAGCGTACTGGTGGGCAGCGTCGCGCCGGTGTAGTTGTTGATCGACTGCACCGTGTAGGTTACCGGCGCGCCGGTAGGAAGCGTGGTGGCTACGTCGCCACTCTCACCCACGTACCAGGCGGTATGGGTGCCGGCGACCTTATCGCCGATGGCGCCATCACCTTCTGCCGCTTCGGCATCCCATTCGCCGAACCAGACATCCTGACTGCCCACCTGAGCAAAGGACCAGACGCCTATACCGCTGTGATCTATCGGCGTATCCGGACCAGGCGCGGCGCCATCGGCTACGATCTCGCGACCACTCCAGGTGTAGACGCCGGTACTATCCTGATAATCTGCCAGTGCGAAATGGGTTGCCGGCGCAAGCTGGTTTAACAACTGTCCGTCGACTCCAGCGCCAGCGACGCCCGGATTCTGGAAGGTTGCCGCTCCCAACCGGATACCATCGGTTTCGGTATAACTCTGCCCGCTGACGATATCGGCCTGAGCGGCACCGGCCGTGCCGGCAATTGCCAGGGCCAGCAATGTTTTTCTTAAAACAATATTCATTTTCTATTCCTCTCGAATGATTAACCTACGGATACTGCGTGTTGCACGCCAGGAAACGCCTTGATACAGGGCGTCTCCCGTATGCCCGGTAAAGCATCGCTGCGCTACTTTCCACCCAACCTAACCATTCATAAAAGATAAGCGATGCTTATATTGGTTAATATATATACACATCTCAACAAAGATACGAATAGTTATTATTGTTATTTTTATTCTTATTTGAGATAAAAAAGTAGAAATAGCTATAACGGGATAAGGTAATAAAAAAGGGTATAAACGCCGCCGGGGAAGTGACTCCCCGACAGGCTAGCGATCCCGCACGCTAAAGCGCACCGGCGCGGTAATGGCGTGCGGCATGCCGGCGGGCGGAGCGGGCACCGGCGAGGCGCGGCGCACCAGAGCCAGCACCTCCCGATCCAGTTCGGCGAAGCCCGAAGAGCGCGCCAGCTGCGCGTCCAGCACGTTACCGGCATCGTCGATGCTGAAACGGATAAACACCGTACCGATCTCTCCCCGCGCCCGCGCTCCCGGCGGGTACTTTTTGCGCCGTTCCAGATGGGCCATCAGGCGCGCCTGCCATTTAGCCGAGGTGGCGGAAGCGGCGGAGGCGCCGGCGGTAGATTGCCGCGCCGCGGTGCGCTCCGACGGGGCGGCCTGCGCCTGGGCGCGAACGGTCTGACGCGAAGCCGCCTGTTGCTGCTGGCGCGGCTTTGCTGCATCCTCGGGACGTTTGCTACGCTCGGTTTGCCGCTGCGGCGGCGGTTTGCGCGCCGCCGGCACCTTGAGCGCAGCCCGGTCATTCCGCTCAAGGCGCGGCTCTTTGAGCGGTTCGGGCGGCTGCGGCTGCGGCGTATATTCCTGCGGCTCGGGCGGCGGCTCCTTGGGCGTTTCCACCTTTTCCGCCGCCTGACTCGCCTGGGAATTCTGCCGTTCGGTTGATATCTCGTTATGGTCGGTGGCGGCGGCCTGCGGCATATCGGCCAGTTCGATCATGATGGAGGCGGGCGGCACGCTGTCGGCCGCCGCCATCAGCGGCTCGTGCAGCATCCAGAGAATGCCGCCGCTATGAAACGCCAGCGCCAGCAGGCTGGCGCAGCTCCAGCGCGCCGCGCCGACCAGCCCATCGCCATTATTCGCAAGAGAATTCATATCAGAATTTAACGGTCACGCTGCCGCGCACCGTACGGCCTGGTGCCGGCAACAAAGCAGCGCCTATAGCATCCACATAGTAGCGGTCCGTCAGGTTATCCACCGTCAGATCGAGCTGCACATTGGGGTTTAGCTTATAGCTGGCGTAGAGATCCACCAGTGCATAGGGGTTCCAGCGCGAGGCCCGAACAAAACCGACGCCCGACGATCCTTGAGTAACGCCTTCAGTGCCCTGGGTATCGTTCTTTGCATAGCGGCTGCCAATATAGTTCAGGCGTGCGCCAACGGTAAGATCCTGCTCCAGTAAGCGTGCCCCCAGATCCAGCGTCACCGTATCTTTCGGCGGCACCTGCTGCAGCGAAAAGCTGTTGTACAGCCCGCTGGCGGAACATGTTGCGTAGTTCGGATGTATTTTCCCCTGCGGCGCGCAGAACATTACGTGGGTATAGTGGTTCCATGCCAGGCTGCCGTAGTAGCGCCCGGTATCATACTGCGCCGAGACTTCAAAACCGCGCATCTCAGCATAGTCAAGGTTCAGCCGGCCCAGATTATAGTTGGGACGGCCCTTTGAGGTCAGCCCGCGATAGATATGCGAACGGGTAATATAGTCGTCGATATGGTTGGAGAAGTAAGCGGCGTGCAGGCGTAGCTTATCGTCATTTATAAAGACATTGTCTTTCAGGTAGTTAACACCGAATTCCAGGCTATTGTTACGCTCTGGCTTCACCGGATTCTCTGTAGCCGGAAAGTAAAAGGAGAGGCTGGTCAGGGATTCGAAAATGCTGGGGGAGCGCAGCACGCTGCCGTACTTGCCATAAACCTGGAGTCCATCCAGCGGCTCCACAGTTATGCTGGCAATGGGCGACCAACCGTTATCGGAACGTTTAAAAGATTCGCTATTACCCTGATAGTCATCCTGCGACTCGAAGTGCGAATAGCGCGCACTGCCGTTCAGGGTAAGCCAACTCAGCGGCTTCCACTCCAGCGAGGTAAAGCCGCTGCTCTCCTTGCGCCAGCCCTCGCGCTGAAGGCCCCAAAAAGACCTGTACCAATCCCGATCGACACCATCGGGCAAACCTACATTTTCCCTGGTAAAAGCGCCGCCGTATTCCAGGCTGAAATCCCCCACTTCAGTATAAAAGCGCGAGGTATTGGAGGCGGTAACACCGCGCCGCTCCGATCCCACCCAGAATCGTGTCACATTATTCCCAACGGGATCCTGATAATAAGACTCAGCCGCTGAGTTAATACGGTTATCCACCTCGGTAAAAAAGCTATCCACTTTCAGATTGATAAGATCGCTATCTTTCGGCTTCCAACGGTAGCGTGCGGTCCAGGTATCCAGATCGATGGAGCTAAGCAGCCCTTGCAAAGTGGAATCCATCGACGCTCTTCCTAAAACCTGGCCGTAATCGCTTAGATAGCGAGAGTAGGCCAGTTCCAGCGCATGGCCGTCGTTCAACTTTAGCTTGGTTTTCAGCAGCCAGGATTCATTATCGATAGAGGTATTGAGCACCTCTTCACCGGAGCGATAGAGGGTCAACCCATCATTTTTGATCGTTGGATTGCCATACTGGTTCCTTGCGTTGACTGGGCGAGCTCCATCACCGCCTTTTTTACCCGCATAGTAGTTACCGTTTTTGCGCTGCGCATAGGCCACCACCACCTCCAGATGCTCGGTGACGCCCGCTACAGCGATACTGCCGGAGCCGCCGGTCGGTTTAAGAAACGGCGGCCGATCCAATCCGTATTGCCGTCCCACGAAAGATTGGGGGACATAACCTCCAGAGGTTCCCGCCGCCGGCGGAGATGAACTATTAGTATTAAAACCGCCTTTCAGCCTTACGCCGAAACTATGGCCGGGCAACAGAATATCCTTTGCCCCGATGGTGCTGACGCGCACCACGCCGCCGCTGGCGCCTGTGGCGTCGGCTCCGGCGCTCGGCCCCTTTTCGATGGCGACCGAACCGATAAAGTCGGGGTCGATATAGCTGCGCGCCGTGGAACCGTTATATCCCTGATATGTGGTAGTCTCCTGCGTCGCCCCGTCGATCACCACCGGCACGCGTCCCTGCCCCTGCATACCGCGGATATTGACGTCCAGCGCGCCGGAGTTGCGCGCGTCGCCGTTCAGCACCCCCGGCACGCCGGACAGAAAATCCCCCACCGAGGTGCCGCGAAAGCGCTCCACCTGCTCGCCGGAGATATAGGCGCGCGAACCCGCGCCGCGATAGGGTTCGTCCGCCGGGCTGACGCCGCCCTCGCTGGTGACGGTAATGGTATCGAGCAGCAGAGAGTCATCGCCGACGCCCGGCGCATAGGCGTCGGCGATATCCGCCTCGATAGTGAAAGTGCCGGCGCCGATAGGGCGATAGGAGAGCCCCGATCCCTCAAGGAGTCGGGCCAGCGCCGCCTCGGGCGCGACAGTCCCCGAAATGCCCGGCGAGCGCTTGCCGGCGGCGACGCCGGGATCATAGGTCACCTGCCGCCCCGACTGGCGTCCGAACTCGGCGAGCGCCCCGGCCAGCGGCCCCGCCGGAATATTGAACGCCGTCTGCTGCGCGGTCTGGGCCCAGGCATCCTGCTGCATCACTCCCGTCGCCAGCGAAGCGCCGCCCAGATTTATCAAGGCGGCAATCAGCATCCGTCGCGCCCCGGGTTTATTTTTTAATTTTTTATTTATAAGCGTCATTCTTATCAGGCCCCAATTCGTTTCACACAATTCCCCGAATGGCCGACTGTCGCCGACTCCTGCTAATGGAAACGAATGAGAATGAGAATTTTTCACCCTGAAATGACAATTTTTACCGCGGCAATATTTGTGCTTATGGGAAACGCAACGGCCGTTTTTAGAGCACCATTAAGAAACCACCGTCAGCCAGGAGGAAAGCCGGCGCACCGTGCCGCCGTGCGGCTGCACCACCGCCTGCAGGGCGCTCTCCGGGGAGGTGAGGTTATACACGCCGCTGACGCGCCGCCGCCCGAGGTCCGGCGTGGCGATCACCACCCGGCCGGGCTGCCAGCGCGCGATCCGCGCGACAACGGAAGCGACGCTCTCCCGATCCACCACCAGCAGGCCGTCGCGCCATAAGGCGATCCGGCCCGGCTCGCGCCAGCCGCGCTCAACGCCGCCGCTCTCCTGGTCGAAGGTCAGCCACTCTCCCGCGGCCAGCGTCCCGCCGCCCCCCGGCGACGCGGCCACGGCCCGCCCGCGCTCGACGGCCACCGACAGAAAGCCCGCGTTCCAGCCAAGGTCGAACGCGCCGGCCGCCGCCACCTCAAGGTCATCGGCAAGCGCCTGAAACGGACGCTCGTCGTCCGGCGCCACCTCAAAGAACGCCATGCCGGAAAGCAGCTCCACGCGCCGGCCGTGCGGCGTGAAGCGCGAGCGAATGGCGCTGTCGGGGCCGAGCGCGACCAGCGTGCCGTCGGCCAGGGAAATGCGCCGCAGTTCTGCCGTCGCCGTTATATGGTCGGCCCGGGCGCGCAGCAGTACGGTCGGAGCGACCAGCGAGCCGACGCCCCATGCGGCCAGCGCCGCCGCGCCGCCGAAAACCAGGGAGCGGCGCGAGATGCCCGCCGGCGCCCGGCTTGCCCCGCGGCGGGCCTGCACCACCTGTCCCGCCATAACGTGGATATCCATGGCTTCGGCCCAGACCGCCTCATGGGAGGGATCGCGCCCACGCCAGCGCCGGATCTGCTCACGCACCAGCGGATTCGCCGGTTCGGTCTGCTGGCGGATGATGAGGTCAAACGCCTCGGCAAATAATTTATCGTCTTGCGACGTTTTTTCAGTCATAGATAAATCAATCCGGTGATAACGCCGCGCCAGGAAAAAAACCAAGGGAAAAGTCGATTTTCGCCTCTACGTTATCATTAACGAATGTAGGGAGAAAATTTTCACCCCGCGCCGCCTATTAATCGCCACCCTCCTTGAGTCGGCTGCGCAGGTGCAGGTATGCGTGCTGGATAAGCGACCAGGTGCGCGACACGGAAAGGTCCAGTTCGGCGGCGACTTCGGCGATGGTCATATCGCCCAGGCGATACAGCTCAAAGGCGCGCCGCGTCCTTTCCGGCAGTTCCATCAGCGCCCGGTGCGCCATCGCCAGCCGCTGGCGGTCATGGTTTATCGTTTCGGGGTTGGGGGCGGGATCGGCTACCCCGCCGTACTCCTCGTCGGGCAGTTCGCCTTTTTCAACAAGCTGTTCGCGGCGATAGAGGTCGATCGACAGATTGCGGGCGACACGGCGCAGATAGGCCAGGGGATTGTCGTCCCGTTCGGGCGGCGCGGCGGACAATATGCGCAGGAAGACATCCTGGGTCAAATCCGCCGCCACGTCCGGGCGGTGTCCCCGCTTGCGGAGAAAACGGTTGATGTCCCGGGAGTGTTTCTGGAACAGGCGTTTGAGGTCCCACATCAACGCGGCCCCGTTGTTAGCGCCGTCCGCAACCGCGTTATTGTAGAGAAAGTGCTGTCATGCATAGCCCTGCCATCCGATGCACACGGCGCCCTGGCGTCATTCAGACCCGATGCCGAAGACTATGGGCACCTTGCCGCCACAGGATTACCGTTAACCAAGTTTCCTTAATATAGGGAAACTTGGTTATAAATGGTAATCATTTGTATTTGCATTAACATTAATTCATGTTCGGCGCCGGATCCGGCGGAAAGAGCGCCTGCAACGCTACCTGTCGCTGGTCGATCGGGCCCGCCGGGACGTGGTGCGGGATCGATAACGTTCCCAGACAGATGCTTTTAAGCCGCCTCACTCCAGGTTCGTGAGCGTGAGGGCCGCCCTGATTACAGGCTGGCCATGCGCGAATTGAGCAGATCGGTGATCAGCAGGCAACCCGGCGCATGGGTGATGCACAGCGGCAGGCGGGCGGCCACCGCGACGGCCTGGGGAGTGACGCCGCAGGCCCAGAACACCGGCAGCTCGTCGGCGCCGATCTCCACGGCGTCGCCGTAGTCGGGATCGGCGAGATCCCGTATGCCGATCGACTCGGGCATACCGATATGGATCGGCGCGCCATGAACGGCGGGAAACCGCGAGGTGATCTGGATGGCGCGGATGGCGTCGGCCGGCCGTAGCGGACGCATCGAGACAACCAGCGGACCGTGGAACGGTCCGGCGGGCTGCGTGGGCAGGCTGGTGCGATACATGGCGACGTTGCGCCCCTGTTGCACATGGCGCAGGGGAATACCGCCCTCGATAAGCGCCTGTTCGAACGAGAACGAACAGCCGATCACAAAGCTCACCAGATCTTTACGCCAGAGGTGACGGATATCATCGCACTCCTCGCTGAGTTCGCCGTCGCGCCACAGCCGGTAGCGCGGCGCATCGGTGCGAATATCGATCCCCTCCCCCAGCGCCGGCAGTATCGGCTCCCCCGGCTCGGAAACGGCGAGCAGCGGGCAGGCCTGCGGATTGCGCTGGCAAAAGCGCAGGAAATCGGCCGCGCAGGACGCCGGCAGGATGGCGATATTGCCCTGCACGTAACCGGGCGCCAGCCCGCCCGTATGCCCGGTGTGCGCTCCGCTGCGAATGCGCAGACGGGCTTCAAGCGCTGGCGTGGTCATTTGCTCTCCTCCTGTTGCTGCGGGCCAAAACCGCCCCCGCCCGGCGTTTCTATTTCAAAGCAATCCCCGACCTGCAGCTGCGCCCGATCGGCATGACGCAGCGGCTCCACCCGGCCGTCGGCCCGGATGATGCGGCTGCGCCCCGGCGCGCCCGACGCGCCGCCCGCCAGTCCGAAAGCCGGATTGCGCCAGCCGTTGGCCAGCAGCGACACCGTCATCGGCGCCAGAAAACGCAGCGTGCGCACCGCGCCGTTGCCGCCGTGCCAGCGCCCCGCGCCGCCGGAGCCGCGGCGGATTTCATGGCGCTCCACGCGCACCGGATAGCGCAGCTCCAGCACTTCGGGATCGGTAAGGCGCGAATTGGTCATCAGCGTCTGCACCACGTCGGCGCCGTCGAACCCGCCGATCGGGCGGCCCTGGGCGTCGAAACGCCCGCCGGCCCCCGCCCCGCCGGCGATGGTTTCGTAATATTGATAGCGGCCGTCGCCGAACGTCAGGTTGTTCATGGTCGGCTGGCTGGCCGCCATCACCCCCAGGGCGCCGTACAGGCAGTTGGTGACGCAGGTCGAGACTTCGACGTTGCCCGCCACCACCGCCGCCGGATAGCGCGGATTGAGCATGCTGCCTTCCGGCACCACCAGCGTCAGCGGCTTCAGGCAGCCTTCGTTCATCGGAATATCGTCCTCCACCAGCGTGCGGAACACATAGAGCACCGCCGCCGAGGTGATGGCACGCGGCGCGTTGAAATTGTTCGGCTGCTGCGGCGAACTGCCGGAGAAGTCCAGCGTGGCGGCGCGGCGCGCTCGATCCACCGTCAGCTTCACGCTTATTCGCGCGCCGTTGTCCAGCGACAGCGTAAAGCTTCCGTCGCTCAGGCTGGCGATGGCGCGACGCACCGACTCTTCGGCGTTGTCCTGCACATGGCGCATATAGGCGCGCACCACCTCCAGCCCGAAAGCGTCCACCATGCGCAGCAGCTCTTCGCGGCCTTTTTCGTTGGCGGCGATCTGCGCCCGCAGATCGGCCAGATTCTGTTCGACGTTACGCGCCGGGTAGCGCGCCCCCAGCAGCAGCTCGCGCAGTTCGGCCTCGCGCAGACGGCCGTCCGCCACCAGCTTGAAGGGGGTGATCAGCACCCCTTCTTCTTCGATAACCCGCGAATCCGACGGCATCGAGCCCGGCGTCAGGCCGCCGATATCGGCATGGTGGCCGCGCGAGCCGACGTAAAACAGCAGCTTCCGCCCGTCGGCGCTGAATACCGGCGTCACCACCGTGACGTCGGGCAGATGGGTGCCGCCCGCGTAGGGGTCGTTGAGAATATAGACGTCGCCGGGGCGCAGCTCGCCGGCGCCGGCGCGCATCACCGCCTGCACGCTGGCGCCCATTGAGCCGAGATGCACCGGAATATGCGGCGCGTTGGCCACCAGACCGCCATCGGCGTCGAACAGCGCGCAGGAAAAATCCAGCCGCTCTTTAATGTTCACCGAATAGGCGGTGTTCTGTAAGCGGTAGCCCATCTGCTCGGCGATGGACATAAAGAGGTTATTGAAGATCTCCAGCATCACCGGATCGGCCAGGGTTCCCTGCGCCACGCGCGTCGGACGGGCTTCCACCCGCTCCAGCAGCAGGTGGCGGCGGGGCGTTACCGTAGCGCCCCAGCCGGCGTCAACCACCGTGGTGGCGTTGGCGTCGGTGATGATGGCCGGGCCGGCGACGCGCTGTCCGGGGCGCAAATCCCCGCCGCGCACCAGCGGGCAGCGCCGCCAGCGGCCGTCAATATGAATATCCACCTGTCCGGCGGCATCCGGCTGCGCGGCGGCGCCGTCGCCATCGGCGCTTGGCGCATCATCGTACACCTCTGGGGCGGCAATCGCTTCGGCCACCGCCGATTCAATCACCAGCCGACGTTCCGGCATCAGAAAGGCGAAACGCTGGCGATAGGTGCGCTCAAACTGCGCGCGCATCGCGTCCGGGGCGTCAGCCGCCACCGGCAACGCGGTGTCGGTGCCCTCATAGCGCAGATAGAGCCGGCGCTCGACGCGGATCGCCTCCTCCTGCGCGCCCTGCTGACGCAGCTCCGCCGCCGCGCCGTCCGCCAGCGCGTCCAGGATCTCGCCCGCCAGCGCCAGCCCCGCCGCGTCCAACGGTTGTTCCACCGACCGCTCGCGCATCGCCACCACCGACGCCTGCCCCATGCCGTAGGCGGACAGCACGCCCGCCAGCGGATGCACCAGCACGCAGGGCATCGCCAGTTCGTCCGCCACCCGGCAGGCGTGCTGCCCGCCCGCGCCGCCGAAGGTCACCAGCGTGTAGCGCGTGATATCGTAGCCGCGCTGCACCGAGATCTTCTTGATGGCGTTCGCCATGCTCGCCACCGCGATATCGAGGAAGCCCTGCGCCAGCGACTCGGCGCCGACCGCGCGTCCGCTGGCGGCGGACACCTCCGCCGCCAGCGCCGCGAATTTCCTCACCACCACCTCGCGATCCAGCGGCTGGTCGGCCTGCGGACCGAACACCGCGGGAAAATGTCCCGGCTGAATGCGGCCCAGCATCAGGTTGGCGTCGGTCACCGTCAGCGGCCCGCCGCGCCGGTAGCAGGCCGGGCCGGGATCGGCCCCCGCCGACTCCGGGCCGACGCGCAGACGCGCCCCGTCAAACTTCAGAATGGAGCCGCCGCCCGCCGCCACGGTATGAATGCTCAGCATCGGCGCCCGCAGCCGCACGCCCGCCACCTGGGTGTCGAACGCCCGTTCGAATTCACCGGCGTAATGCGACACGTCGGTCGAAGTTCCGCCCATATCAAAACCGATGACCCGTTCGCAACCCGCCTCGCGCGCCGCCTGCGCCATCCCGACGATGCCGCCCGCCGGCCCGGAAAGAATCGAATCTTTGCCCTGAAACGCCTGCGCGTCGGTCAGCCCGCCGTTGGACTGCATAAATTGCAGCGGCACGCCGGGCAACGCGCGCGCCACGCGATCGACATAACGGCGCAGCACCGGCGACAGATAGGCGTCCACCACCGTGGTATCGCCGCGCGCCACAAAACGTATCAGCGGCGAAACCTGATGCGATACCGATATCTGGGTGAAGCCCGCCTCGCGCGCCAGCGCCGCCAGCCGCAGTTCGTGGCGCGGATTGCGGTAGCTGTGCATCATCACGATGGCGATGGCGGCATAACCGCGCCCCGCCGCCGCGCGCAACGCCGCCAGCGCGGCGCGCTCGTCCAGCGGACGCACCACCTCGCCCGCCGCATCCAGCCGTTCGTCGATCTCCGCCACCTCGCCATAGAGCTGCTCGGGCAGTACGATTTCCCGGTCGAACAGCCTGGGGCGGTTCTGGTAGGCGATGCGCAGGCCGTCGCGCAGGCCGCGCGTCACCGCCAGCAGCAGGCGCTCGCCCTTGCGCTCCAGCAGCGCGTTGGTCGCCACCGTGGTGCCCATTTTCACCGCGCCGATGGCGTCGGCGGGGATCGCCTGGTCCGCTTTCAGCCCCAATAGGCGCCGGATGCCCTCCACCGCCGCGTCGTCATACTGCTCCGGGTTTTCCGACAGCAGTTTGCAGGTGACCAGCGCGCCATCGGGCTTGCGCCCCACCACATCGGTAAAGGTGCCGCCCCGGTCGATCCAGAATTGCCAGTTTTTATTGCTCATAGGGATGACGCCGCTCGGGCGGCCTGATCGTAAAGGCCCGACAGCGTTCTGAGCTGCCGGGCGATGGCGGAAAGCACCTCGCCGTCGGCCACCTCGCCCGCCATGCTGGGCAACAGGCAGCGATTGCGCACGTCGCGAAAACGCTCCACCAGCGCCGCGCCTTCCGGCGTGCTGGTATAGAACACTTCCTTACCGATTTTTTCGCCGCGGATAAACTTCAGGGTGACCAGCTTTTTCAGGCAGTAGTTGATGACGTGCGAATCTTCATAGTTGAGCGTAAAGCAAATGTCGGCCAGCTTCTTGCTGCGCCCCCGATGGTGCACGTGGTGCAGCACCAGGATATCGTTGACGGCCAGATCGGCTTCGCCCGCGCCCGCCATACATCGCGTGATCCAACGGCTGAACGCGTTGTAGGCGACGATCATGCCGAACTCCAGTTCGGATAATTCGGGATACAGGCCGGTCGCCAGATGCGCCGACGACAGAATGCGATCCGCACTGCTCGTCGCGTCGGCGCCGTCAGGCGTTGGGGTAATCGGTTTTGACACAGTTTCACTCCATCTTATTATCGGGCGCGGCCCGTTTATCATTTATGCGTTCGGCGCGATGCGTCCCGGTTGGCGACGGCTCTTCCAGCCGTTCTCCGTTGGGGCCGTTTTCCACCACCAGATCGCGCAGCCGCGGCTTATTGGCCATCGGCTCCACGCGGTGTTCGGCGTCGGCGCGCAGGTGGGTCACGCAGGCGTAAACCACCTTGCCGTCCAGGCGCATCATGCACTGTTTACAGGCTTTGGCGTTAATGCAGGAGTAGCGGAACGCCAGGCTGTCGTCGGCGTGGCGGCGTATCCACTCCAGGCCGTCGAGCAGCGTGGTGACCTCGGCCAGCGGCACGGTAAACGTCTGGTAACGGTCGGCCTGCGCGCCGACGCCGCGCCGAATGCGTAACGCCGCATGGCCGCCGGCGTCGTTATCGGTTCTCAGGTTTGGTTTGTCGCTCATGCCTGCGTCTCCGTCGTTGCGCGTACCGGCCGGCGGGAGAGGCGCCATGCGCCGTCACGCCAGGAAACGGTCTGGTTCAGCGTCCAGGCGTCGTCCAGACCGGGAAAATCTTCGCGCTGGTGCGCGCCGCGACTTTCGGTGCGGTTCAGCGCCGACAGCGCCACCGCCCGCGCCGCCAGCAGCATATGGCGCAGATCCAGCGCGCCGGCGCGGCGGGCGTCGTGCGGGCTGACGGTGCCGGGCAGTTCATTGCCCAACTCCGCTTCCAGCGCGTCCAGGCGCGTCAGGGCGCGCCTCAGACCGGCGTCGGTGCGGAACGGACCGACGTCGTCCTGCATAATGTCGCGCAGTTCGGCCGTCAATTCGCCGACGCCGCGCGCGGCAAGCTCCCGCCCCGACGGCCGCAACGCCGCCAGCGCCGACCGCGCCAGCGCGCGCAGCCGCACGGCGTCGGGCGCGTCCGCGGCGTCGTCCGCATAACGGGCGGCGTGGGCCCCCGCGTGCAGCCCGAAGGCCACCGCCTCGGTAATGGCGTTGCCGGACAGGCGGTTGGCGCCGCTGACGCCGCCCACCACTTCGCCCGCCGCGAACAGTCCCGGCACGTCAGAGTGCAGGTTTTCGTCCACCCGCACGCCGCCCATATGGTAATGGGCGATCGGCGCCACCTCGACCATCATGGAGCGCAGATCGACGCCCTGCTCGGCCAGCCGGCCGATAATCGGGCCGAACGCCGCGTCCAGTTTTTCCGCCGCTACGTGGCGAAAGCTCAGGTAGGCGCCGCCGGCCGGAGAGCCGCGCCCCGCCTCGGCTTCCTTGATAATCGCGTAGGTCGCGGCATCGCGCGTGACGGTATAGCCCTCCTGCTCCGACTGATTGCCGTAACGTTCGACAAACTCGTCGCCTAACCCGTTGAGCAATTTGCCCCCCAGCTTATAGCGAAACGGATCCCACATCACCGGATCGAACCCCACCAGCCGCGGCGCCAGATGGCCGATAGGGAAAAACTGCACGAACTCCATATCCTGGAGTCTGGCGCCGGCGCTCAGCGCCAGCGCGTGGCCGTTGCCGCACATGTTCAGCGAGGCGCTGCTGCGCCGATAGAGGCGCGTCAGGCCGCCGGTGGCCAGCACCACGGCGCGGGCGCGGATCAATACGCTGGCGCCGCTGGCCCGGTGCAGGCCGACGGCGCCGACGACGCGATCGCCGTCGCGCACCAGCGCGGTGATTTGCAGGTCGCCCACCCGCTTCACCGCTTCATGGAGCAGCAGCTGGGCGCGCAGCGTGCGCGCCAGGGCCGGGCCGGTATTGAGGTAGTCGACGTAGACGCAGCGCGGCCTGTCATGTCCGGGCGCCTGCACCTGCGCCAGGCGGCCGTCGTGCCGCGCCCAGCCGACGCCCCACCGATCGAGCAGACGGATGGCGGATACGCCCTGCCGGCACAGCAGGCGGGCCAGCCGGGCATCGCACAGCCCGCGGCCGGCCGCCAGCGTGTCGGCGTAATGGTGCCGCCAGCTGTCTTCGCCCTGTTCCCCCAGCGCCGCCGCCACCGTCATTTGCGCCATAATGGTGGCGCCGCCGCGCCCGATCAGACTGCGGTCGGCAAGCAGCACGCGGCGTCCCTGCTGCGCCGCCGCTATCGCCGCGCTCATGCCGGCGCCGCCGGCGCCCACCACCAGCACATCGGTATCAAGATAACGCAGGTCGTCGTTCATGCCGCCCCCAGATAAGCTTTACGCACCGCCGGATCGACGGCCAGCTCGGCGGACGCGCCCTGCACGATAATCCTGCCGTGCTGCAAGACATAAGCGCGATCCGCCAGCTCCAGCGCGATGCGCGCGTTCTGCTCCACCAGCAGTATCGTCTGGCCCTGCGCCTTCCAGCGGAACAGTACCTCATACACCATATCCACATATTTGGGCGACAGCCCCATGGACGGTTCGTCGATGCAGATCAGCCGGGCGTCGCGCAGCCAGGCGCGCCCCAGCGCCAGCATCTGCTGCTCGCCGCCGGACAGCGCCCCCGCCAGTTGCCAGCGCCGCTCGGCCAGACGCGGAAAGGTGGCGTACACCTCCTCCAGCGCCGCGGCGACCGCCGCCTTGTCGGCGCGGCGCGGATAGGCCCCCATCAGCAGATTTTCGTACACCGACATTTCCGGAAACACCCGCCGTCCCTCCGGCACGCTGGCCACGCCGCGCGCGATCACGTCCGCCGGGTCCAGCCCCTGAATCGGCTCATCCGCCAGGCGGATTTCTCCCTGGGACAGGCGCACCAGCCCCAGCACGCTCTTGAGGGTGGTCGACTTGCCGGAGGCGTTGCCGCCCAGCACCGCCACCACTTCGCCGGCCTGTACCTCCAGGTCGATGCCGAACAGCGCCTGCACCGCGCCGTAGTGCACCTCGACGCCGCGCAAAGAGAGAAAAGGAGAGTTCACTGTATTAGCCAAGATGTGCATCCGATTGCGTGGGACGGGTGCGCTTGCGGCCCAGATAGGCTTCGATCACCTCCGGGTGATCCAGCGCCTCGTCCGGCGTGCCTTGCGCCAGCACCCGCCCCTGATTAAGTACGATAACCCGGTCGGCCACGCGCCTCACCAGCGACAGCTTGTGTTCGACCACCAGAATTCCCAGCGTCGGCCGCTGTCGCCGCAGGTCGGCGATCAGTTCGGTCAATTCGGCGGTTTCGGTGGGATTCATGCCCGCCGCCGGTTCGTCCAGCAGCAGGTAATCCGGCGCGCCCGCCAGCACCCGCGCAATTTCCAGCCGCCGCCGGTTGGCGTAAGAGAGCGTGAAGGCCGGCGCGTCCCGGCGCGGCAACAGCCGATCGCCGAATAACGCCAGCGCGTCGCGCGCCGCGGTTTCGCACGCGGCGTTGCGTTCGCGCCAGCGCCGCGTTGCCAGCAGCGTGTGCAGCACCTCCGACAGCGGATTAATCATCCGCCCGGAAGGCTGGCGCAGCAGGGCCGTCTGGGTGCCGAGCATGACGCTGTCCCATACCGACAACGCCGGAAACACCCGCGAAGTCTGGAAACTGCGCCCCACGCCCAGCCGGGCGACGCGCTCCGGCGGCAGCCGGTCGATACGGCGGCCGTTGAGATAGATGAGCCCCGACGTGGCGCGTTCCACGCCGCTGAGCAACTGGATCAGCGTCGATTTTCCGGCGCCGTTCGGCCCCACCAGCGCCAGCGTTTCTCCCGGCGCCAGACGGAAGCTGACCGTGTCGACCGCCTTGACGCCGGCGAAATGGCGCGATACCGCATCAACGATAAATCCACCGTTCGGCTGCATTATTTCGCCCCCAGCAAGCCCTGCGGACGCACCCGCAGCGCAATCAACAACACGATGCCGTAGGCGATCATGCGCCACTCGGCAAAGCCCCTGAGCAATTCCGGCAGCAAGGTCAGCGCGAATCCCGCCAGCGCCGCGCCGCTGATATTGCCCAGACCTCCCAGCACCGCCATCGCCAGCAGCAGGATCGATGCCTGCACCATAAAGCTCTCCGGACTGACCACGGTCTGCACGTAGGCGAACAGCCCTCCGGCCAGCCCGGCCATGGCGCCGGAGACGGCAAACGCCAGCATCACGTAGCGCCGCACCGGCAGCCCGGCGGTATGCGCCGCCAGCCGGTCTTCGCGGATACCGCGCCACACCCGGCCGATGCCGGACTTCACCAGCCGGTCGGCCAGCAGCAGCGCCGCGCCGGTCACCGCCGCCACCAGCCAGAACTTGCCCGCCAGGCCGGTCAGACGCAGATCCCCCAGCAGCGCCAGATGCGGCGCCGGAATGCCCAGATAGCCCATCGGACCGCGCGTCACCGGCAGCCAGGTCATAAACACCAGAAAACCGATCTGCCCTATCGCCAGCGTGCCCAGCGCGGCGGTGTGTCCGCTCAGCTTCATCAGCGGCAGCGCGGCCAGCATGGATACCGTGCCCGCCAGCAGCGCGCCGCCCAATAGCGCGAGTTCGGCCGGCAGCTGATGCTCACGCGCCAGAATCGCCACGCCGTAAGCGCCCACGCCGTAAAACGCGGCGTGACCGATAGACATCACCCCCACGCTGCCCGACACCAGCGAGACGCTGGCCACCAGCAGCGCGAAAATCATCGCGTAGGCCACCGCCTGCAGCAGATAGCCGTCTTGCGTCAGCAGCGGCAACAGCGACAACGCCGCCGCCACGGTCGCAAATCCCCAGGACGGCAGTTCCAGCGCCGCATTGCTGGCGCGCTGGCCGGAAGCGGAACTGAGCAGGCTGGTGCTGGGCATCGCCCCCGACGCCGCCGCGCCGCCGCCCAGCGCGGACAGACGGCTGTCGCCCAGCAACCCCTGCGGGCGAAACAGCAGGAACAGCAGCAGCACCGAAAAGGCCACCAGATCGCGAAACCCTTCGCCCACGTAAGCGCTGGCCAGCGTTTCCACCACGCCCAGCATCATGCCCCCCAGCACCGCGCCGGGAATGCTGGTCAGCCCGCCCAGCATGGCGGCGGCAAAACCTTTCAGCGCGAAAGGCAGCCCCATCTGCGGAAAGACGCTTTTGAAATAGAGCGCCACCAGAATACCGCTGATGGCGCCAAGCGCCCCCGCCAGCCCGAAGGCCAGTTGACGCGCGTTGCCGGTACGCACCCCGAGCTGCGCCGCGGCGTCGCGATCCTGCGCCACCGCCCGCAGGGCGCGCCCCAGCCAGGTTCGCGACAGAAACAGCGTCAGCAGCAGCGCCACGCTGCCGCCGAAGGTAAAGATCAGAATGTCGGTGCTGGTGATGTAAGCGCCGCCGATAAAGAAGGTGTAATCCTCAAACGGCGAAGGGAAAGCCTGCCCTTCCGGCGACCAGACGATCTCGGCCAACTGGTCGATAATCATGCTTAACGCCAGCGTGGAAAGCAGCGGCGCGATATAGGCGGCATCCTGCAACGGCCGCAGCGCCACGCGCTCCAGCAGCATGCCGAGCAGGGTCACCAGCGCCACCGACAGTACGGCGGCGACCGGCAGCGGCAGCCCGAAACTCACTACGCCGCTGAAGGCGAAAAACGCCCCCAGCATAAACAGCGCCCCCTGGGCGAAGTTAATCAGGTTGGAGACGCCGAATACCAGGCTGAAGCCCAGCGCGATCAGCGCATAGACCTGGCCGATAGCCACACCGTTGAGTATCTGGCTGAAAAACAATTCCATAACGGCCCCGTGCGACGGAAGAGAGAAAACAGACTGCCCGCGCCGGGGTCAGAACAGCTCGTGCTTGCCATTGCGCACCGTGATGAAAATCGGCGCCTTGCGCACGTTGCCGTGGTCGTATTTGGTTTCGCCGGTCACGCCCTGATAGGCCGGGCCGTCGGCCAGCGCATCGCGCACCGCCTGACCGGTGAGCGGCTGTCCCGACGCCGCTGCCCGGCGGATCGCCGCCACGCCGACGCCCACGGCGTCATAGGCCAGCGCGGAGAACTGGTCCGGCGCGCGGCCGTAACGATCCTGATAGGCTTTCACGAACTCGGCCTGATTAGGATCGCCGGCGAAGAAAATGGTGTGGAACACCGCCCCTTCGGCCGCTTTGCCCGCCAGTTCGATAAATTTGGGCGAGGTGAGAGGAATACCGCCGCCTACCGGCACATTGATCCCCGCCTGCCGCAGTTGCTGAATAAAGATGGACGCTTCCTGATAAGGCAGCGCCAGGAATACGCCGTCCGGCTTGGCGGCGCGCAGTTTACTGATCAGCGGACGAAAATCTTTGGCGTTGGGCTGCACGCTTTCCAGCAGCACCACCTCTCCGCCGCCTTTTTTGATCGCTTCAGCGGTGGCTTTTCCGGTGTACACGCCCCAGTCGTCCTGCGAATAGGGAATGGCGATGCGGTTAGCCTTCAGCTTGTTCTGAATGGTGTCGGCGTTGTACTGCGCCAGAATATCGTCGGTATTATTTTGCCGGAACTGATAATCGCTCTGTTTGGAGTAGTCGGGATGTGAAGAGGTCGGACTGATTTGCGGGATCCTGGCGTCGATAAACGCCGGCGCCGCCGCCAGCGACGCGGTCGTCGACCATGAGCCGATAGCCAGCACCACGCCCGGCGTGCCGGCGATCTTGCGCGCCACCGTCGCCGCTTCCTGCGGCGAGTTGCGATCGTCTTCGATCACCAGTTCGATTTTGCGGCCGTCAATGCCGCCGCCGGCATTGACGCCGTCGACATACAGCTCGATGGCGTTGCGGGTGCTGATGCCGTATTCGGCAAACGGCCCGGACAGATGGCTGAATACGCCGATCCTGATGGGGTCGGCGGCCAGCGCGCTCCCCGACAGTATAGAAACGGCCAGCGCGCCGGCCGGTAAGGCTCTTTTTAATAAACGCATGTCAAATTCCCCTGGTGATGGCTCAATCAACCCCTGCCGGGCAGCCGCTTTCAGCGGTTACTCGATAGAGAAAAAAATCGTCAAGATGAGGATGATGCTAATTTTTTATTGATAAATTGCATACGTTTTATAAATGATAAGCTTATAAAGTAATCAGATAAGCGCTGCCGATAAAAAAGGATTTGTTCAGCATAGAACGATGGGATCTTGCAAAGCCGCTAAACCAACGCCCGCTACGCTTCTCGCAAACCGTTAGCAGCAGGCATCGGTAAATAATGCGGACTACGAAAAGAGAGCCGGGCGGATCCGGCCAGAGGAAGGAAGGTTGCCGCACCGCGCTCATCCCCGGCAAACCCGGCAATGGCGCAGCCTAAACGCTTACGGCCGCAGTCTGAATGACGCTCTTTCCTGCGCGTCCAGTTGGTCGATCAGACCGGTTTCCCACGCAAGATAGCGGCGAGCCGCTTCTTTATTGCCCGCATGCCGATCGTGAACAAAAAACAGGTAGTCGATTCGCTGCGCATCGGACGGCATATCGGGCGTAGAGACCAGCGGCAGTCCCGCCGCCCGCCAGGCGTCGATATCGGCGCGGGCGTAATAGACCGGCAGCGCGGCGGGAACCTCTTTTTCCGCCAGCGCGGCCAAGCGCAAATCGTCGGCGACGAACACCACGGGACGCGACTCCGTGGCCAGCAGGCTTTCAATCCGCGGGCGAATGGACCAGACGGCGTTTTCCAGATGCGCGTGGCGATAGCTCTGGCTGGATCTGAGATCGATAACGCTCAGGCTATTTTGCGCCAGCCCCTGCGCCAACCGTGGCAGAGCGATGATTTTTTCCGCCGCTATCGCCTCCCGCGCTTCAGGCGACGGAGGCGCGAGTTCCAATTCGGCCAGCAGATAAACCTCGTGTCCCATCTGTTTCAGCCAGCCGGCGATAATGGGCGCGCGGATCGCGTCTGCGTCGGCCAGCACCACCCGCGCGCCGCGCACGCCGATAAACACATCGGTATTCTGCAACAACTGGCCGCCCGGCGCGTGCGCCGCTCCGGCAAGGCTGCCTTGCGCAAACTCTTCCGCCGTGCGGATATCAAACACAAACAGATTGCGCTGCTGTTCCTTTTCCCAGACGCGCAGCGTTGCGCCGTCGATCCAGCTTACCCCCTGGCGTACGGCGAAAGCGCGCGCCGCCTCGCGCCGCGAGTGCAGGACAGGCGCGGCGCCGTCCACCGGCGGATAGCGCCTGGCGCTGCACGACTCCAGCGGATATCCCTGCAAATACCAGCCCTGAGTACCGTTCTCCAGCGCATATACCGGATTGCGGACGCCCGCCGACAGCAGGATTTGCGCCCCCAGAATGCTGCGCGTCCTTCCGGCGCAGTTGATCACCACCGGGATACGCTCATCGGCCACCAGCGAATGCAGCCGATAAGGCAGTTCGGCGTTGGGACAACATACCGCCCCCGGCAGGCTCATCTTATGAAATTCATCCAGCGGACGCCCATCCAGCAACAGCACCGGCTGCGGCCCTTGCTGCAAGTCATGCAGTTCGGCGGCGCTCAGGCTGGGGGTGGCGTATTCGTGCTCCACCAGTTCGCCGAACACTTTGGAGGGCACATAAACCCCTTTGAATACCCCATACCCCGCCTGTCGCCAGCCGGCGATGCCGCCGGACAGGATATAAACCTGCTGATAGCCCAGCTCCTTCAGCCGCCGGGCCGACTTTTCCGCAGTATGGTTTTCGCCGCCGAGCAGCACAATGCGGGTATGGGCCAGCGGCACCAGGCGCCCGACGTCCAATTCCAGCCGGCTATAAGGGACGGACACGGCAAAAAGCGGGTGCCCTTCGCCGAACTCCCCCGCTTCGCGCACGTCCAGCAACGCAATCTCACCGCCGTCGTGCAGCCAGGTTTTAACCGTCGCCGCCGCAATCAATGTCGTCATAACGTTTCCGTCTCCTCCAACAGTTTCTGTTTTCTTCGTCTCAGCTTAGGCAACAGGGCCAGCAGCACAAATGCCAGCGTCGCCAGCAGCAGGGACAGCGAGATGGGCCGGTCGATAAATACGCTCAGGTCGCCGCGCGAAACCATCAGCGCCCGGCGAAAGCTGGTTTCCATCATCGGCCCGAGAACAAACCCCAGCAACAAGGGAACCGGAGAAATATCCAGTTTGACGAACAGATACCCCAGCACGCCGAAAAAGGCCATCACATAGATGCCGAACACGGAATTGCTGATGGAGTAGACCCCGACGCAGCAAAACACCAGAATCGCCGGATAGAGCAGCCGGTAAGGAATGGACAACAGACGCACCCAGATGCCGACCAGCGGCAGATTGAGGATAATCAGGATCAGGTTGCCTATCCACATCGAGGCCACCAGCCCCCAGAACAGCGGCGGATGGTTGGCCATCACCTGCGGGCCGGGCTGGATATTGTGGATCATCATCGCGCCCAGCATCAGCGCCATCACGCCGCTGCCGGGAATGCCCATCGTCAGCAGCGGAATAAAGTTGGTCTGCGCCGCCGCATTGTTGGCGGACTCCGGGCCGACGACGCCCTCTATCGCCCCCGCGCCGAACTCTCCCCGGTATCGGGAAACTTTTTTCTCCAGGGTATAGGCCGCAAAGGCGGCGATGGTCACGCCGGCGCCCGGTAAAATACCCAGCACGGAACCGAGCAAGGTTCCGCGCCCGATGGACGGCAGCATCCTTTTGATATCCTTGCCCTGCGGCCACAGCGTATTGATTTTCGTCGTGGCCGCCACCGGCTGTTTTTTATACTGCGCCAGATTGCCGACGATTTCGGCGACGGAATAAATCCCCATGGCCAGATAAACGAAACTGATGCCGTCCATCAGGCGCAATACGCCAAAGTCGAAACGCGTCACGCCGGAGTTGGCATCCGTCCCCACCAGTCCCAGCAGCAGGCCCAGAATCACCATTCCCAAAGACTTGTCGAAAGCGTCCGACGACAGGGCGATCGCCCCCACCAGCCCCAGCAGCATAAGCGAAAAATATTCGGCGGGACCGAAGATAAAAGCCAGCTCCGTCAAGGGATTGGCGAAAGCGGCCAACAGCATGACGCCGAAACAGCCGGCGATAAACGAGCCGACCGCCGCGCCGAACAGGGCGACGCCGGCGCGCCCCTGACGCGCCATGGCGTGGCCTTCGATCAGCGTGACGGCTGAGGAGGACTCCCCCGGAATGCGCAGCAAAATGGCCGAGGTCGAGCCGCCATACTGCGCGCCGTAATAGATGCTGGCCAGCATAATCAGGGCCGGCGTGGGCGGCAGGTTGTAGGTAATCGGCAGTAGCATGGCGATGGTCGGCACCGGCCCCAGACCGGGCAGCACGCCGATCAGCGTGCCCAGCAGACAGCCAATCAGCGCGTAGAGCAAATTCTGCCAGGAGAGCGCCGTGGTAAAACCGAGGTAGAGATTATCCAGCAATTCCATTACGCGCCCCCCGGAAAACGCGGCCACAGCGGGAGCAATAGCCCCAGTCCGTAAATAAATACCGCCAGGCTCAGCAGCGTAATAAAGAAAGCGTTGAGAAGGATCTGCCGATAATGCCTGTTATGGCTCGCCAGCCCCGACAAAATCACCAGCAGCGGGATGGCGAGCACCAGCCCCAGCGTCGGCAGCAAAAAAGCGAACAGCAGGACGGAGGCGAGGATCCACAGCAGGATAAAAATATCGCCGCGCCAGTCGAATACCGGCGCGCGCCGCGGGCTTTTCGGCGCGTCCGGCTTGCTCAGCCTGACGGAACGCAGGCTGATAATCCCCCCCAGCAGCGTCAGCAACGCGCTCAGCGCCAACGGAAAATATCCCGGCCCGATACGGGCCAGGTTCCCCAGAGAGTAAAGACTGCTGTAGCCGACGCCGCCTGCGCCGACAAGAATATAAAATACCCCCGTCAGAAAACTCTTGTGATCGACGATGCGCATGGCATTCACGCCTTTATGTGTTTATTGCAGCTTGATGCCGGCGGACTTGATGATTTCCGCATACGTCCGACCCTGCTCTTGCAGTATGGCGTCAACGTCCGCGGGCGTATGCGGTTTTGCAATGCCGAAGCCAAGGTTCTCAACGCGTTCCTTGACCTGCGGCGTGTTCAGCAATGCCTGCACATCGCGATTGATTTTGTTTTTCACTCCGTCAGGCGTGCCGACCGGCGCCAGCAGCCCTTGCCAGCTCTCCACCGAGAACCCGGGCAGGCCGGACTCGGCAAAAGTCGGCACGTCGGGCAGTGCGGGAGAGCGATAGGACGTGGTGACGGCGATGGGCACCAGACGACCGGCGCGGACATATTCCGTCACCGCCGCCAGGGTGATCAGGGTGGCGTCGATATGCTCGCCGATAACGTCGACCGCCGCCGGAGCACCGCCGGAATAAGGGATAAAGTTCACCTTGATGTCCGCCTGGCGATTGAACTGCTCATGGGCGATATGGGCAATGCCGGCATTACCCGGCAGCCCCACCGTAATCTCTCCCGGCCTTGTTTTGGCCAGGTCGATGTACTCTTGCAGGGTGGAAATGCCCAAGCCGGGACGGACCACCAGAATTTGCGGATTGACGACCGCCTGTACCACGCCGGTCAGATCGTCGAGCCGGTAACCGGGATTCGGCAGCAACAGGGTGGGCAGCACCGCCGACTCGCCGCGCAGCAGCAGGGTATAGCCATCCGCCGGCTCGCGAGCCGCCTGAGACGTTCCGATTACGCCGCCCGCGCCGGGGATATTTTCCACCACCACCGACTGCCCCCACGACCGGCTCAGCTCTTCCGCCAGCACCCGGGCCAGCTTGTCCGCGCTGCCGCCCGCCGCAACCGGCACGACGATACGCACGGTCTTCTGGGGATAATTTTCATCAATGACCGCACCGCGGGCGCCGACCGTTGACAGGGAAAAAAACAGCGCGGCCAACCACAAAATCACCTTTTTCAAGGCATCTCCTCCAACCAAAGGAATTAACGGGAAAAATCCGGGAAGACTTATCTGAACGTATCGCATTAATAACAATTGAAATTAATGCAATTACATTAATTCCCTGCGGAAGGATCTGAAAAGAAGTTTTCTTCCTGTCTAAAGTTAATTTTTTGATAAACAGGTATGCGTTGTGGGGGTTATGACTGGCGCCCGCCGGGGTAGATACCCGGGCGGGCGCCAGTTAACGTTGTCTATATCTATCCGCTAGAAGAAGCGTCTTAACAGCCGTTCCGCCTCTTTGGGGAACGCCGTGGCGATTTCATCCAGAGAAATTTTTCCTTGTTCCAACCGTTCAATATACGTCGTCATAAGTGATTGAAATTTAGCATCTTCAAGAAAAGTGGACACGTCGATTTTACCCACCAGCCCTTCCATCTGTTGCAGCGATTTTAATTGCAAATTATCCGCGTCAACCATCTTCTCTTGCTGGAGAATTTGCACCGCCTTTTCACTTAACGGTATTCCCCGATGCAGCCCCATCGCCGTAACGCCGCGCGGATCGTTGAGCAGGAAATTCACCAGCTGTGCCGCCTCTTTGACGTGACGCGTATTTTTCCCGATGGAAAAAATCAAACCCGGTTTAAAGAACAGTCCCGACTCTTTGGCGCCGGGCAGCTTGATAAACGGACCAAGAACATAATCGGCGGGGTTTTTCAGATTAGGCGCATAGATGCCGTCCGTGGTCCAAAGGTATTTCCCGCCAAGCTGCCCATTCATCCACGGCCGCACTTCCCAGGGATTGGATTTTCCGAAAGAGGCATAATAGGAAACGGCGGGCGGAATGACATGTTCATCGATCAATCTCTTATAGAAGCCAAAGAAATCAAGCCATTGTTCTTTGCTGTAATTAAATTTCTTTTTCTCTTCATCCACCATCGGGATATTATATTTCTGCACCATATAGGTATTCAGAATAGCCACGATCTCGGAATTGGGATAAATGGATAACGGATAATAATCTTCTCCCAGTTTTTCTTTAAAAACTTTCCCGGCGGCAAATAGCTCATCCCACGTGGTCGGGTAGCTTAAGCCCGCTTTTTTCCAGGGTTCCGCATTGTAGTAAAAAAGTCTGGCGGTAAGAGAAACCGGTACGCCGTTCAGTCTCCCTTCACGCACCGCCATACTTTTCGCCCGTTCGCTGAATTGGGATAAATCAATATCCTTATCCAGCTTGTTCAGGTCGTAAAAGCCATCCCCGGTCTTGGAAAAAACCGGCAGCCAGTTCCAGTTAATTTGCATCACATCGGGTTCGGAGTTGCCGGCAACCTGCGTCGCCAACCGCTGTAATTGCCCGTCGAAGCCTCCCGGTTCGGATCTTACCTTTATGCCGGGATAGGCCTGTTCAAAAGCATCAAGCGCCAGGCGCGTCGCCTGATGTCGCTGATTGCCCCCCCACCAGGACATTCGCAGTTCAATGGTTTCCGCCAGGGCCGTCAACGGCGGCGACAACATGGTCATAATTAATAGCGTGGAACGAATTATTGCATTCATACTATTACCTACCCTTATTTTCGGTTTAGGCCGCCGGGGCTTATCCTGCTTATGGCAATAAAAGCCCCCACCCATATTCTTACCGAAGCTGAATTGGGCGCGTCAGATTGACGGCAACGCTATCCAAGAGATAACCTTTAATTTATGCAGACATTAATCAAAGGTTTAAATATAAACTCTAAGGTATTCCGTCAGCGCCAGTATTGCCATTGATTGCCCATAAGGCATTGGCGTAATAGGTATATTGCGATAAAAATCCAGATCCCGGCCGACGGCGGTGCCGAAAGAAACCTTATTTAGCTGTCCGTTTTCATCAATATTATCCAATATTCCCTTAATCGCCTTTTCGCCTATTACCGCGTACTCTTTACTTATATAGCGCTTACGTACCGCTTTCAGTATTCCATAAGCGAACCCGGCGGTAGCGGAACTTTCCAGATACGACGAGGGATCGTCGAGCAAGGTATGCCACAGACCGTTTTCATCCTGCCATTGCGCCAACGTCTTGATTTGACGTTCAAGCACCTGCTGCAAATAGCGGCGCGTGGCATTTTCGGGAGGCACGTCAAGGAGTTCGAGAAGATCGGGGATCGCCATGGTAATCCAGCAATTTCCTCTGGCCCACAGCGCCTCGGCGAAATTATGATTGCCGTCAAAGGTCCAGCCGTGGAACCATAAGCCGGTTTTTTTATCCATCAGCTGTTGGGTATGGAATAAAAACTGGTAGACGGCTTCCTCAACGAATTCAGGACGATTAAATAAACGCCCTATTTTCATCAAGGGCAATGCGCACATCATTAAGGTATCATCCCACAGCTGCTGATGATTTTCCCGGTTGGAATTAATATGCTGCAACCCTTGGTAATCCGTGCGCGCCATTTCATATAATACCCATTCCGCCCAATCCTCCATGTAGCACCGCCAGCGCGAACACGGATTTTCCTCATACAGATAAGCCAGCGTTAACAGTGGGCAAACGGTATTGACATTTTTTATCGGCGCATCTTCTTTGGCAAACTGTTCGGCAAACCACTTATCCATAATATCTTTGATATCTGGATTATTGGTTTGGTTATAATATTGGTAAAGTCCGTACAAACCAACGCCTTGTACCCATTCCCAGCTATTCCAGCTTTTCGAATCAATAGCGCGGCCGTCGTCAAGGCGGATGAGAAACTCCCCTGTTTCATCACGGATATTTATTAAATTATTAATAACACTTAATATTTTTTCATTTAATATATTTTTGGGCAGCAGAACGTCTTTCTTGCATAGCAACTTATTGTGTTTCACAGGGAAAACCGTCATACAAATTCCTCTTATTTTGTTTATTTCTTCAACTCTTCCTGGCATTAAGCGTAAAATCTTTACTTTTCAATTTAATAAAAAACGCTAAAACAATGATGTTCCCTATCCTTAACATTCCAAAATACTGGACTTAAGTCTTAGCCTATAAAAACAATCTCCATGGAAAAGGGAATCATTTATGTGATAGCTATCAAAATAATTCAACCTTGAAGAAAAAGAGGGTGATAAAACCTGTTAAATGTGATTTTGAACACGGTTTTTTAAATAGCAGGTACAACAGGTTGGAATGCCCGTTTGGCAATGGAGAAATATCTCATGTATTTTCCTTCCCCCCCAATATTAAATGGCCGGCTACGGACAGCGCGGAGCAATATAATAGGTTGTACTCGCGATACGAGCCGCATCACATTATTCGCGCTCTCCCCCGCCCCAAACGGGAATAAAACCGTTGATTTTGAAGTAGGTCGCATTTCCTGATGCGCATCGGAATAACACTGTCTCCATATCATCAAACTGGAGTCTAGTATGTTGGAATCGACGTCTGTTCCAGCGCTTACGCGCGCTATCGCCATTCTCCACTTTATTGCGCAACGCGGCCCCTGCACGGCGGCGGAAATTATCGACGGACTCGCTTTACCGAAAAGCAGCACTTACCTGCTGCTGGCGGAGCTGAAAAGGCAACGCTTCATTGCGATGGATATTTATGACAATTACTGCCTGTGGACGCGGCTGGTTGAACTGGCCGGCCATGCGCTGGAACGGATGGATATCCGCGAGATTGCCCGCAAACGCCTGACGCTGCTGATGCAGGAGACCAATCTGCTCTGTCATCTGGGCATTATCGACAACGGCAACGCCTATTACATTCTCAAAATCGAATCGACCTCCACCATCAGCGTGCGTTCCCATGAAGGGAAAAGCCTGTCGCTCCACCGTTCCGGCATCGGCAAATGTCTGCTTGCCTGGCAGCCGGAGGAAGAGCAGGAGCGCATTATCGCCGGTCTGCGCTTTGCCGCGGTAACGCCGCGGACGCTCAAGAACGCCGCAGCGCTAAAAGCGGAATTGACGCGTATTCGCCTCCAGGGCTGGAGCTTTGATAACGGCGAAGACTATCCCGACGTACGCTGCGTCGCCGCGCCCATTTTCAATGCCCGCAACGAACTGACGGCGGCGATCTCATTGGTCGGGACCAGCCTGCAAATCAGCGAGGAAAATCGCGAATACCTTGCCGGCCAGGCCATCGCCTGCGCCAGGGATATTTCCCGCCTGCTTGGCTGGCGCAGTCCGTTAAATCAACATGTTTCATAAGAAGGGAACTATCAGATGACCTTGCCAAAAATTAAAACCGTCCGCGCCTATTTCTCCGGCGGCGCTACCGCAGACAAAGCCGGCGGCGGCGGAGATTATCACGATCAGGGCGCCAATCACTGGATCGACGATCATATCGCCACGCCGATGAGTAAATATCAGGATTATGAACAATCGCGCCAGTCATTCGGCATCAACGTGCTCGGCACCCTGATAGTCGAGGTGGAAGCCGACAACGGACAGACCGGTTTCGCCATCTCGACCGGCGGCGAAATGGGGTGCTTTATCGTCGAGAAACACCTGAATCGCTTTATTGAAGGGAAATGCGTCAGCGATATCAAACTTATCCACGATCAGATGATGAACGCGACCCTGTACTACGCCGGTTCCGGCGGGCTGGTGATGAATACGATTTCCTGTATCGACCTGGCGCTGTGGGATCTGTTCGGCAAAGTCGTCGGACTGCCGGTGTATCAGCTGCTGGGCGGCGCGGTACGCGACGAGCTGCGCTTTTACGCCACCGGCGCGCGCCCGGACCTGGCGCAGGAAATGGGGTTTATCGGCGGCAAAATGCCCGCCCACTGGGGGCCGCACGACGGCGATGCCGGGATCCGCAAAGACGCCGCCATGGTGGCCGACTTCCGCGAGAAATGCGGTCCCGACTTCTGGCTTATGCTCGACTGCTGGATGAGCCAGGACGTCAATTACGCCGTCAAACTGGCGCACGCCTGCGCGCCCTACAACCTGAAATGGATTGAAGAGTGCCTGCCGCCGCAGCAATACGAAGGCTACCGCGAGTTAAAAAAACGCACGCCGCCGGGGATGATGGTAACCAGCGGCGAACACCACGGTACGCTGCAATCCTTCCGCACGCTTTCCGAAACCGGTATCGACATTATGCAGCCCGACGTCGGCTGGTGCGGAGGATTGACCACCCTGCTGGAGATTGCCGCCATCGCCAAATCCCGCGGTCAGCTGGTGGTGCCCCACGGCTCTTCCGTCTACTCCCACCATGCGGTGATCACTTTCACCAACAGCCCGTTTAGCGAATTTCTGATGACCAGCCCGGATTGCAGCGAACTGCGGCCGCAGTTCGATCCGCTGCTGCTGAACGAACCTGTGCCGCAAAACGGCCGTTTGCATAAATCGGCGCTCGACAAACCCGGCTTCGGCGTGGAACTCAATCCCGATGCGGCGATTAAGCGGCCGTATACCCATTAAACGCGGCCTGATGCTGCTCATATACGTTGACAGGAAAACATAATGCACGATCCGTTACTCAATCCGTTTAAAGCTGGTTTGGCGCGCGGCGACACGCAAATCGGGCTGTGGTTAAGCAGTACCTCGTCCTATCTGGCGGAGATTGCCGCCACCAGCGGTTACGACTGGCTGCTGGTGGACGGCGAGCATGCGCCGAATACGATTCAGGATCTCTATCACCAGCTACAGGCCATTGCGCCCTATCGCAGTCATCCGATCATCCGGCCGGTAGAGTGCCGGCGTGCATTGATAAAACAGATATTGGATATCGGCGCGCGCACGCTGCTGGTGCCGATGATCGATACCGTCGAGCAGGCGCGCGAACTGGTGGCGGCGACCCGCTATCCGCCGGCGGGCGCCCGCGGCGTCGGCGCCGGCGTGGCGCGCGCGGCGCGCTGGGGACGAGTGGATAACTATATGGCGCGGGCGAATGAAGATCTCTGTCTGCTGATTCAGGCGGAAAGCAAAACCGCGATAGAGAATCTGGATGCGCTGCTGAAAGTGGACGGCATCGACGGCGTCTTTATCGGTCCGGCGGATCTTTCCGCCTCGCTGGGATATCCTGACAACGCCGCGCATCCTGAAGTACAAAAGGTGATTGAGCAAAGTATCAAGCGTATTCGCGACGCCGGTAAAGCCGCCGGTTTTCTTGCCGTCGACACGGCCATGGCGGAAAAAGCGATCGCCTGGGGCGCCAATTTCATCGCCGTCGGCGTGGACACCATGCTGTATACCGAGGCGCTGGACGCCCGGTTAAGCCACTTCAGGCGCAACCGCACCTTTACCGCCTCCAAGACAACGTATTAAGCATAAGCAAAATTAAATTGGGGAAAAGGGCCGCAAGCCCTTTGAGGTGGCCGACAAGGTAGTCTGGTTTCGGCGGGTGAGACAAATCCATCCGGGCGCAGGGTCATCTTGCTTACGGCAGGAACATGTGGCTTGATACGGCCAAACCACCTGCTGATTTGAACCCAAAAACATGCGCAACAGGAAAAAAGCAACGCTGATCGGTTTGATCGCCATCCTATTGTGGAGCTCGATCGTCGGCCTGATCCGCGGCGTCAGTGAATACCTCGGGGCCACGGGCGGCGCCGCCATGATCTACTCCGTGGCTTCTCTCCTGCTATTGTTTACCGTCGGCCCCGGCAAGATCCGCGAAATGCCCAGGCGTTACCTGATTTGGGGAAGCGTGCTGTTCGTCTCCTACGAACTGTGCCTGGCGCTCTCCATCGGATATGCCCACACCAGCAGACAGGCCATCGAAGTCGGCATGGTGAATTACCTGTGGCCGGCGCTCACCATGGTCTTCGCCATTACCTTCAACAAACTGAAATCGAATCTGCTGATAGTCCCGGGATTCGTGATTGCCATCGCCGGCGTCTGCTGGGTACTGGGCGGCGACCAGGGGCTGGACTTTCCCGGCATGCAGGAGAACATCAAAGACAATCCGCTGAGCTACGGATTGGCGTTTTCGGGCGCGCTGATCTGGGCCACCTACTGCACGGTGACGGTCAGAATCGCGGCAGGAAAAAACGGCATCACGCTGTTCTTTATGCTGACCGCGCTGACGCTATGGATAAAGTATCTCGCCCTCGGCGGTGAGGCCATGACGTTCAGTTTTCACGCCATCGTCTACCTTGCGCTGGCTTCCGCGGCGATGGGATTCGGCTATGCGGCCTGGAACATCGGCATCCTGCACGGCAACGTGACCATTCTCGCCGGCGCGTCCTACTTCATCCCGGTGCTTTCCGCCGCCCTGGCCGCCTTGGTGCTGCGTACGCCGCTTCCGCTGTCGTTCTGGCAAGGCGCGGCCATGGTATGCGCCGGGTCGATTCTCTGTTGGCTGGCAACACGCAGCAAACGCTGAATCGCCTTTTGTTGGCGATGCGGCTCGGGGAACGGTGCGAGGTTTGTGAGATGTGGGGCGCGATAACACGGCTACAAAACGTTTCCCATGCGCGCTATGATAGTAGCCAATAGTGACGATCAAAATAGGGATAAAATGAACGACATTAATATTGAGCGTAAAATGGCTGAAGGCGGCTTTACGAAAAAAGAATTATCCATGTTCCGACGCCATCTCGAAAAAGGAATGACTACCCATATATCATTACTCAGTGAACTGAGAAAACGGTTTATCGTATCCAGTGTTATTATTGCGATCCTTATGGTTGGCCTGATAATAACATTCGTGCATGGAAACGAAAGTAATCTTATTTCCTATTTGTTTATGTTCATCATTGTCTCAGCGATAATATATGTATTTACCCCAATGAAATTGGGGTACAAAGCATATTCTTTTCTTAAAAACAAGAATCATTTGTTGTAGTTGTCATTAATGGACTTTATAGCCTGAACGTCATTATAGATTTCGATGCCAAGTTCGATTCTGCTCATTTTCTGAATCCCACGAACATAATCAGCATTGACGTAATGGAAAAGACGCCATGCTTCAGGCTTAAGCGTTAATTTAATCATACCATACGCTGATAGCGCCAAATCCGCCGAGCTATAAGCAATGTTCCCAACTCTGGCGTCAAAACCAAGAAATTCAGCCGTTTTCACGTAACCTTGCTTGAGAAGTCCGGTGGAATCATTCGTTTTATAGATCAGGTTTTCTCCCGCTTCCTGGACGCTGTTCGCCCCATGAAGCGTAAGCATCCCGCCAAAAATTACGCCTACTGGATTTCCTGACGCGACAGAAACAGCGATAACACCCAGACCAGCCACGACTTGTAATCCACCCAGCACGACGCCGATTCCATTAATGATATAACCCTGCACGTCGCCACGTTTTAAAAAAGCAACAGAAGCATGAAGCGTCGCTTCCCCGGTACGCAGCATTCTGTCTTGCGCTTTCAGGGAATTCGTTTCCTGTCGTAAATTATTAAGACATTCGCGGCAATGAGATTCCGATGATGCAATCCGAATCGCATCCAACTGCGCCATTGCAAAATTCTTAACATCATTATGGAAGCGAACTCTGGTTAAACCGTCTTTGATATTAAAAGCCGATACGGCATATACGGTGCTGAGCAAATTTTGCACTTCAAGATTTGCCATCGACAGGAAGTAATTGGAAAAACGGTTACCGTTGTTGCCCAGATAAATATCCATAGCGATTCCTTTGCATTTGGTTCGTCTGACAAACAAGGTTAAGAATTATACGCCTGATACTCAATTTTTCCATCCTGGCGCAAACCAAAGTCGCTTTGCACGACGATGGTGAAAATCACCGCGCCTCATTCCGTCCAGCCACCCACGTCTGTTAATACGTCATCCATCAGTTGCCGCAGTTCGGCATCGTTTAGATCGGCCTGCGCCACCAGACCGGACTGGCGGCGGTACTGAGACGTAGAGCGGATAGCCCATGCCGGAAACACGGCTATTTAGCGTTTTTTCTCAACTCGGTAACGGGAATGCCGCCGATGCCCCAATTGTCCGTCTCCACTTCATCAATCACTACGACGGTAGTTTTCGGGTTTTTATTCAGAACGTCGACCAGCAGTTGGGTCACCCCCTCGATCAGTTGGCGTTTCTGTTCAGCGGTAGCACCCTCATTGGTAATTTTAATGTTTACGTAAGGCATAAGAACTCCATGAGTTACAAAGGTTGAACGACATAGCTCAGATAGATGAGCGCGAAAAGATTAAACAGCAACACGTAACGGGTATGCATTCTGAAGCTGGTATCCATCGGCGAAACGTGTAGGCTGCTGGCAGCAAAAATAGCGTTTATTGATACAGGAGAAAGCAGTTGGGCGGCAATAAACAGACAAATCCAGACCAAATAGTCTGCGACTCCATGCGTCATAAACGGCTCCAGTAGAGGGAACGCTGAACTAAAGAGCACCATAGGGTGAATCCCCACCATACTGAGCATCGGCAGAACGAACAGAATGAAGGCATAGAGCTGCCAGCCAGGGAGCGCCGACAGTGAGTTACTGAACGCCGTCGGCAACAGAGACATTAGCAAAGCGCAGGTAGCCACCAGCATACTACAGCCAAGCAACAACAAGACTTCTCCAGACATACCGCGTGTTACAGCCGACAACGGCGTCAGCACTAGGTACTGCGTGAACTGATACGTTCAACGACATACAGTACACTTGCGGTCAATGCGATGCTTTGCAACGCATTAAGTTTAATAACCGTCAAAGCGACGATAAACGTCAGCCAGAAGAGCGCCAGAAACACCCGGATTTTCACTACCGAGAGCTCTATCATCAGCTCATCGCCACCGGAGGCTAAGTCGCGTAGCGGAACGACAGGAGAGGTACGCAACAGCAACAGGCTGAATAGAAAAAGGGGTATTCCCAGCATGGTGGACATCAACATCGGTGTCCTTGGCATAGCGGCAAAAACCGCCGCTGCACCGATAGTGGTTGGCATCAGTACCATTGTGATGCTCGTCATTCGCATCACAATTGCGGCCAGATGGCGCGCGGGGGTAACGTTCTGCTTTAGAGCATGATCATTAGGGGAATGGCCCCCAAACTCATTGGCCAGGCAAGAAACGCGGTGAGTATCGCGATAGACAGAGTAAGCGAACCAGCCCCCCGACGTATCAGCCATTGAGATAGCTGTTCCGGAATATGCCATTCGTTCATCACATGGCGCAGCAGTCCCATACCGAGCAGCAGCCAAAACACATCGGCAAACCGCACAAGCACCGCACTAACATCCGGCGAGTGCCGATGCCATATCAGCACCACCGCACAGGCCAGCAGAATGACCACGCCACTGCGCGCATTACTTTTTGACCACCAGTATGGCATCGTCAGCAGCAAGTAGCCGACAGCAGCTACTCCGCCCAAAGGTATGAGTAACGAGGACCTTATAGAGATGACGATGAGAAAAACCAGCAATGTAAGCGCCGTCGCTACAACTGATGCCGACGACGCATGCGCCCGGCACATCTTCACTCCATCAATGAACATAAACAGGCGAATCATTAACCGAGTGACGACTACGCAGTTGCTGGTACATATCAATGACACATCGCCCTGCATCCTGTAGTGCGCGCGAGTTGACCTGCGGAAATACGATTGAAGTTGGGGTTGAAATGTTCAACAAAGCGTCTGTGGGATGAGTCAGTCAACCCGCTGAAATCAATGGCAGCGCGTAGAATATCCCGTATGTCGCGCAGTGCATCAGTGGCTGCTTTAACCGGACCATCAACATTACCTGCAACTGCAGCCTGTAGATCCTCCCCCAGGTACCCAGCGAAGAATTGCGTATAGTCATCCAACGACGCGAACGTTTTATTCCGATAAGGGTACAGCAACTCCTGAATACGTTGATCGTCTTCGGGAGTGACAGCATATGTATCAGGATCCAGCCAGCGTCCCAGCCAAGTGCTCCGATAGACGTAGCTCATTTCTTTAAGCAACAGCGGTAAAAGCTGCGTTTCAAAATCCAGCTGTAGCGAGCCGGTAGCAATGCGGCTCTGCATGCGCAGATGGTGTATCGTATCAAGAGTAAAGAACAATGGAGTGTATTGCCCACCGCAGCCTTTCTGATTACGTCCGCGACTACTGAAAGGCAGAGCCTGGCGGGAGAACAAGGCAATCGCCGGTTCTCGGCCGCTGGGCGTATAGTGCAACTGTCCATCTTTCTCAGTGAAGATACCACCGCGTCCGTAAGTCAATTGCGACAACACATCATAGGCAGTTAATCCGATCCCCTGTAACAGTACCCGAGCCTGAGGCGCGATAGCATTCAACTGCTCAGTGGGATAAGGCGTCGAGTAATAACGCAGAAATGTGTTTTTTGTTTGATTGGCAGCCACAAACTGTTGCAGACAGTGATCATCCAGCGAGTGCATATTCTTACCGTGGCCAGTAGTGATATAGACAAAATCGGCGCTATAACTACATCCTTCTGCCAGAATGATGTCCGTTTTGCCGTCCTGACGGGGGTTGAGATTGACAGCACGCTGACGGACCGTCTGAATACTAATACCGGAAGGCAAATCCCGCGAGAACTCCCGATAAGCCCAAGCCAAGTATTCGCCCAACAGACGACGCGACAGGTAGTCATTTTCTTTCAGCGTCCTCCCACCGTATTCTGTGCGCACAAAGATACCGTCAATATTGCGGTAACCCGGCTGCGTAGCCCACTGGTAGAAATTGGGTCCCTGGCGCACAGGCCCAACATCCTTAACTGTATCGTCGCCGAACAAAGTAATCTGGCAGGCGACAGTATTAACCAACAGATGATCAGGCTGGCGCAAACTATGGATACCGGTTCCCATTTCATTGGGATCAATTAGTAGGACATTGATTTCCCCTGAAAGGGGGAAATGGTGATAAAGCGTAAGCAGTCGTTCCAGGATACTGAGCCCACGAGGGCCAACGCCCAAAATAGCAACCGTAGTGCGAGGCATATTGTCGTCTCCTTTTAGAATAGTTCAACATTCACAAGGTTCTGCAAAGATGCATTGACGGATGTTCACTACTTTCTGATGGAGGCCGCGCTGTTATGAGACACAAGCCGCCTTTTTACAGAGACCGCGCTGACAAATACCGGCGGCAGCGAAGAGCGCTACGGCACCGCAAATGATGGAAGGCGCAACGGTACGCGAGCCAGATTGCAGCAGGCTGGTCAGCAGAGGGCCCAGAATCTGGCCGATACCGTAAGTTAAAGTGACCAACCCGAGCAGATTAATGCCATGCGGCGCGCGCAGCCGTCTGGCAAGAGGCATTACCAGCGAGGTGGTTCCCATAAACGTCGCGCCAAATCCTATACAGCTGAGGATCTGCAGTAGAGGAGACTGATAGAAAAGCGTCAGCAATACGCAGCCCCCCTGGATAATCAGGTTTATCGTCAGGCAGAACAGCGTCCCCCATCGGCGCGCCGCCCACAGCCATATAAAACAACCGGGAACAATGGCGCCCCCTACGAGCGACCATAAGTGTCCGGCGAGTAGCGGGAAATTAGACGTTTTCGCCATCAGAGGCAGGTAGGTAGCGACGATGATGTAGCCGAATCCAGACAACCCATAGAGCAGAGCCAGTTGCCACCAGACGATATTTTCTTGTTCCAACGTCGCAGCGGCGGCAGGGCGGGATTCATTGATACGATGCGGTGACAGAATAAACAACAACAGCAGCAACACGACAGATAGCAGGCTTGCCCCCCACCACAGACCTGTAGCGTCCAACGCACGACTCAAACCGATTATGACATATTCGTTGCCCAGCAGGATCCCAACCCCCACACCGGCATAAAGCGAGGCGATAACCCGCACGTTATGGGTATACTGCATGACAGTGATAGAGCCGAATATCATCATCGCCGAACTCGCAACACCAGCGGCAAAGCGGATCATCATCACCAGGGGAAAGTGAGTCGTTAATGCCATGGCGACAATCAGCACGCTAGTCGCGATAGCCGCGCCATACAGCATCCTTGGAGCAAGGGACACATTCCCCAGTTTGCCGAACGAAAAAAACAGGCTCCCTACCAGATAGCCAGCGTAGTTGGCGCTGGCAATATAGGAGAGCTGATTAAAGGTGAACAGCCCTTCATCCAACATGACCGGCAGTATCGGCGTATAAAGAAACCGTCCGATCCCCATCCCCAAAGCCAATATAACCATACCGAATACAGCAGCTTTGAAATGATTCAGATCCTGGACCGTATTTTCCTGCGCCATTACTGTTATCGCCTTATCTGGGGACCTCATTCCGTTCGAGTTTCATCCTTCCTTTTTTGCGCGGCGAATAAAAGTGAATAATACTTAATAACTCGTTCACAAAAAGTGAGAACATTTAACATGAACAGCGCATCCCTGCGGTTATTCAAGGCGGTAGCGGAAACCGGCTCTATCGTTGGTGCAGCAAAGCGTTTGCACTGTGTTTCGTCTAATGTGACGACACGCCTGAAACAGCTGGAAGCTAATCTGAACGTATCGCTGTTTATCCGTGAAAAGAATCGACTCTACATCACACCGGAAGGTGAACACCTCCTGCATTACACCAATCGAATTCTGGCGCTGATGGATGAGGCCAAGGCCGCACTGAGCGAGAAAAAACCCGTCGGGCCGCTACATCTAGGATCAATGGAAACCACTGCCGCAATACGTTTACCTCCACTGCTGTCCGCCTTTAGCCAACAAGAGCCAATGGTGGAGCTGAATCTGAGGACCATGCCGACAGAGCAATTGATAGAACAAGTACTAAGCAGCGACCTGGGTATCGCGTTCGTAGCCGACAATGTAAAACTGGCGCACGAAAAACTCAGTTCCGCAGTGCTATTCCATGAAACACTGTTGCTGGTCACCGCCAAAGACCATCCCAGTGTACGAACAGCGGCCGATCTGCGTGTATGTAAACCTCTGGCGTTTCGCAATGGTTGCAATTATCGCTACCGCTTTGAGCGCTGGCTAAACACGCAGGGCGTTATTGCGCCGGGCATACAGGAGTTCGGTTCATTCCAGGCGATTCTGGGGTGTGTGGCGTCCGGCATGGGGATAGCCCTATTGCCAGAAAACGTCGTACGGGAATATGAACATAGGCTCGCCATTCGCTGTCATCCCATCGATCCGGAGATAGCTGACGTGGATACCCGGATGGTCTGGCTGAAAAGCAGTGAAGTCAGCCGGGTAGTAACCCGCTTCAGGGACTTTGCCATCCACTACGCCGCCATGCAAAACGACGACGCGCCAGCTTGATTGCCCGGTTAATATTTTATGGGGTGAACAAATACCGCCCCACCCAATAAAATGGATAGGTATGACGGCCAGTGCAAAACGCCCTTTTACTTCGCAATACCGAGAAAAAGCGCCAGACTCCGCTCAACCTCGACCAGCGAATCGGCATCAATGCTGCCAAACACAGGCCCGACCTGCTCGCGTCTGACGGTTATAATTTTATCGATCATAACCTGCGAAAGCTTCTGCAAGCCGTTGTCCGCCGTGGGCTGAACCTCAATTCGCAACAAAGGCGCAGCTACCTGCGCGCCGGTAACCGGCAGCACGGTAACGCTCGCGCTTTCACTGAAATGATCGGCCTGAATCACCAACGCGGGCCTTGGCTTGCCGAAGTCGCCTTGCACGGCGATCGTCACAAAATCACCGCGCCTCATTCCGTCCAGCCATCCACGTCCCTTAATGCATCATCCATTAGTTGCCGCAGTTCGGCATCCTGTTGATCGGCCTGCGCCACCAGACCGGACTGGCGGCGGCACTCCCGCACGAAATCCGGACGCCGGGTATCAGGAACCCAGATTTGCACCGGGCGCAGCCCGGCCCGGCGCAATGCGTCGCGGTGCTTCTGGACGCGGGTATTTACATTCGCCATAGCCTTCTCCTCTTTTGTTACATGTAACAAAATAACCCACCTTAGTGTTACATGCAACAGCAAAGCGGACTATCTTGTCTGCGCCAGACCTCATTTGATCTGAAAAGCTATTGTTGATAGAAGTGAATTGATGGACAAAAAACAACCACACGCCTACAGTAGTACAAGGTATTACCTTGCACTACGGAGGCCATAACATGGCAACGCCAGTATCCATCAAACTCGATGAAGACCTGAAAGAACGCGTGCAGCTCTTGGCCGCCACTCGTCGGCGAACCTCACATTGGCTCATGCGCGAGGCTATTGAGCAATACGTCGAGCGAGAAGAAAAACGTGAGGCGCTAAAGCAGGATGCTCTGCGCGCGTGGGAAGAGTATCAGCAGACAGGTTTGCACCTGACGCTTGAGGAAGCTGATGCCTGGCTGGAAAAACTTGAATCTGGCGAGGATTCGGAGCTGCCCAATTGCCACGTTTGATTTGGACCCCACCGGCATTGGCTGATGTTCAACGTCTCTACCGATTCCTTGCCCAGAAAGATATTGACGCAGCTAAGCGCGCTGTGAAAGCAATACGCACCGGGGTAAAAGTTCTGGCTAACCAGCCTAATGCCGGGCGCCCGATTGAGGATATGGCTCCCGAATACCGGGAGTGGCTAATCGATTTCGGCGACAGCGGCTATGTCGTCCGGTATCGCAACGATAGCAATATCGTTCCCATTTTGGCTGTTCGCCATCAAAAAGAAGCCGGCTATTAAGCGGTGCAAAAAAATGCATACGTCCGTTTTGCCCATATTGGATAAGACGTAGAGCGGATAGCCCATGCCGGAAACGCGGCTATTTGGCGTTTTTTCTCAACTCGGTAACGGGAACGCCGCCGATGCCCCAATTGTCCGTCTCCACTTCATCAATCACTACGACGGTAGTTTTCGGGTTTTTATTCAGAACGTCGACCAGCAGTTGGGTCACCCCCTCGATCAGTTGGCGTTTCTGTTCAGCGGTAGCACCCTCATTGGTAATTTTAATGTTTACGTAAGGCATAAGGTCTCCAATAAGTTACAAGGGTTGAACAACACAGCTCAGATAGATAAGCGCGGTACTTCTTCAAGAGAGGCGTACCGCGCAAAGGGAAGCGACTCAGCAAACAATCCGCACCCGATTTTCGGGTATCAGTTCACCCCAAACGCTTGTAGTCGATCGACTGGCGCAGCAATACTTTCGCCATAATGTGAAACTGCGCTTCATCTTGCTTGTCGACGGACCAGGGCTGGTATTTCTGATTATCCGAAAGCACCAGCAAACGATCTTTCAGCATCTGTAACCGTTTTACGTGCAGCGTAGCGCCATACGTGAAAACGTAAATGCCATCCCCCTCAAAAGTATGGACTGAAATATCCACAAAGATCTGATCGCCCGGTTCAATGGTGTCCGACATGCTGTCGCCGTTCACCGTGATCACTTTGATCATGCTATCAGGCTTGCCGCCGAACAAAGTCCTTCCCTGTCTCTGACTGTACTCGATCGCTCTGACCGTTTCGACGAAGTCCGACGAGACGATCTGCCCGCTGCCCGCGCTGGCGCTGATATCCAGAATCTCCACCCGATAGCTGGCGTCGGCGCTTTCAACCTGAGTCGGCATAAAAAACCAGTATTCGGGATAACCGCTCAGCGCCGACAGCGCCTGTAACCGCTTGCCGGCAGGCGCATTTTTGCCACTCACCCAGTATTGGACGGATTGAGGCGTAACCCCCAGTTGGCGGGCGAGCTCGGATTGGCTCCAGCCGTTTTCAGCCAGAACCTGCGCGATGCGCGCGGCGCAGAGCGAATGAGTATCTTTTTTCATGGCATCAAATTCTATTTGCATTATTTAATGACTTCAATTTAAATTTTAATATCTACAAGTTTTAATTGTAATCTGCGTTAGATATTAGATGTTTCATCTCATCGCAGTTGAAAATATTAGCAAATATACAGGAGTCGCACCGATGAGCATTACCCTTGAGCAATACGCTTACAACTCAAGTTTCCATCTGACCAGCCCAGAGCCGGGCTTTATGAATGATATTCAGACGTTCGCCTATGATGACAGCCAACGTCAGTGGCACGGATACTATCTGTGGAACGGGGACTATTCCTGGGGAGGCAACGGTTCGTCCTGGCGTCATTACGCTACATCGAACTGGGAGAATTTTACCGATCATGGCGTCGCCATCCCCAAATACCAAACCAAGGAAGGGGATATTGCCAGCGGTTCGATCGTGATTGACGACGCCAATCTGGCCGGGTACGGCGCGGGCGCCTGGCTGGCGTATGTCACCAGCTATTGCTGCGGGCTTCAGACCACGAACCTCTGGTATTCCACCGATAACGGATACACCTTTTCTCCCTGCGAATCCAACCCGGTGCAGCCGAATGCGCTCAACAAAACCAATTACCGCGATCCTTTCGCCTTTATCCATAACAACCACGTTTATCTCTATCTGGCTGAAGAGAGCGAATTCGGCGTCTATCGATCCGCGACCGGCAAAGCGCCGTTCGATTACCTCGGCAGCGTCCCGATAGAATACATGGGCATGATTGAATGCCCGGCAATAACGACGCTGCATTGCCCCGATCTCAAGATGGACAAAGCGGTGCTGGTGTTCGGCGGCAACGGCGGCGGACTGGACACCAGCGGAACCTTTCTGCATGTCGGCACGCTCGATGACGACATGCTGTTTCAGGCGATCGAAACGCCGACGCCGCTTGCCCTTGACCTCGGCGCCGATTTTTACGGCGCCCATATCGGCTACGAAACGGAAGGCGCTTACGACAATCTGCGCTGCCTGGCATGGGTATCCAACTGGAGCTACTGGCAGGATACGGCGGCCCTTCCGGCCGTCGACAGCAACGGCAACATCGGCTGCGCCAGCGTGCCGCGCAAGGTGACTCTGCGGTATCTCGACAACCGTTACCGTCTGGAGACCGAGCCAGCTTTCGACGTGCCGACGGGCACGCTGTCGACGACGAAAACGGCGACGAGTGTAGGCAGCTACGCACTTGATTCGTTCAGCAACGGCTGCGGCCGTTTGCGCATCACGCTGGAGGACAATAACGCCGAAAATCTGACGCTCGCCATTGGCAACGATAAGTGGCGCATTTCGCTGGCGCTGGTTTGCGCCACGGGCGTTTGCACCGTCACCCGATGGTCGGTCCTGTTGGAAAACAACGCCGCCTTCCTCAAACCTCACCGGATGACGTTGCCAGCTACGCCGACGCGGTGGGATGTGCTGATTGATCGACAGGTGGTGGAGATTTTTTTCGACACCGGCACATCAGCCACTTTCGCCACCTTCAGCGACGGCGAGGCGGTAAACGTCGTTTTCGATGTGGCGTGAGCGGCCGTAGGAAGCCGGCTAACGTCGGGGCCCGACGATTTCCCTCGGCATGGTTTTCCCAGGGTGCCGCAAGATCGTGGCGGCGACAGGGGTATGCTGCGCCATCAGCGACTGGTCGGTAAGCTCCCCGCCGCGAACGACGCAGTCAACGTTCTCACCGATCAGATCCACCATGCGATCGCTCACGCCAATGTCGAGTTGAATCTCTGGAAATTGAGCGTGGAACGCAGGCAGTGCCGGTATCAGAATCATAGGTGCGAATGGGCTAGGCACATCCACCCGTAGGCGGCGCCGTCGGCGGTGACGTTGACCTTTCGAGTGGTCCGGTTGAGCAGCCTGACGCGCAACCGCGCTTCCAGTTGCTGCACCAGTTGCGTCACGCTGGTCTTACTCATATGCAGGGTTTCAGCGGCCTTGGTGAAGCTGCCTGTTTCCACCACCCGGGCGAATGCCTGCATTGCGTCGAAACGATCCATAGTGACTCTATTGCTCCGAGATTGTTTGGATTCTGCAAACAGTTTAGACCTGACTTCCCTGTTTATCCGCAACGTACCAGGCTTTAAAGTCTCCTCATTGCTGATGCCAGCCCGGCCTCGGCTCTTTGATGAAGGTAAGACCATGACAAAGCGTGACGTTGTTTTCCCCCCCGGCCGCCAGGCTCTCTATGAGCGGAATCGCTATTCTCCCGCCGTCCGATCCAATGGCTTTCTGTTCGTATCGGGACAGGTCGGCAGCCGTGAAGACGGTTCGCCGGAACCCGATCTGGAGACAGAGGTTCGGCGGGCATTTGACAATTTGAATGCGATCCTGACGGCTGCCGGCAGTTCGTTCGACGACGTGGTTGACGTTACCGTCTTCATGGTCGATCCCGAACCGAAGTTCGAGACGATCTGGCGGGTCGTGCCGGAATATTGGGGCAAGGCGCCTCATCCAACGCTGACAGCCGTCGGTGTCACTTGGCTTTATGGCTTTCAGTTCGAGATCAAGGTAATCGCGAGGACACATGAGGAACACACCATGTCCCCCGCACCACGACAATGACCGTTCGCCTCAAAGGGCCGCTGAGCGACTTCGTGGCCGTCAACCTAGGCGAAAACGGCGCTTACGACAACTTCAGAGAGTACGTCCGGGATCTGACCCGCCGGGACAAAGAAAGGGTAGAAGCGGAAGCATTCGCACGACTCAAGGTCTGACTCTATGGCTAATGTTCGTATACAGGAAGCCTCCTCCTGTCGTCTTGACGAGATCTACCGATACACGTGCGAGCGATGGGGTACAGAGCAAGCGGATCGCTACATTACCTTCATTTTTCAAGCAATTGACAGGATAAAAACCCATGAAGTCGTATCGCGACCGATACCTGCTGAATTTGGAGTAGAAGGTTTCTTCTTTCACTACGAGCAACATGTCGTCTACTGACACAAACTATCAAACGGCGACATCGGTATAGTGGTGGCTCTGCACGAGCGGATGCATCAGATTGATCGGTTTCGAGAGGGCTTTGGCATTTGATGGCGGCTTGGGCGTGGTAATTAAAGTACGACAAAATCGCTTGGTGTTAACAGAGTTAAGGTGTACTGAATTATATTTAATCTGACATCTTGCTACTCTGGGTCAGATCTAGCCGGCTGCTCATGTCAAAAGCAGACTTTGTCTTTAACTCGCTTTTTCCCCTAGGTGTGTTGCTGTAATGAGCTAACACGTTCCCGCCCTTTCCGTGTCAGCAGCTTAAAAGATGCAAAAACTGGCACTACCGAGTTGACCAAAATTTAATAATACTGCAAATTGTCTAGAGCAATGGTGACCATTCAATGTGTAAATTATGAATCCATTTGACCTGCCAAGCGACCATTTTGAAGCAAGAAGAATGATTCTTCTTGAATCCGCTTCGACTTCGATGAAATGTTGTGTCGAATACATCAATGAGCGATATGAGAATCGTGTTCAGCTTCAAGAAGCCATCGATTTTTGTCACCATGATCTAATTGAAGCTCCAAAGGGAGATGTGAATAGTCTTGCTAAAGTTGACTTTTTCCCTTGGGTAGAAGCATCACAAGAATTAGATCAAAGCTTAAGCTTAATACTTAAAGGTCATTTTAAGCACGCATATGACTCATATAGGAGAGCTATTGAGCTTGTCATAACCGGTGCGTTTTATGTTTCTGATAATACAGTTTCCTTGAAAGCAAGGGAATGGATGAAATCTGACAGAAGCACACCTAATTTTAAAAGGGCATGTGAAGCTCTCGCCAAGAAAGCTTATTTTGAGAACTTAAATAATCAATATAACTGGCTAGAGGATATCCTCTCAGTTTTCTGGAAATTTTCCGACATTGTCCACGTTAAAGGAACAGAAAATTCTTTTTTTGAAATCAGCCCAATTTATTCCGTTATCAATGGTATCGGAGTCCCTGCTTTCACAGAAAAAAGTTGCAAGTCTGCACTTGATGCTTACATTTTGAGCGTGTCATATATTGCAGTTATTGTAGCTGCCAGCAACCCATTTTTACTTCAAGGTTTTGACCTTGACACAAAGTTCGGGTTTAATCCACCAGCATCCGGTTTCTTCTATCCAAGACAGGCAGAAAGGCTCATGGGATTAATCCCAGAAAAATATAAACCGTATTTTGAATACTTGCTAGAAACAGATGAAAATCTCATAGGTATTCGGAGTTGGTTTGAATCTTTCCCTGATATCACAGAAGAACAAATCCGTGAGCAAGCTAAGGCGATGGGACTTTATGATGGGGACACATTTTAATCACAAGCAATAAGCTGCTGTGTAGTCGGACTTCCATTTCAGAGCTTCGCGCTGCCTTAAAACTTTAATACTATATAGTGAGCAATCAGACATATGTGGAACATATGCTAACTTCTATGAAGGTTTTGTCCACAAATGAGTTAACCTGAGCGTCTGTTGATCGCTCATAGCCGACTGTTAAATTTAATCAAACCTTGCTATTGAACTGTTTCAGGTTGAGTCGCGACTAATTCATTGATTGTTCACAGTAAAGTTTGCTCATGATTCATGAACAAAATTTTACTGTGAACTGACTACCATCCTCGCAAGCCAGGCGAGCTAATTTTCCACCACAGTAATGTTCCACATGCTACTCAGGCACAAAAAGAACCCGTTCTTGCTTTATACATCTGGTACGGTGAGATAAATTCGCCATCAGAATGGCAGCATAAATAATATGAATAACGGCATATACTCGTGATACATCACGATACAGGTTTGAGCGCCTGAAAATTGTCGTGAGTTCGGGACGCTAATGAGTCCACTATTTCTGGCAGCGTACTGTCAAAAAAATCAAGCATCTTCAATGAGTACTGGCATAGTTTATGTGTAACTTGCAATTTTTTAAATAATTTTATTATCAAAATATAGTTTATGCTTTCTGTAATAAACTATACTCAACACAAGACCGACACAAATGGAAAGCACATGGCCAGGTTTTGGATAATGCGCATAAATAATATCCAAGGCCATTGCTGGCAATATAGCAAAAACAACAGCAAACTTTAACATATTAGTCGTATTTTCTTTAACCAAAACCAATAATAAAGCGAAAGAAGAAACACCCAACACAGCTTGAGATGCTCCTGACCCTATATTCCAAGGATAACTTACAAAATTAGTACTATAAAGGGTTCCTAATGCACCAGTAGTAAACCATAAAGCGAAAAAAAATCGAGAACCAATATGTTTTTCTAATAAAACACCTAATATGAAAAAAGATAACACATTGTAAATCATATGAATCTGCTTAACATGTATGAATTGAGAAACCAGTAATCTCCAAATTTCAAAATCATACAGTTTACTTGGCGTTACCCCCCCAAACTTATCTAAATCCAGAATGCTTATTTCACCCATAAAACTACCCGTTAGGGAGTATGGAACATATATAGAATAAAAAAATGTCAGACATATGATAAATATAGTTGTTAAGGGGAAATGGTTTTTTTCTGCATCACCGTTATCCTTTTATAATTTAAAGTCATAGTAATATGATTAATTAAAAACTCAGTTTATATGTTAGCTGATTATATAATCAATAAACTTCGAGATGCAGGATAGACCTACAGGTTCACGATGGCACAGATGTAGGCTTTGTCATGAGTCACCTCTGGTTGAGAGTTTACTCGCTTAGCTGCGTGTCCACTATTGCTGGGTAGGATCAATCCTGATAGCGTGAAGGCCAGATCTCTTTTGGTTGTTTTTTTTCAGTGCATCAGCAAGTAAGCGCTCTCCCTTTGGCCAATGTCTCGTCAGCGCATTCGCCAACGTGGACGATGCCAGCCCTGCCTCTCTGGAAACCGCAGCCAGCGTTGTTCCCTGCTTTCTCAAAGATGCAATGATATCAGCAGGATGCCAGTCATTTTTATTCATCTCTCTAACGCCTCTTCATAACGCATTTCATTAGTTATCCTGTTTTGGGATAAATCAATCCGTCATTGATAGTCAATCCGGCCTTTCTAACGGAATTGATCAGATGGCTTCCATTTACTCCGATGAATATCAACGCATTATCAAGGCGCTGCGCGAGGCGCGTATAGCGAAAGGGGTTACGCAGGCAAGTCTGGCTCATGCGCTGGATCGCCCTCAGTCGTTTATCGCCAAGGTCGAAAACGGAGAGCGCCGGTTAGGCATCGTAGAATTTGTCCACCTTGCCCGCTTGCTCTCGATCGATCCCATCAGCATCATCATCCGCCGCTGCTCAACGTAAACCGCATGGTTATAGGCCGCCCGGATCTTATCAGGATCGGCATGGGATAATTGCACTTCGATCCACTTTTTCGGGTAGCCGAGTTCGTTAAGCTCCGTCGAGATTGTCGCCCGGATTCCAGACTCGGCGCCCTGAAATCGCTCCACTGGCGGAATACCGCCGCAAAGGTATTCTGCGCCGCGGCTTTGGATTGCTGGCGGTATGTAGGCTTTGCCGGTGATGCGGGCCTGCCGGGCGACGGCATCGGTTAACGCCATAGGGGTTGCCTCCTTCAAGATTGAAGAGAGGTGTACCGCGCACAGGGAAGCGACTCAGCAAACAATCCGCACCTATAACGCACCCGATTTTCTGGTACTAATTTGTGTACTACTTCGGCGTGGTTGACGGTGGTTTTCTGCGGATTTCGCTGGAGGCGCAACAGAGCGATTACCCTGTTGAATCAGGATGCTACAGACTTTGGTGGATGTCTATAGAACAAGAATTGGAGCGGGAAACGAGACTCGAACTCGCGACCCCGACCTTGGCAAGGTCGTGCTCTACCAACTGAGCTATTCCCGCATATGGTGGGTATTCCAAACAGCTTATTCATTCGAAGCTTTATTTGATAACCGATTGATTAAACAGACTTTAATACAAGTCGGCGTTTGGAATGGGCGCATTATGAACCGGTTCTCCGAGCATGGCAAGCCCTTTCTCATTCGTCGCCGTCTGATTGGTTATAACAACGCCAACTGGCTGCAAATCGACGAGGTATATCCCTACTCCGCCAGGCGGCAAGGCGGGAACCCGCCGCCTCAGCCGTACCACGCGTACCCTTTGGGCACGCGCGAGAAGCCGGCGGCGGATAACGCGTTGGCGACCGGACTGGCTCCCGCCGGCCGGCCGTCGACGTTCTCCAGCGTGAACACCCGCGATTTCTCGCGCTTAAGCGCCGCCGCCAGCGCACGCGCGCCGGCGGCGAACCACTCGGCATCCTCCGTCGCATTTTTCTCCCCGTAGGTCAGCAGTTGGCGGCCGCTTTGCGCCAGATAGAACGCCAGCTTACCGTCGCAGATCACCACGATGGCGCCGCCGCGCCGCGCCGGGCGAATGCCTGAACGGTGAGGAGGCCAGGACATCAGCCAACCGAAGGGATTGGCCGGATCGCTGGCCGACATCGCCACCGGCGCGCCGTCCGGCGCCTGCGCCAGCTCCCGCAGACGTTCGATGCCGCCCTGCTCGGCGAACTGCGCGGCGCCCAATCCGCTGACGAATCGTCCGCGCAGCACGCGGCCCGCCTCTTCCATTCTGCGCAGCAGCGGCTGAAGCGCGGCAAAGCCCCCCGGCACCTGCTCCGCCATTGCCACGCCGCGGCTGAGCACCCCGTAGCGATCGAACAGATTCTCGACCCAGGTCAGCATTCTGAGCGTGGGGTTGACCGGTTCGCCGGCCAGCAGCGACCAGCGTCCGGCCAGGGCCGCCTCGCCGCTGCGGGAGCGCCCCGCAGCGGATTTGACCGGCTGCCACACCGGCTCCCAGCCGACCACCTGGCGCCGATGGCGCTGGGAACGGGTCGGACGCGCGCGAGCCGGAGATCGCGAGCCGCTCAGCGCGCGCAGCGGCGACCAGCTGTCGCTGGTGACCCGCCCTTGCCAGACGAGCGCCCACAAAGCTTCCGTCGTCTCCTCCGGCGTGACCGGCGCCGAAACGCGCTGCCCGTCGACAAGCGACAGGCGCGCCTGGGCGAGCGGCGCCAGCTGGCGGATAAAATAGGCGCCGCCGTCGGCAAGCACCTCGAGGATGGCCCGTTGCAACGTCGAAAGCGTCGAGGCGGCGCTTTCCTCCTCCGGCAGCGGCAGCGTTTCGCCCGCCAGCTCGCGCAGATGCAGGGAGACCAGCCCGTCGCTCTGCGCGCCGTGGCCGGCCCAAAGCACCTCGCCGGCGGCGATCAGCTCATCCAGCATGGCCGACCGATAGTCACGCACCCGGGCGGGGAAAATCTGGCTTTCCCACAGCGCAACCGGCAACGCCACCCCCGCCAGTTGCTCAACCACGCGCGCGACGCCGTCAATTCCGTCAAATGCGCCCTGCGCCGCGGGCAGCTCCTGGGCCGACGCCGACGCGGCGGCATCGGCGAGCAGGCCCTGCCGCTCCAGCACCAGGCGCACGAAGGTCTCGCGCGATACCGGCCGGGTCGCCGCGCGCGCCGCCTGTAGCCCGCGCGCCCGCAAGCGACGAAATACCTCTTCCCAAACCCACCGACGTCTGGCGCCGCTGTCGACGTCGTTTTCCGCCTCGCCGTCGGCGACGTCGCAGGGCAACAGCCGCCCCCGATCGCGCAGGCGCGCCAGTTGCTCATTGACCACGGCGACGCCCAGCCCGAAGCGCGTCGCCGCCTGCGCTGCGGTAAAAGGCGCATGGGTACGGGCATAGCGGGCGATCAGGTCGCGTAATGGCTCCTCGACCGCTTGCAGGAAAACGGCGGGAATGCCCGGCGGCAGCGCGACGCCCAGCCCGTCGCGCAGACGGGCGGCATCCTCGACGCCGGCCCAGCGCGCCTCGCCCGCCAGAGACAGCGGAATAATCCGCTGGCGCGCCGCCAACTGTTCCAGATACTCCGGTAACGCGTCGGCATCGGCCAGGCGCGCCGTAATTTCCGCCAGCGACAGGGGGCCGAGCTCACGCAACAGATCGACCACGCCCTCCGCGCCCTTCGCCTGGCGATCCGCCGTGGTGCGCTGTAATTCCTGTTCCACCTGCGCCGCCACCTGCGGATCGAGCAACTCGCTCAGTTCGCCCTGCCCCAGCAGTTCGCCGAGCAGCCCGCTGTCCAGCGACAGCACCGACGCCCGGCGTTCGGCCAGTGGCGCATCGCCCTGATAGATAAATTCCGCCACGTAGCCGAACAGTAAATTGGCCGCGAACGGCGAAGGGATCTCGGTGGCGACCTCCAGCATCCGCACCGCGCCGTCGTGCAGGCGCTGATGCAGCGCCTGTAGCGCGTCCAGATCGTAAACGTCCTGCAAACACTCTCTGGCGGCTTCGAGCAATAGCGGAAAATCGTCATGCTCGCGGGCGATCTCCAGCAGTTGACCGGCGCGCAGGCGCTGCTGCCACAGCGGCGAACGCTTGCCGGGACGGCGTCGCGGCAACAACAGCGCGCGCGCCGCGCATTCGCGGAAACGGGCGGCGAACAGCGCCGAGTGCCCTACCGCATCGGCGACGATCCGCCGCAGCGTTTGCGGATCAAAAACGAACATCTCCGCGCCGGGAACCCGCCCGACGCCGTCCGGTATGCGAACAATGATGCCGTCGTCGCTGGCGACGACGGCGGGATCGAACTTCAGGCGCTGGCGAATGCGCGCGGCGATCGCCAACGCCCAGGGCGCATGCACGCGCTGACCATAGGGAGAATGCAGCATCAGTCGCCAGTCGCCGCTCTCATCGCGGCAGCGCTCAATCACCAGCGTGCGATCGGTGGGCAGCGCCCCGGTGGACTCGCGTTGTTCCGCCACCAGCTCGAGCAGATTATTGACGGCGTTGTCGTCCAATCCCGCGGCGGTAAGGCGCGCCGCCAGCGGGCCGTCCTCGCTAGTCAGGCGTCGTTTGCCGCCCGTCGCCGCCTCCACCTCGCGCAGAAAAGCGCCGATGGATTCCCCCAGTTCGGACGGGCGCCCCAGTCCGTCTCCGCGCCAGAACGGCAATCGGGCGGAACGCCCCGGCGCCGGGATCACCACCACCTGGTCGTGGGTGATCTGCTGGATGCGCCAGGAGGTGGCGCCGAGGGTGATCACGTCGTTCACCCGCGATTCGTAGACCATCTCCTCGTCGAGTTCGCCGACCCGCCGCGCGCCGCTCTGCTCCTCGCCTTCCGGCAGCATCACGCTGAACATGCCGCGATCGGGGATGGTGCCGCCGCTGATGACCGCCAACTGCTGCGCGCCGGGACGGGCGGTGAGCAGGCCGCTGGCGCGGTCCCAGATCAGGCGCGGACGGAATTCGCCGAACGCCTCCGAGGGATAGCGCCCGGCCAGCATGTCGAGGGTGGCGTCGAAGGCGCTGCGCGGCAGAGCGCGAAACGGATCGGCGCGCCGCACCCGCGCATACCACTCATCAATATTGAGCGGCTCCACGGCCACCGCGGCGACGGTGTGCTGCGCCAGCACATCGAGCGGGTTGCGCGGCGGCGCCAGCGCCTCCAGACGACCGGCCAGCATGCGTTCCACCGTCACCGCGGCGTCGATCAGGTCGCGCCGGGTGCGCGGATAAATCACCCCTCTCGAGACGCCGCCCACCTGATGACCGGCGCGCCCGACCCGTTGCAGCGCGCTCGCCACCGAAGGCGGCGCGCCGACCTGGATCACCCGGTCCACCAGCCCCATGTCGATGCCGAGCTCCAGGCTGGAGGTGGCGACCACGCAGCGCAATTCGCCGGACTTGAGCGCGGTTTCAATCTCCGCCCGCTGCTCCTTCGACACCGAGCCATGATGAGAGCGGGCGAGGATCGGCGGTTCGCCGGCGGCGCGTTTCCCGGTGCCGCCCGACGAGGAGACGTAGTTGGCGGCCGGCTCCTCCAGGTGCAGAGCGGCGGCGCAGCGCTCCGCGTAGCGTTCATTCAGGCGCGCGGTCAGCTTCTCCGCCAGCCCGCGGGAATTGGCGAAGACAATGGTGGAGCGGCAGGAAAGAATCTGCTCCAGGATGCCGGCCTCCACGTGCGGCCAAATCGACCCGGCGCGCCCGGTCGTCTCCGCCGTCGAATTCGCCGCGCCGCGCGCCGGGATATCGGTCATATCCTCTACCGGCACCGCGATCTTCACCTCAAGCGTGCGGCTCGCCGGTGGATTGACCACCGTCACCGGCAGCGCGCCGCCCAGAAAATCGGCCACGCGCTCCACCGGGCGCACCGTCGCCGACAAACCGATACGCTGCGCCGGCGCGGACAGCAAGGCGTCCAGCCGCTCCAGGCTCAGCGCCAGATGCGCGCCGCGTTTGCCGCCGGCCACCGCGTGAATCTCGTCGATAATCACCGTAGTCACGCCGCGCAGGGTCTCGCGCGCTTTCGACGTCAACATCAGATAGAGCGATTCGGGGGTGGTGATCAGAATATCCGGCGGACGCCGCAGCAGAGCGGCGCGTTCGGCGACGGGCGTGTCGCCGGTGCGCATGCCCACCGTCAGTTCCACCTGCGGGTCGCCGCGCTGCCGGCGGGCGGCGCCGACGCCCTCCAGCGGCGCGCGCAGATTGCGCCGCACGTCGGCGCCCAGCGCCTTGATTGGTGAAATGTAGACTACCCGGGTGGCGGTATGACGCGCGCGCTCGGCACTATCCTCACGCTCCTGAAACAGCCGATCGATGGCGTGCAAAAAGGCGGCCAGCGTCTTGCCGGACCCGGTGGGCGCGATCACCAGCGTGCTGTCGCCGGCGCCAATCGCCGCCCAGGCGGCCTGCTGCACCGGCGTCGCCGCGGCGAAAGCCGACGCGAACCACGATTGAGTGGCTGGCTGGAAGCGGCTGAGGGAGGACGAAGAACGACGTTCAGGCGTCAACATCAATAGCGCTCGCCGTCAGGCCGCTGGACGGCCAATACGTACCCAGACGACGGGAAACCGATGATTTTCATGGCGAGGCGCTCCTTTCAACGGATAGCCAACCACGCCCAAACCTTTAAGCGGCCGGCGGAAAACGGTTGGCGCAGGCTAGCAATAAATAAAAGTTTAGCACCATTGCCGCCGTTGCCGGTTTCCCGCCCCTCTTCTGAAAGCCGCCGCCAGGCACGACGCGGATTTACTGATAGTTCAGCGTAAAGGTCACATCCCCGTTGGCCGTGCCGGGAATCACGCTATTTTTCGTCGCCACGTATTGTCCGTAGAACACCAGCTGCGCGCTGCCGGCGCTGGCGGTCAGCGGATAGACCGTGCCGCTCTGGCCGATGGGAATACGCTGGTAATCTTTATCGAGAATCGCGATCCCCAGGTTGGCGGCGGTGCTGTCGCTGCTCAGCGCCAGCAGCGTGCCGTCGTCGCCGTCGATAGTGCCGTTGAAAACGGTCTCTACCCCGGACGTCGCCGGACCGCAGCTCTCAAGATTGATGACGAATCTGACCGGCGGCGCGCTGCGGTTGCCGGCGGTGAACTGCTTCGACGCTCTGGTGCCCATATCGACGGTTTGCTCCTGAGACCCCACGCTGACGGAACACCCGTTTGCCACCAGCGTCGCGGTAAGCTGGATATTGGACATTCCCAAATCGGCGTGGGCGAATGGCGCGCAGCACAGGATCGCGCTAGCCAGCAGCCCGCGCGCCAGAGCGGCGCCGTTCCCGACCATCTCCGCTCTTCGCTTTCCCTCCGCGCCCATATTCCTGGCGCAGGCGCCCGTATGACGTTTCGCTCTATAAGGCCCTATCATCCCTTTCTCCTCCTCAGGCAAAATCGACTCGCAAATAAGCCAGCGCGGTCACAACGCCCTCCGCCGGCTTATTCCCGGTCACGCTCACCGGATAGGCCGTGATGGTCACATTGGCGCTGTTGGCGTCATCAAGGGTAAAGGGCAGCACGCTGGAGAGATCGTTCGGCGTCAGCGGGCTGCTGCCGCTATCGGTAATCACAAAGCCGACGTCGGGATTATCGGATACGATGATATTGCCGGAGGTATTATCCGCCTGGACGCGCAGAGTCAGACTGGCCTGAGCGTCAATACCGTTACAGGTAATGCCTATCGTCCGGCTCACCGGGTTGACGCCGTCGGGTCTGGCGCCGGCCGTTTTGAACGCCCCGGTGGAAATAGTGCCAAAATCGATGGCGATGACCTGCCCCGAGTTGAGCGTACAGCTTTGCGGCACCGTCATCGATCCGCTCATATATCCGACCACCAGCGGCGAGCCGGTTCCCTGCCCCGTCCCTCCCTGGTTGCCGTATAGATAGAAAACCGGCGTCAACGGGATGGTGGTCACGCCGACGAACTTGCGCTTGATACGAAAATTCACCCGCACCCGGCTGCCCGTCGTCGCCTGTCCGCCGCATCTGCCGTTGCAATTATTCGATAGGTCGACAAAGGGAACATTGTTATAGGTACTGCCGCCCGATGCGTTATACACATACATCTGCGAGGCAATCTGCAGGTAATCATTGCCGGTAATATCATACCAGTTCATGCCGCTCTCCGAAGAGGCCAGGCTTAGCGACGGGCCGGGCTGGGCGGTGTAATAGACCGTATCCTTGTTATTGCATCCCCCGCTAATGGTGTACGAACCGCTGTCCCTTTTTTCATTCCATCCGGTGGTATAACCGATGGTGTTTTGCTGTGAAGTAAACTGAAAGGCAAAATCATAGGTCACGGGCGAGCCGGCGGCGGTATTGCACTGCGTCGCGAAAACATACTGCGGACAAAGAAACAGCAATACCGCCGGGCATAGCCACCGCCGTTTTCCATCCAACGCGCTGATTAACATTTTCATTTTATTGATCATAAACATTCCGCCTTAGCATAAGTCATCGGCTTGTTTTCACTCCCTGCCGGCAGGGCATAATTGATGGCGCACTGTTGCTGCGCAGACGCCCCCCACGCAACTTGCAGCACGCCCTTGGGCGACAGTCCGGAGAGGAAAACCTGGCCGTTATCGCCCACAATCGCCGTGCCGCTACCGTCGGCGCGACGCACTTCGGCGCCAAACGGCACCGGTTTACCGCTGCGCTGCCGTAGCGTGATCAAGGCACGCACCCCCACCCGCGCATCGAAGTTGGCGCGCACCAGCGCCCCGCGCGTCGGCACGACGTTCACTACGGCGTCGTCAACTTCCGTATGGTTGTTCAGCGTGTTGACATCCAGCGCGATGCGATTGCGCCGGTAGGTTGTGGCGTAGGGCACCACCGCGTATCCGCGCCAGTCGGTGCTGACGCCGGTGACGTCCTCCAGTTTTACGCCGCCGGCGCCGGGCGCGCTGACCAGCACGTTGGTATCGCTTAACGGCTGGCTCAGGGTGACGCCATCGGCATGCGCCACTACGCCGCCGCTTACGCCGTAATGTACCTGCCGGAACCCTTTGCTGTAGTTGTAGCCGACGTTGCTGTTGCCGTACTCGCCCTGATAATTGAGGCTGGCATTGCCGCTATAGCCGATCCCCTGGCTGCCGTAACCCTGCTGCACGCCGTAGCCTAAATTGTTGTCGGCCAGCAGCGTGCCGCTGACGCCGGCCTGCTGGATATTGCGTCCGTGGGTGTCGGTATTGGCGTTATAGGTCAGGTAGGATGAATTGGATGAATGGGTTATATCGGTTTTGCGGCCGCCGCCGCTAAGCCATTGGCCTAACGGCAACGAGAGATTAAACGCCACGAGGCGATCCGCCTCTGCGCCCAGGTTCTTGTTATAGCTGTAGGTCAGACTATAGCTGATGCCGTCCCAGGAGCCGCTGTAGCCGGCCTGCCACAAATCGGCGGTCTTGTCCGTGTGCCAGTAGTCCTGTCGGCTGCCGGTGAAAAAGAGCGTTCCGTTCTCCCCCAGGTGCTGGGTGATATTCACCTGAACCTTACCTTTTTTAGTATGGTTGAGGTCGTAATAGTCCTGGTAAATCGGTCGGACATTTACCGTATCGATGCTATAGCCGCTCATCCGCTTATAGCTGGTTTCATCCAGGGTGTAGAAACCCTGCGTTGAGTAACGGTAGCCCAGTAGCTGAAAGTTGGTGCCTAAGGCGTTTAACGATCTGGCATATAAAAAGCGCAACGACTGGCCCTGATGATCGCTGCCATCCGCCAGCGTACTGTAGGCCTGGGTGACGTCGGCCGAAAACGCGCCCCATTCCCCCAAGTTCTTACCGGCGCCAAGGGCCATGGATTGATAGTTATCCGCCAGCTGCGACCCGCCATACAGCGTGACGCCGGCGGGCAGCCCCCAGATCAACGTGCCCTGAGCAAATTCGGGTTTATCCTGCTGGCTGTAGTTGCTGCGGTACTGACCCGCGGTCAGCGCATACTTGACGCGCCCCTCGCGCTGTAGCACCGGTACCGCCGAATAGGGGATGGTGAAGCTATTGGTGCTGTTATCGCTTTCGGTTACCGTCACCACCAGGTCGCCGCTTGAAGTGGTGGGGTAGAGATCGTCGATGGTAAAAGCGCCCGGCGGAACATAGCTTTGATAAATCACATAGCCGTTTTGCCGCACGGTGACGCGGGCGTTACTTTTCGCCACGCCGCGGATGGTGGGCGCGAATCCCCGCAGGCTGTCCGGCAGCATATTATCATCGGAGGCCAGCCGTACGCCGCGAAAACCGAGGCTATCAAACACCTCGCTCGACGTGCTGCTGTCGCCCAGCGTCAGCTCGCTCTTTAGCGGAACGATGGTGCGTTGCAGATAGGTATTAACGTGCTGCCAGTCGTGAGTACGGCGCCCCTGGTAACTGTAGTAGTTCCAGGTGGAGTAGTCGCGCAGCCGCCAGCCGCCCCAGTTAAGCCCGCTGTTCAGATTGAGAAAGTAGTTGTTGCTGCTGTCGTCGCCGGAGGTGTTGCTGCCGGTGAAATCGTAATTCAGCAGCGCGGCGTTGATGCCGTCGTCCCACTGCTCCGGCGGGATATAGCCGCGGGCGCTGTTGTTCAGCGACGCCTGGGGAAGAGTAACATTCAGGCGCTGTAGTTCGAAATCAAAGGTCGTGTGCGCATCCGGAATGAGGCGCGTCAGCGCCACGCACTGATCCGCCGGCGCGTTGGCGATGGGCGGAAACGCCTTGGTATTGACATTGAACGCCTCCAGTTGGGGACGGGTAATGCAGGGATCGAGCCCCGAATCATCCCCCTGCTCCGCGTCGGCGGATTCCGGCTGGCGCTCGTTAAATTGAATATCGCGCGTCGCCATATATTCGCCGTTGAGATAAATATCGACGTGATAGACGCCCGGCGCCTGCCCTTTCCCTTGCTCAAAGCGAGACAGATCCGCTACCGCGGCGGGGTCGTTGGACAAGAACGCCGGATTAAAAAACAGTTCGGCATAAGCGCTGACCGCAGGTAATGCCGCGCATAATGCGATGGCCCGGCATAACGGCGACCGGCGCCATCCCGCCGTTGCGCGTTGATGTCTGGGGCTGCGCTTCCAATAAAATGGCCGCATACGAAAAACTCCTGAAGAAGTGACGGAACGTACCGCGTAACGCGGCCGACGTTTCCTTTATTCCATGCCCGGTTCGGGCCTCACCGGCGCCCCGGTCCGCAACTACTGCATAGTGCCGGTAGTCCGGGGGGTATTGGCGCCATAGTCGTTGACCGACTGGAAAGCCACCTCGCCGCGGGCATCCGCGGGCAGTGCGACGGAGGCGTTTCCTTTTGGCGGCACCATGGTGTTGGGAAGTTTTCGTGCGCCTATATTGAAGTTGACCAGCGTGACGAAATAGGGCGTCGGGTTGGTGATGGCGAGGGAATCAGCCTGACGGTGGAAACGCAGCTGAGCCGGCGCATCGCTCGGACTCTGCGCCAGACCTTCAGGCCGGACAAACAGTTTGATGCGCGACTGAACGGCCAGTTGCAGCACGTTTTTATTCTGAATGGCGTTGCGGTCGACGGACGGAATCGCTTTTACGTTCATCCAGTATACCGACTCCCGGTCGGTCGGCAGTTCGCCCCCCACGTACATGATACGCAGCGTGTTTTCTCCCGAGGGTTTGGCGACGAACAACGGCGGCGTAACGACGAAGTCCGCGCTCTTTTTTTCGCTGCTGTCCTCAACCCAGGACTGGATAAGAAAAGGGGTTTTATTATCGGTATTGATGATTGCCAGCGAGCTCTGAGCCGCCCCGGCGGGATAGATGACCCTTGTCGCGCCTAATTCCACGCCGCCGGCTTTGGCCGCCAGCGACAGCGTCGCCAGAGAAAGAAACGCCGCGCCAGCCAGAGCGAGGCGGAAAAAAGTTGTATTAAACACGCAAAACCTCATAGATGAAAAATAACTGATTGACGGCCATACGATGTATTGGTGCGGGCTATGCTGGGTATCAGACCCGCCGCGCTCCGTTCCGCAGCCGACGATGCGGCGCGCCCGGTAACCATGCTCGGGGTCGGAACCACGGAAACGCTGGAATCGGCGATTGTCTTTCCCATAACGCCGTCTCTTCTGATAATCGGAAATGGCGCCGTCCCTGGCAGCCGTCCCTCGTCCCTGCATGTGCCGATAGTTATTCGTACTTCATGGTAAAAGTGACATCCGCATCCGCTTGGCCCGCGGTAACGGCATCCAGCGTGGATTTATAGCGCGCGTTGAAATTCAGGGTATTACCGCTGCCGTTGGTCAGCGTTTGCGCGTTGGAGTAAACGGCGCCGTTCGGCGACAGTACGGTGCCTTTACTGTCGCTGATTTCGATACCTACGCCAGAAGCGGCGCCGGAGCTCCCGCCGCTAATGTTGCTGGTGGTCAGAACGGTGTTATCGCTGCTGTCGGACGATCCGCTAAAGGCAACGGAGGCCGTAGTGGATACTGTGGTATCGCAATCTTCAAGTTTGATCGTAAAAGGAACTTTACCGGAGTAAGCACCTGCCGCCGCAAAGTTGGAAGTGCGATATTGCCCCAGGTTAACCGTCTGGTCGGCAGAATTGGTGCTAACCGCACAGGCCGCATTAACGATCTGTCCTTTGAAATGCACAGTGCCTCCGGCAACCGTAGTAGTAGCCGCCTCAGCCAGAGTAGCGAAACCGGCTGACAGAACAGACGCACCGATTAAAGCGCTGAGTAGAGTTTTACGCATAATTTACGATTCCTTATTGCCAATAAAAGGCTAGATAAATAGTCCAAAAAATGAATGTGGCGTTCAACCACATGGGTATTTCTCACCTACCGGGATCTATCCGGCATCAATATAAAGGCACACCTGAACGGCTGACTTTATATAAATCCAGAAGCGCTGGGATGGAGAAATTACTGCATGCATAGGATTTACCCTGCCCTCTAAGTATTTGCGAAAAAATAAATTGTGAGCGAAAACCCAAAAGCGGAATGATGCGGATAAAAAAACCAATCCGCCGCCAGGAGAACCTAAAAAACCAGATAAAAGCACCATAAAAAAGTATAAAAAAGCACAAAAAACCAAACCATCAGTAGTTGATGGATGTAATTAGTAGCATTAAAAATAAATAAATAGTTCTCATATGAATATGGATGTTTTTTTATTGTTTAGTTATATAAACATTCCCATCAGACACTTAACATTTCTGAAAAAATTAAAATGAACCAATAAGACCGAGAACAATTTAAATAATTAAAAAAACCAGAAAATAATCAATATAAAAATACAACAGCAATGACTATTTCATGCAGCGTTACAATTAAACAATGAATTTATTCTGGCAGGAAACCAATAGGCGAGAATGGTACGATGGGTTTACTTTGTATCAGGAAGAGAAAAGCGCGGCCGGCAAGGGAGGGATGCGAGGAAAAGCGAATGCCGACATTGACGGCGATTCAGCAGACAACGGGTTGGCTAAAAGCTATTTTTTTTAACCTTCCGCGTTCTAACTCGATAAGCTTTTCTGTCTGCAACTTCTTTAACACCCTGAATATAGTGCTTTTAGAAAGCGAGGTTCTTTGAGCAATAAAGGTTAACGCGGTATAGCGCCGCCGGACATCCGGCGGCAGTTTATTAAGCGAAAGCAGCATATTTTTCACTATAGATAGCGAATCGCCGTCGTTATCGGCACAAAAATCAATCAGAAAATGAAACCAGAAATTAATGATAATCAGAACATCATCAAAACGCTGATAGGCGGTAACCACCCTTAGCGCGATATTAAATGGCAAGCATCTTATTTTGCCGTAGTCGACTCTTTCAATATAGATATCATCACTCTTCAATGCCGCCAAAGACCAGCCGACTATGGTCGGAGACAGGATCACCGAGATAACTTTGTTATCGCGGGTTCTTTTTATTAAAAATTCACCTTCATCGAGGAAATAGATAACTTGTTCACCAGAAGAATGAAGATGATAACGTCTTTTCCCTCTTACAACCTCCGAGGGGATTGCAGCATGCGCGTGCGGAGAAAGCATTTTTGTCAGACGAGAGATGGATTGCTCCGGATAAACCATGCCAGTGCCTTTGTCTAAATAAAAAATAATCGTCATAAATTAAATGGACGCAGACAAAAATAAATAACCTGCCCGGCCCTAAAGATTTTTACTTACCTTTTTATAGAACTATCACGACTGGCCAAAGTGAAGTCAAGCCCCCATAAACATCTCGTGACATTTCATATTATTGGTGAGTAACCTTGTCGCTCACGCTCTCCGCCCCCCCTAACGTGCCGACGCTTGCACATTGGCAGAGCGCATTAAAAGCGGCCAGGCCAGAAAGACAATCTTTATTAATTTTAGACAAATGAATGACACCAGCCGGGCATTCAACGCCGTTGGAAAAATAAAATAAAAGGCTAAAAACAATAAAAGATAGCGGGATATATAGAATTATCCACTAAATAAAACTCCAAATAACAGCAAAAAAGCCATTAATAAGCACCTAAGATGCCGCGCAAAAAACGCAAGCCAAGGCAAATTTTCATCGTCATATGAAAATCGATGTTAAAAAAATGTTTAGCGCTTAAACATTTCTGTTACCCGCGCACGGCAATGTATCCGGTTTTCATCTACCGCATGTGCTGATTGAGGGATAAGGTTGGGGGGACATGTTTATCGCATCGACATGGTTCAAAAACATGTCGATAAAATTCATTTTTTTCGACATATTAGTGGAACATGTTTATCGCATCGACATATGCTTAAAACCTGTCGATAAAAACGAGATCTTTAACTATGTCATGGGATCCAAAAGAACCGTTTAACCAACTTCCTCGCTTGCCGCCAAACGGCGATCAGATTGAGTCAGTGCCTGTCTTGAAGGCTTGCATCAAAGCTCGCGCCGCACTGGCTGAACTTAAACAGGCCGGAGAATTGCTGCCTAATCAGAGGCTATTAATCAACCTTATTCCTTTGCTGGAAGCCAAAGATTCATCCGAAATTGAAAACATCGTCACCACGTCAGACAGGCTTTTTCAGTTTTCGCAGGAAGACAGCCAGGCCGATCCTGCCACCAAAGAAGCGCTGCGCTATCGCACCGCACTCTATAACGGATTCAAAAACCTAAAAAAACAGCCTCTCTGCACATCAACAGCCGTAAGAATTTGCAGCACGCTGAAAAATGTCGAGATTGATATCCGTAAAATTCCCGGCACTGTACTGATCGGCGGCAACGATAAGATCGTTTATACGCCCCCGAGCGGTGAAGCACTCATCCGAGATCTACTTGGCAACTGGGAAAACTATATTCACGCAGAGGATGACATCGATCCGCTGGTGAAAATGACCGTCGCACACTACCAGTTTGAAGCTATCTACCCTTTCCCCGACGGCAACGGCAGGACGGGGCGCATTCTCAACATCCTGTTTCTAATTGAAAAAGAACTGCTGACGTTACCAATACTTTACCTGAGCCGATATATCGTCACCCATAAAGCGGAATATTATAGTCTGCTGCGTGGGGTAACGGCTTCTGGTGACTGGGAGCCCTGGATTTTATTTATGCTGCAAGCAGTTGAAGAGACATCAATATGGACCACGGCAAAAATCGCTGCCGTTCGTGAATTGCTATCCATTACCACAAATCACATTCGACAGACTCTACCCAAAATCTACAGCCACGAACTGGTGCAGGTCATTTTTGAACAGCCTTATTGCCGCATCGCAAACCTTATCGATAAAGGCATCGCCCAACGCCAAACAGCCTCTGTTTATTTGAAACAGCTATGTGAAATTGGCGTTCTGAACGAGATAACCGCAGGCCGTGAAAAGCTCTATGTACATCCGAAACTCATACAATTGATGACGAGGGATGACAATAGAGGGAACCCGTACTGAACCGACACTTAGCCCACTAGCGTTTACTGATTATTCAGGTTTAACCAAGCCGCAAGGCGCGGTTGACGGTGGTTTTCAGTGGATTTCGCTGGATGCTCAACAGAGCGATTAACCTGTTTAATCAGAGAGATACAGACTTTGGCGAACATTTATAGAAAAGAATTTGGAGCGGGAAACGAGATAAATATTTCTCGATCAATCAGCTGATTCAACAAGGATTTTCGGTACACCGAATTGGTTGTCTGGCTATATTGCGTACTGGATTGGGGTAGTTGGCAAGATGTCTGAAACTCTCCTGCTCATTCCAACCTCAATTCTGGCCTTGATCCAGACGGCGTTTTAAACACCATAAAATGCATCCCTCAAGCTACAATTCAGTCCTGATTTTCACGTTTTGATGCCTAAAGGCTACAAAAACGAGATCTTGGCTATCTATCCTATGACATAGCCGTAACGATTGCCCATTTGTATCCCTTAAGCTACAGTAAACCTACTATAACTCACTTTTGAAGCCTGAGGGATACAATGACCACATTAGCCGATATCGCCGATATGTTGCGCAACATACGACGGGAAGCCGGTCTAAGCCAGGAGGCGCTCGCGCAACGCGCTGGCGTTTCCCGCACCACGGTTGCACGTATGGAAACGTTGGCCAAAGGGGATATGAGCGTTTCGGCACTGGTACGCTTATTTGAGGCCGCAGGCTACGATCTGCAACCCGTTAGGCCGGGTCATACACGCACTATCGAAGATATCCTGGCTGAACAACGGCGAGGTGACGAGGTATGAAACTCGATGTGCATGTTTGCGGACGAACCGTTGCCAGCCTCTATCGGGAACGCGACGAATATATTCTGAAATACCTGCCCGGCACGGCCCCAGCAGACTTTATCAGCCTGACGATGCCAGTTCGTGAGGAGCCCTGGCGCTGGCCGCGGGATCTGCATCCTTTCTTTCGACAGAATCTGCCCGAAGGCTATCTGCTGAGCATTATCCGCGAGGAATTCGGGCCGTTGCTTGATGGCACCGATCTTTCACTGTTGGCCGTCGTGGGTGGCATGGGCATCGGTCGAGTTACGGTTACCCCTGAAGGCGGCGCTCCCGTTGAAGAGATGGCGCCTTTGCAGATCGAGCAGTTACTGAAGGCGGAGAACACCACTGAACGCTTTGCCAGCCTTGTGCGCCAGTACGCCCGCGCGTCCATTTCCGGCATGGTGCCCAAATTCATTGCGCCTGAAGAAAATGCCAAGAACCCAAGCCAACCGTTAGGCAAACCTACGCTGCGCAGCAACCATCATATCATCAAGGGCTCGGACGACAGCACTCCTTATCTAGGCTTCAACGAGTTCTACACCATGCGGGTTCTGGAACGTTTACATGTCGTCCCGGTTGCAAAAACGCGTATGTCTGATGATGGCTGCGTACTGATCGTGGATCGCTTCGACGTTGATGAAAACGGTTTGTCAACGCATGGCATTGAGGATGCCTGTAGTCTGTTGGGGCTTCCGCCGCACGAGAAGTATGCAACCACCATTGAGCGCGTTCTTAATGCGACTCGCACATATCTGCCAGCAGCGAAAGTCCGAAAGCAATTGGAGCAGTTTAGCTGGCATCTTCTGACCAACTATGTGGTACGCAACGCCGACTGTCATGCCAAGAACATCGCGTTGTACTACAGTTCGTTGAAAGATGTGGCCTACACGCCGGTCTACGATATCGTAACGACGCAGGCCTATCCACGCTACGCGACTAATCCACCGGGATTATCTGTCGAGGGACGCCAGGCATGGGCTGTCGGCAAAACACTGGAACGGTTCTGCAAAGCCAGACTAGGGATCGCACCGAGACAGTATACGGAAATGGTGGAACGCTTATGCGAATCGGCCATTGAGGTAGGTAAGGAAGTGATCGAAGCCGCCAAAAATGAACCTCGCTGGCATACAGTCGCCAAGCAAATGGTATATGCCTGGAATGACGGAATGGCATCATTACGCAGTCCAAAAAGTGTTGCCACGTTCAAGGGGCTGGATAAGGCGATTGCACAAGCGGGGTTTTCGGAACCAGAGCTAACCGGAAGCCAAAGAACGGTTATTGGACGTTCCGAATTGTTGGGCAAATCGAGTAAGGGATAAAGATATATTTTGCGGCAAAATGTTGGCTAACGATCAATTTCCAACAGCAACGGGGAGTTACGTGAGCATAATGATAAGCGCAACGCACCCGATTTTCTGGTACTGATTAATGTACTACTTCGGCGTGGTTGACGGTGGTTTTTAATGGATTTCGCCGGATGCTCAACAGAGCGATTACCCTGTTGAATCAGAGAACTACAGACTTTGGTGGCCGTCTATAGAACAAGAATTGGAGCGGGAAACGAGACTCGAACTCGCGACCCCGACCTTGGCAAGGTCGTGCTCTACCAACTGAGCTATTCCCGCTCGGGAAGTGGCGTACGGATACCAAATTGTGCATCGGTACGGGGTGCGCATTATACGAAAAATCCTTTCGGCCGCAAGCCCCCGAATATGAAAAACCATCTGACTGCCGATAAAAAGAGCAATCCGGCGCTAAAACGTTTATCCATCAGCATACCGGAGCGTCGGGCCGGTTTCACGCCCGGCCGGCTCGCCGAACGCCCTCTGATACGGGCCGGTCCGGGCTAAAGTTGAATAAAGTGTTCGCGGTAATAAGCCAGCTCCGCCAGCGACTCGCGGATATCATCCATCGCCTGATGGGTGCCCTGTTTTTTAAAACCGGCCAGAATTTCCGGTTTCCAGCGGCGCGCCAGCTCTTTCAGCGTGCTGACATCCAGATAGCGATAGTGGAAGTAGGCTTCCAGTTCCGGCATATAGCGAAACAGAAAGCGGCGATCCTGGCCGATGCTGTTGCCGCAAATGGGCGATTTGCCCGCCGGCACCCATTTTTGCAGGAAGGCCAGCGTCTCCAGCTCCGCCGCGCGATCGTCCACCTTGCTGGCCTTAACGCGGTCAATCAAGCCGCTGGCGCCGTGGGTGCGCACATTCCAGTCGTCCATCAGCGCCAGTTGGCTGTCCGGCTGGTGTACCGCCAAAACCGGCCCCTCGGCCAATACGTTGAGGTTGGCGTCCGTCACCAGCGTTGCAATTTCAATAATGCGATCCCGCTCGGGATCCAATCCCGTCATTTCAAGATCGATCCAGATTAGATTATTTTCATCTACCATCGTAGGTATTCCTGTTTAGCCTGTGCCATTGCCCGCCGGTTGACGACCATAGCGCGTCAATCCAGAACACCAGTCTTAAGTGACCAGCATTAATCAAATAGGGTGTTATTATAGTCGCTGCAATCTCCATGAGCGATAAACAGCATCGTGGCGATCATAATAGTATTAAGTGAGGCTCAGTGAGCAAAAAGAAACTGTCGAAAGGTCAACAACGCCGGGTCAGCGCCAATCACCAGCGTCGCCTTAAGCATTCCGAAAGCAAGATCGTATGGGAAGATAGCCAGCTGGGCGAGGCCCAGGAGGGCATTATCATCAGCCGATTCGGTATGCATGCCGATGTGGAAGCCGCAAACGGCGTGGTGCATCGCTGTAATATCCGTCGCACCATTAAATCGCTGGTCACCGGCGATCGCGTGGTGTGGCGCGCCGGCAATGAAACTCTGTCCGGCATCAGCGGCATTGTTGAAGCCGTCCACCCGCGCCGTTCCGTGCTGAACCGTCCCGATTTCTATGACGGCGTGAAGCCGATCGCCGCCAATATCGATCAGATCGTGATCGTTTCCGCCATTCTTCCCGAGCTGTCGCTCAATATCATCGATCGCTATCTGGTCGCCTGCGAAACGCTGGAGGTCGAGCCGCTGATCGTGCTCAACAAGATCGATCTGCTGGATGACGAAGCCCGGCGGTTTGTCGACGGTCTGATGGATATCTACCGCGCCCTCAACTATCCGGTGATTATGGTGTCAAGCCATACGCAGCAGGGCATCATCGAGCTGGAGCAGGCGCTGACCGGACGCATCAGCATCTTCGCCGGGCAGTCGGGGGTGGGCAAGTCCAGCCTGCTCAACGCCCTGCTGGCGCTGGAAGAAGAACGTATCCTGGTGAATGAGGTCTCGGATAACTCGGGGCTGGGGCAGCATACCACCACCGCCGCCCGGCTGTATCATTTCCCGCACGGCGGAGATGTTATCGACTCGCCAGGGGTGCGTGAATTCGGTCTCTGGCATCTGGACCCCGATCAGATCACCCAGGGTTTCATTGAGTTTCGCCAATACATCGGCAGTTGCAAATTCCGCGATTGCCGTCATGAAAACGACCCCGGCTGCGCGATTAACGCGGCGCTGGAACGCGGCGAAATCGCCGCCGAGCGCTTTGATAACTACCATCGCATTCTGGAAAGCATGGCTCAGGTAAAAACACGTAAAACCTTTTCCGATACGGATAACTGACATTTATCTTATCCATCGCTACAATGCGCCGCCTTTATCCCCTATTTTATGGCGCATCACTAATCCAAGAGGCTCACTGTGCTGGATCGCATCAAAATCAAATTACAGTATTGGCTGCCCAAAATCTGGCTGACCCGTTTGGCCGGCTGGGGAGCGGATAAACCGGCGGGCAAACTCACCAAGCTGGCGATCGATCTGTTCGTCCGCTGCTACAAGGTCAATATGCAGGAAGCGCAGCAGCCGGATACCGCCGCTTACCGCACCTTCAACGAGTTTTTTGTCCGTCCGTTGCGCCCCGACGTCCGCCCGGTGGATTCTCACGCGCAGCGGTTGGTGCAGCCGGCCGACGGCGTGCTGTCCCAGCTGGGCGCCATCGCCGACGGCAAGCTGATTCAGGCCAAAAATCACCATTATTCGCTGGAAGCGCTGCTGGCGGGCAACTACGTCATGGCCGACCTGTTCCGCGACGGCCTGTTCGCCACCACCTATTTATCGCCGCGCGACTATCACCGCGTCCATATGCCGTGCGACGGCGTGCTGCGGGAAATGATTTATGTGCCGGGGGATCTGTTCTCCGTCAATCTGCTGACGGCGCAAAACGTGCCTAATCTGTTCGCCCGCAACGAGCGCCTTATCTGCCTGTTCGACACCGCATTCGGCCCGCTGGCGCAGATTCTGGTCGGCGCCACCATCGTCGGCAGTATTGAAACCGTCTGGGCGGGCGTGGCGACGCCGCCGCGCGAAGGCATCATCAAACGCTGGACCTACCCGCAGGCGGGCGAGGAAGGCGCGGTCGAACTGGCGAAAGGCCAGGAAATGGGACGCTTTAAGCTCGGCTCCACGGTAATCAACCTGTTCTCATCCGGCCGGATTCAGTTTTCCGCCCACCTCGGCTGCCTCAGCGTCACCCGCGTGGGCGAACCTTTCGCTGAGGTGCTGGATAATGAACAGGCGGACGACGCCATAGAAGAGACGTCCGGGCCGCTTGCGCGCCCTGATGCGGACACCAACGCCGGCGCCACGGACCATCCGGGTTGAAAACCCGCCGCGCCGTAAATAATCACCCCCGTTATTGTGGTAAATGAAAGGTAGGATGAACGTGCGTCTGATTGTGGCTTTTCTGCTGGGATGTTTATTATCAACCGCCTCACTGGCCGCTCCGGTGCCCAGCGAGGCGCAGTTACGCCAGCAATTACAGCAGGCGGAAGCGAATAAAGGCGCCGCCGATCAGACCGAAATAGTCGAAGAACTGCAGTCCGCCCTGAGCGCCATGCAGGAGCGTAAAGAGTCACGCGAGCGCGCGGCGCAGTATCAACGCGTTATTGATGATTTTCCCAAGCTGGTGCAGGAACTCCGCCGACAGATAACGGCGGAAGACGAGAAGCCGTCGACCATCACGGAGAATCAATCCGTCAACGATCTCGAACAGCAGATCCTGCAAACCAGCAGCCAGCTATTGGAGCAGGCGCGCCAGCTCCAACAGGAGCAGGAACGGCTGCGGGAGATCAGCGATTCTCTGGGGCAGCTTCCCCAGCAGCAAACCGAAGCCAGCCGTTCGCTCGGAGAGATCGAAAGCCGCATCCAGTCTCTGGGGTCGCCGACCACTCCGCTGGGGCAGGCGCAGTTAGCCGCGCTGCAGGCGGAATCCGCGCTGCGTAAAAGCCGGGTTGACGAGCTGGAGCTGGCGCAGCTGTCCGCCAGCAGCCGTCAGGAACTGTCCCGCCTACGCGCCGAACTGTATAAAAAACGTCATGACCGCCTGGATACCCTGCTGCAGGGGTTACGCAGCAATATCAACAGCCTGCGTCAACGGGAAGCGGAGCAGGCGCTGGAAAAAACGGAGCTGCTGGCGGAACAAAGCGGAAGTTTGCCCTCCGCCATCAGTTCACTGCTGACCATCAACCGCGAGCTGTCCATGGCCCTGAATCAGCAGGCGCAGCATATGGACCTTATCGCTTCGCAGCAGCGTCAGGCCGCCACCCATACTCTGCAGGTCCGTCAGGCGTTGAGCACCATCCGCGAGCAGGCGCAGTGGCTGGGGGTTTCTCCGGTGCTGGGGGAAACCCTGCGGGCGCAGGTGGCGCGACTGCCGGAAATGCCCAAGCCGCAGCTGCTGGACAGCGATATGGCGCAGCTGCGCGTACAGCGCCTGCATTTTGAGGAGCTGATTAATAAGCAACACGATGTCGACCAGGCAAAACAGGATGACGGCACGCCGCTCACCAATACCCAGCAACGCATCCTGACCGACCAGTTGCGTACCCAGCGCGATCTGCTGACGTCGCTGATTTCCGGCTGCGACACGCAAATTCTCGAATTGACCAAACTCAAGGTGGCCAACAATCAGCTGCAAGACGCGTTAAGCGAAACCCGGGAAGCGGCGCACCGCTATCTTTTCTGGGTGGCGGATGTCGACCCCATCACCTTTGCCTACCCGCTGAAGCTGGTGCAGGACCTTACCCGCCTGCTGTCGCTGGATACCCTGACCCAGCTCAGCAGCGCCATGGTGATGATGGTCACCAGCCGGGAAACGGTGATCCCGCTGCTGGGGGCGCTGTTGCTGGTGGGGTTCAGCATCAGTTCCCGCCGGCATTACCATGCGTTTATGGAACGAGCCAGCAGCCGGGTGGGGAAAGTGACGCTCGACCATTTTATGCTGACGCTGCGTACCGTGTTCTGGTCGATTCTGGTGGCGCTGCCGCTGCCCGTGCTCTGGGCCGCGCTGGGTTACGGGTTGCAAAACGCCTGGCCCTATCCGGTGGCCGTGGCTATCGGCGACAGCGTAACCGCCACGGTGCCGTTAATGTGGGTGGTGATGATCAGCGCGTCGTTCTCCCATCCTCAGGGGCTGTTTATCGTCCACTTCCGCTGGTCGCCGGAACGGGTCGCCCGGGCGATGCGCTACTACCGGCTGTCGATTGCCTTTATCGTGCCGTTGATCATGGCGCTGATCACCTTCGATAAGCTCAACGATCGCGAATTCTCCAGTACCCTGGGGCGCCTGTGTTTTATTTTGCTTTGTCTGGCGCTGAGCCTGGTCACCACCGGTCTGAAACGGGCCGGCATTCCCCTTTATCTGGATAAAGAAGGGTCGGGAGAGAATTCCGTCAACCGGGCGATGTGGAACCTGCTGATCTGCGCGCCGCTGGCGGCCGCGCTGGCGTCCTGCATCGGCTATCTTGCCACGGCGCAGGCCCTGCTGGTGCGGCTGGAAACCTCGGTCTCCATCTGGTTCTTTCTGCTGGTGGTTTATCATATTATCCGCCGCTGGATGCTTATCCAGCGCCGGCGTATCGCCTTCGACCGCGCCAAAAACCGGCGCTCGGAGATTCTGGCGCAGCGCGCGCGCGGCGAAGAGGACGCGCCGTCCGGCGCCTCTTATGAGAGCGGTTCGGAAGCCATTGAAGAACCTGTGGTGGATCTGGACGCCATCAGCGCCAAATCCTTGCAGCTGGTGCGCTCTATCCTGACGTTAATCGCGCTGGTTTCGGTGATTGTGCTGTGGTCGGAAATTCATTCCGCGTTCGCTTTTATGGAAAATATCAGCCTGTGGGACGTCAGCAGTACGGTAAAAGGCGTCGAAAGCGTACAGTCCATCACGCTGGGCTCGGTGCTGATCGCCGTGCTTATCTTCGTTATTACCGCGCAGGTGGTGCGTAATCTGCCGGCCCTGCTGGAACTGGCGCTGCTACAGCATCTGGCGCTTTCTCCGGGCAGCGGCTACGCCATCACCACCATCAGCAAATATATCCTGATGCTGATCGGCAGTCTGATGGGTTTTTCCCTTATCGGCATCGAATGGTCCAAACTGCAATGGCTGGTGGCCGCGCTGGGCGTCGGATTGGGTTTCGGCCTGCAGGAAATTTTCGCCAACTTTATCTCCGGGCTGATTATCCTGTTCGAAAAGCCGATCCGTATCGGCGATACGGTCACCATTCGCGAGCTCACCGGCAGCGTGATGCGCATCAATACCCGCGCCACCACCATTTCCGACTGGGACCGCAAAGAGATTATCGTGCCGAACAAGGCCTTTATCACCGAGCAGTTTATCAACTGGTCGCTGTCCGATTCGGTGACGCGCGTGGTGATGACCGTTCCGGCGCCGGCGGATGCCGACAGTAAGGAAGTCACCGGCTTGCTGAAGGACGCGATTAGCCGCTGTTCGTTGATCCTGGATACGCCGGAGCCGGAAGTCTTCCTGGTTGACCTGCAACAGGGGATCCAGATTTTCGAACTGCGTATATTCGCCGCCGAGATGGGCCACCGCATGCCGCTGCGCCATGAGCTGCATCAGTTGATTCTGGAAAATTACCGCAAGCACAATCTGGTGATGCCGTTCCCGCCGCTTCAGGTACGGATGGAGAGTTTATCGCGCAATAGAAAAACGTTGACGTCCGGTAACCGCACGGCGGGAAGCCTATAATAAAGAAGGGATCGGCCGGGTGCGGCGGCGCGCGCCCGGCCCGGCGATATCAGGAACGCTCAACGGAAAAGGCGATCACATCGCTCAGCCTTTCGGCATTCAGCGCCAGCATAATCAGGCGGTCGACGCCCAACGCCACCCCGGCGCACTCCGGCAGACCCTGCTTTAACGCCGCCAGTAAATTTTCATCGATAGGCTGCTGAGGCAGGCCGCGGGCGGCGCGTTTACGGTTATCCTGTTCGAAACGCCGGCGTTGCTCGTCGCCGTCGGTTAATTCACGAAAACCGTTCGCCAGCTCAATGCCTTTAAAATAGACCTCGAAGCGCTCGGCGACGCGATGATCCTCGGTACTGATTTCGGCCAGCAACGCCTGGGTCGCCGGGAAATGATAAACAAACGCCGGCTTTTCGCGCCCGATATTCGGCTCAACGCCAAAGGCAAACAGCATCTGCACCAGGGCGTCGCGGTCCTCTTCGCGGCAGGCGATGTCGCCCAATCCCAGCTTTTCCGCCGCTTCGCGCAGCTGCGCCTTGTCCGCCGACAGGGGATCGATTTCCAGATGACGCTGGAACGCCTGCTGGTATGAAAGCATTTCCGCGCTTTCACACTCCAGCACCTGCTGGAGTAAATCGTCCATTTCATTCATCAGGCGGTACATATCATAGTGCGGCCGATACCATTCCAGCATGGTGAATTCCGGATTATGGTATCTGCCGGACTCTTCATTGCGGAAGCTGCGGCACAGCTGAAAAATGGGGCCGCTGCCCGCCGCCAGAAGGCGTTTCATATGGTATTCCGGGCTGGTCATCAGATACAGCGTCATGCCGTCCGCGACGCCCGGCCCGACGAAGCGAGTCTGAAACGGACACAAAAAGACGTCGGTTACCGTCGCCCGGCTCATCGCCGGCGTTTCAACCTCCAGAACGCCGCGATCGGTGAAGAATCGCCGGATAGCGGCGACTATCGACGCGCGCTTCAACAAATTAGCGACAGGCGCGCTGGGTTGCCAACTTGTCGTTTCGCTCATGGTTACTACTCCAAAGTCAAACAGGTGGAGCAGTCTACCCGCATCAACGCGGACAAACAAAAATTTCCACAGGAAATTTCAACAACGCGCAGCGTTGGCCCGTAGGGCGGCGGGCAGGACAGACCGCCGTAAAAAAACGCCGGGAGCCTGAGAGATCCCCTCAAAATCTATCCTCCTGATAAATTTCCTCAATAATAACAGGGATTGCCGCCATCAGAGCCAGCAAGGTCTCGCGCTCTGTTTCCGGCATCCCTTCCTTCCTCAACACCTGCA
>NZ_JAKPCB010000058.1:0-365 GCF_023347575.1 Brenneria tiliae | reverse complement strand
TGCTCATGGACATTAAGTCCACTCCGCTTCCTCCGCGCTGTGCGCCTTGGCTTTGAACTGCTCGCTCAGTCCTCTTACAGAGAACATTTCGTGGCTGCGATTTTTGAGAGACTCTGACACAACAAAAGCACTACCCTCGCGGATAATGTTCAGCTGCGTCGTTTCAAATTTCAGCTTGTTCCAGATTGTTAAAGAGCAAATACTTCGCAGCATACTGTCGCCAATACGCTCTGAAGTCTTTTTAATGGTGGAGCTATGCGGGATCGAACCGCAGACCTCCTGCGTGCAAAGCAGGCGCTCTCCCAGCTGAGCTATAGCCCCATGACTTACAGATACCTTGAGATACCACTCGTGAGAGAGTTAAT
>NZ_JAKPCB010000059.1:0-379 GCF_023347575.1 Brenneria tiliae | reverse complement strand
ATTCTAGGGTGCGGCACTGATAAATTATCTTGTTCAATAATTTGATCACCAAACAGTAGTATATCTATATCTAAAGTTCTAGGCCCCCAACGTATTTCTCTTTTACGATGAAGTTGTTGTTCCGTTGTTAAACAACATTTTAACAAAGATTGTGGATTCAATTCAGTCTCTATCTCAATGCACAAGTTTAAGAATTTCGGTTGATTAGTATATCCCACTGGTTCAGTCTCATAAATATGAGAAACTTGAGTTACTTGAATACCTTGATAGTCATGAAGTATTTTAATAGCCTCATTGAGTTGTAGTTCTCTATTTCCAATATTGCTCCCTAATCCTAAATAAGCTTTAACCATTTAGTCATTCTCCCTCACTATTTCAA
>NZ_JAKPCB010000060.1:0-411 GCF_023347575.1 Brenneria tiliae | reverse complement strand
TCATTTGGGTTTTGACGTTCCTGATCGTGCTGCGGATCGTGCACGACTATGTGATTTATCCGCGCATCGTAGGCAGCGGCATACACCTGCACCCGCTCGCGGTCGTGCTCGCGATCCTGTGCGGCGAAGAGTTGGCGGGACTCGCCGGCATCTTCCTCGCGATCCCCGCGGTCGCGATCGTCTCTGTCACCTATCGCCACTGGTTGGAGCATCGCGGCAGCACAGGACTCGTCGCCGACCTGCTCAAGCCCGCCGAGCAAGCCATCGCCGCGCCCGCGACCGACGAGACTGCGCCGGTGGCAACGACTCCGAACACACCGCCCCAAACGCCCGCCTCGCAAACGGAAGCGTTGCCGGTGGGCGCATCATCAAGCTAAAGACCGCACGACGCCGATCCGTGCTCATGCGGAA
>NZ_JAKPCB010000061.1:0-429 GCF_023347575.1 Brenneria tiliae | reverse complement strand
GATACCGAGAAGGTCTCGTTCAACCAGATCAACCGCAAGACCGGCCACCGGATCAAGTACCTCAAGGTCGACGCCGAGACCGGCGACGAGGTGACCTCCGAGGACATCGTCAAGGGCTACAAGGTCGACACCGACACCTATATCGAAGTCACCAAGGACGAGCTCGACGACATCGCGCTGGACTCGACGCACACGATCGAGATCGACGAATTCGTGCCGAAGACCGACATCGACAGCCGTTACCTGATCCGTCCCTATTATCTCGTACCCGATGGCAAGGTCGGCCACGACGCCTTCGCGGTGATCCGCGAGACCATCCGCAGCATGAACAAGGTCGCGATCGGCCGCGTCGTGCTGACCAACCGCGAGCACATCATTGCGCTCGAGCCGCTCGAGAGCGGCCTGATGGGCACGCTGCTGCGCTATCCC
>NZ_JAKPCB010000062.1:0-441 GCF_023347575.1 Brenneria tiliae | reverse complement strand
CGGGTAATCGTCCGTTGGTGGTTGCCCAAACTCGCTCCCAAACTAGCTTAGGTGAAATCATCGGTTGGGGCAGTTTATCTGATTTATACGCGCGTCCTGCCTATCATATCAGTACTGAAATCAGTATCTATGTGGCAGATGAAGCCAAAGGGCAAGGCGTGGGCAAGGCGTTGGTCAATTATTTAATCCAAGTTGCGCCAAGTTGTGGCGTGCAGCAAGTTGTTGCGCTCATTTTTGCGCATAATACACCAAGCCTTGCGATGTTTGGTAAGCTAGGATTTGAGCCATGGGGCAAGTTTAAGCAAGTTTGTGATATGAACGGATTTATTGCTGATGTGGTGATTTTGGGAAAAAGTGTAGCTTAGATAAACAAGGCGCATGTTGAGCCTTGTTTGTGTTACAAAATTATTGTTACTAGCAGACGATTACGTATTATTAGGA
>NZ_JAKPCB010000063.1:0-461 GCF_023347575.1 Brenneria tiliae | reverse complement strand
CCGTTCACCGTCCCCGTCGGCGGAAACGCCCTCGCGCTCGTCAACCTCGAAGCCCGCGTGCCGTTGACTAAGAGCCTGCAACTCGTGCCGTTTTACGATGGCGGCAACGTTTTCGATAGCGTCGGCGACCTGTTCGGCAAAGAGCGCGTGCGCACAGGCGCGAGCGCGCTCGAGAACTTCAACTCCGACGCGCGTTTTACAAACACCGTCGGCTTAGGCTTGCGTCTCCGCACGCCGTTCGGACCTGTCGCCGTCGATTACGCTTTCCTCTTGCGCGCGCCGCGTTTCCAGTTGCCGCAAGCTCCCGGCAACCCGCCCGCGTTCGAGGCGCTGCCGCGCAGCCAGATTCAGATTCGCTTCGGGCAAGCTTTTTAGGTTAGCGACGAGAGAATCGGCTGGATACTTCCTTGTCCCGTCAGGGACACTTGTTAATAGCCCAGCGATTCATCGCTGGGTACGAA